>LADO01000055.1 GCA_000961595.1 Peptococcaceae bacterium BRH_c4b
CATAAATTGATCTTGTTACATATAGCGAAGCGGCATTTTTGGATTTGGAAATAGTAAGCTTCAAACCAACACCTCCAGACCCTTATATTATAACACATTGTTACAAATTGCTCAATACTAAACCGCAAAAATTTGACAAAAAAATAATAAAAAAAGCCCTGTTTTCAAGGCTTTTAGAAAATCTATTGGTTATTCAACTGTCAAAGACCCGAGATGCTGCATTTTTAGATTTAGATATTTTTAATCTCAAGCCAATCCCTCCAATTCCTTATATTATAACACAGTACGCAAAGGTACGCATTATAAAAGTGGCCAAATTTGACATTTTTGCAACAAAAAAAGCCCTGTTTCCAAGGCTTCTAGAAAATCTATTGGTTATTCAACTGTCAAAGACCCGGTAAGTAATTTGCTGGAAAGCTTTTTCTGGGTATTCTGAATTCTGACTACTGAATTCTGAATACCTGAATAGTAATGTTTAGTCATAATTATTGATTTTATTTGCAAATAAACATATAATGTTTGTATCACGTTTGATACATTGATGTATCCATAGGCCGATGAAGTCCCAATGCCGTGATTTTTTTGGATTAGGGCTTTATTTATTTCCAGTATGGGGGTAATACTATGAAAAAAATAGAAGCCGTTATACGTCCTTCAAAATTGGAGGATGTCAAGGATGCGCTGGGCGTATACGGCATTCACGGCATGACGGTCTCACAGGTGCTGGGTTGCGGCCTGCAACGGGGGCGGGTTAGCGTGTACAGGGGGCATGAATACAGCATCAATCTTTTACCCAAGTTGAAGGTAGAGATCGTTGTTAAGGATCATGTGGTAGACGAGGTGGTGCGGGTGGTAATGGATGCGGCTCGCACGGGTGAAATCGGGGACGGAAAAGTATTCATTTACCCGGTGGAAAATGCCATACGTATACGCACCGGGGAAAGCGGCAACGAGGCCATTTAACAGATAAAACAAAATTTATCAATCCAACGGGGGATTGCGAAGCGAGGGCGCTTTTGTAAAGGCCGGCATGTGGCCTTTACAAGGCGCTTTTTTTATTTTCGGGGAGGTTAAAAGAATATGGAAGTAAACGCAGCTACCCTGGCGTCGGGTATTGATACCGTGTGGGTTTTGCTTTGCGCTGCCCTGGTTTTCTTCATGGAGGCGGGCTTTGCATTTCTGGAGGCCGGTTTTATTCAGGCCAAAAATTCACTAAACATTGTAATGAAGGTATTTGCGGACAGCACACTGGGAATGTTAAGTTATTTTATAATCGGTTTTGGCATCATGTTCGGCCTGGACAAAGCAGGGCTGTTTGGCAGCAGCGGTTTTATGCTGTCTGGCGAATTAGGGCACATACAATATAGAGTACCCATATATGCTTTCTGGCTATTCCAGGCCGCCTTCGCCATGGCGGTGGCTTCTATAGTCTCCGGCGCGGTGGCGGAAAGGATGAAATTCGCTCCCTATATGTTCTTTACCGTGCTTTGCACGGGTATTATCTATCCTGTGGCTGGCCACTGGGTCTGGGGCGCCAATGGTTGGCTGCAGCAACTAGGCATGATTGATTTTGCGGGCTCTGCGGTGGTCCACGCCGTGGGAGGCTGGAGTGCTCTGGCGGCTGTGCTGGTGCTGGGGCCGCGCAAGGAAAAATACAACTGTGACGGCAGTATTAACGTAATACCCGCCCATAACCTGCACCTGGCCTTTCTTGGCACCTTTATACTCTGGTTTGGGTGGTTTGGATTCAACCCGGGAAGTTCTCTTTCCGGGCTGGATATGAACATCGCCCGCATAGCCGTGAACACCAACCTGGCGGCGGCTGCCGGCGGCACCATCGGGATACTGTTTACCATGTTCAGGTGGGGCAAGCCGGATCCTAGTATGGCCATCAACGGTGCCCTGGCCGGGCTGGCTGCCGTTACCGGCGGCTGCGCCTTCATTGCCCCGGCTTCGGCCCTGGCCATAGGAACAGTTGCCGGTGTGCTGGTGGTGCTGGCGGTAAGCTTCTTTGACCAGGCAAAGGCGGATGACCCGGTGGGAGCCATAGCCGTACACGGGGTTAACGGCACCTGGGGGGCGCTGGCGGTGGGTATTTTTGCCCAGGACGGCGGCGTTCTTTACGGCGGCGGCTTCCACCTGCTGGGCGTTCAGACCCTGGGCGTGGCGGCGGTCTCACTTTGGTCCTTTGCGGCTACTGCCCTTGTATTTATCGCCCTGAAAAAGCTTGTGGGCATCAGGGTCGGCGAGCAGGAGGAATCTGAAGGATTGGACATTAACGAACATGGTATACCAGCCTACACCGGTCTGGCACCGTCGATGTTTGGCGGCGGCGGACATCACCAGTGCGAGCCGGAACTGTTGCCGGGAATGGTCAATTCCATGTCCGTGACCGGTACCTGGCCGACAACAAAGTAGATATTTAGAGGTAAGGTCAATGGCCCATAGCCTCCGCTAATTTTACAAGGTATTTGAAAACAATATTAAGCTGCAGTCCATGGGCAATCAATAGCTTTACAATTTTAAACCACCTGATTATAATGGGTGGTTTTCTTTTTTGCAGTATAATAAATGCCTGCAAAACGGCAGGATTTATGTCGTTCAGAGAGAAAATAATAAAAAAAAAGAAGGGAATGGGCATTGATATGGACAGGATTTGGGCACCCTGGAGAAGCGTATATATCGGCAAGGATCACGGATCTGCCTGTATTTTTTGTGACAAACTCACTTCCGACAGGGATAAGGAAAACTATGTAGTATACCGGGGTGATAAGGTTTTTGTTTTGATGAACCTATACCCATATAATAACGGCCACCTTATGGTTGCTCCCAAAAGACATGCGGGTGATTTAGCCGATTTGGAACAGGAAGAATTAACGGAGCTGTTTTTGGTCACACAAAAAATGGTGGGTGTTCTGCGTACTGCCTTTAACCCCGAGGGTTTTAATGTAGGGATTAATCTGGGTAAAATTGCAGGGGCCGGTGTGCCCGGCCATCTCCATATTCATATTGTTCCGCGCTGGGGAGGCGATACCAATTTTATGCCGGTGATAGGGGATGTCAGGGTGATTTCGGAGGGTATGGATTTGACCTACCAGAAAATAATGGAAGCTATGGCCAAAGGGCAGTAATGAAAACGAGTTATTTCCTCCATTCAGTTGACAAATCGGGATACAAACGGTAACTTTAACATGTCTAATTATTTACATGATTAAATTTTCGCAAAAGGTTATAAGGAGGCAGTTATGGAGAACACTAAGCCTTTTTCCGGTTATGTCTACCTGCTGGAACAGGAAATGAGCGCGCTTTTCCCTATCTATAAGGAATATATGATGCCCCGGGAGAAAGACGGGATAACCCACGTGCAGACGGTTTTGCTGAGAAAACTTTTACACGGGGGGCCTTCCACCGTATCGGACATTGCGGATGCCATGGGTGTAACCATGGCTGCTGTTTCCAGTCTCACCGACCGGCTTGTGAAAGGGGGATTGATAATCAGGGAAAGGAGTGACTTGGACAGGAGGGTTGTTATCATCAACCTGACGTCCGCCGGCAGAGACGAAATTGAAAAGTACATGGAGACCAGCAGAAAAAAAATAAGCATGGTCTTTGAAGAAATGGGAGAAGAAAAAGTAAAATTATTACTGGAAGCTATTTCTTACATAAAAGTGGGTGTGGAAAAATGTTTAAAGGCCCAGAAAGTAATCCACAGCATATAATAATGGCAGTCAACTTTTCACATTTTATTCCTGCTTACAGAAGGATTAAGACCGAATTTGAGGAATTAATTAAATGTCGGTTTTGTGGAAGGATTAACTTTCTGTCCAGAGAAATATTTATATGTAATAAGATTACAAGTTATGGCTGAAAGGGTGGACGGGATGGCTTTTAGAAAAGATGACATGATCGATGAAGTAAACGTAAAAGCGGGCACCCTTGACTGGTACACCAAAAATAAAAAGCTACTCGACAAATCCGTCCCCGAAGTGGTTGTCCTGGATAAAACAGTGGGATCTACCCATTTCAGTTTAATACGCAACGATAAATTCCAACTCATCTTTATGCATAGTACGCCCAATTTTAAAAGGGTGGCTGTGGGCAATATTGAGAAGGTTGATTATTATGACGGGATACGCATCCAACTAACTTGGTGTCCCGAGGAAAGTTTCATGAAGGTGGCCGACACCACCCTTGAGCAAAATTATTTTCTCGTCAGGGCTGATGAAAAAAATTGAATTGTCGAATGTCAAAAGTCGAATTTCAAAAGTCAAAAGAGAACTGGGAACCTTGGACTCTTTATATAAACGGTTTTCCTAGCCGACGGTGTAAGGCACCGTCATTTAATTTTTTATGCAGGATAAAAATCAATCTTTGAATGACATAATTATCCGCTTTAATCGGGGGTGATATACCTGCCTGCCGCCCTTTGCTCTTTCATACTCTGTGACAATATCAGTCACGACCAGGGTAAGTTTAGCCTGATGGGTGTGTTTTACCGGGTACACGTTTTGAGCTATCCCGCCAAGAAACGGTGTTACGTAATTCTGGGCTGGTATGGGGAAGAGGGCAAACATTATTTCAGCCTGCGGTTTCTATCATCAGAACGGTCCAGGGTGCTCCTGGAAATGTCCTCCTACCCTTTTTCCCTTGAAGCCCATCGCCCTTATTCCAACGGTATTATCCAAGTGGAACTTCCTTTCGAAGAAGAAGGAACGTACTGGTTTGAGGTGCTGCTGGACGGGGAGTCCAGAGGCTATTTCCCGGTTTTTGTGGAAACGGTGGGTGAAACCACCGGCAGACTGGCGTAATTCATTGATCTGATGCCGTCCTATTTTAGCCCTAATCTGACCAGCGTCCGGTCCTCCGGAATGCCGGTTTCGGGGTTCCATCCCCTGGCACTGTAGTACTCTCTCAAAGCTTCTTGCACCTTGGATGGATGATGCATACTTCTCGCCCGGGGGCCGCCGGTCAGTGGCTCTTTGTAAAAGCGCCCGGGGTAATCGGATTGCTCCTACTTTAAACTTTCTGCAGATTTCTTAAAGTACCTGCCCTACTTGCTAAAACTTCAGTCAACGGGGGTTATAAAAATTTATCTATAGGTCAATTCTATGCTTAAAACAACAATCAAATTAAATTGTATCTATTACGATTTGGGTGTATTATTATGATATTATGCAGAATAAGTAATCTGGGAGGAGTTTAAAATTGGAAATAACGCAATTAAAAATAGGTGAACTGATGCCCAGGTTTCCCATTATCCAGGGAGGCATGGCTTTAAGGGTTTCTACCGCACCTCTGGCTGCTGCGGTAGCCGAAGCCGGTGGCATAGGGATTATCGCTGTCACGGGCATGGATCAAGAGGAAATGAGGATGGAAATCAGGGAGGCCAGAAAGCTGACTGATGGCATAATCGGTGTGAACATTATGTTTGCTGTCAGAGAGTTCGCCCAACTGGTCAGGGCCGCTATCGAGGAGAAGATAGATGTTATTTTTTCCGGGGCCGGATTTTCCCGGGACATATTTGGCTGGGGCAAGGAAGCGGGCATCCCCGTGGTATCTATAGTTTCCTCGGCGAGACTGGCCAAAATAGCGGAAAAATACGGCGCTGCGGCGATAGTGGCCGAGGGAACCGAGGCTGGCGGACATCTGGGCACGGATCAGCCACTTTTTGATATAATTCCCGCTATACGTTCAGCCGTTAAAATACCTCTAATCGCTGCCGGCGGCATAGTGGATGGGACAGGGATAGCCAGAGCTATGAAATTGGGCGCAGATGGGGTACAAATGGCAACAAGGTTCGTGTTGAGCCGGGAGTGCAGCGTAGCGGATGCCTTCAAGCAGATGTACCTGAAAGCCACCGCCGATGATGTGGTGGTCATCCCCAGCCCGGTGGGCATGCCCGGCAGGGCGCTAAAAAACAACTTTGTTAATAATGTAATAAACGGTCTGGCGGAAAAAGCCAGGAACTGCACCGCCTGTTTAAAATCCTGTTCAGGCCAGTACTGTATTATTAATGCCCTGGAAAATTCCCGCCTCGGTAAAGTACAGGAGGGCCTGGTATTCGCAGGCAAAAATGTGCATATGATTAAGGATATTCTGCCGGTCAAGGATATTTTCAACAGGCTTCTGCGAGAGCTGAAGGAATTTAAAGAATAGATTCGAAAACCCGCCCAGTGCGGGTTTTTTACTGATTATATCCTCGTGCGAATTAATTGAGGTAATGCATTATTGATTGTGTAATCTGCTAGTAACCACCATGATCAATAAAATAATTGAAATATAATTTAAAACATAAAGGGAATTTTAATGTAGTATAGAATAAATATTGATTACACAGCTTTTTAGCCATGGTTCCTGATCTTTGCGATGTTGCCCAGATGAGTGAAACACTCAGCTGGGCAACAGACTTTGATAGCTAATATGTCGGATTTTAAGTAAACATGAAGTAAAATGTCAACATGTAACGAGTGGAGGTAGGGTTCGATAGTGGATAATGAGAACTCGGCAAAGGAACTGCTAGCGGGAAATGAATTTGAGAATAGCTGGCTATTATCCGAACTTAGGTCCGCAGAAGCAAAAAACAAACAGATGGATGCTAGTTTGATAGAATATCAGAACAGACTGGAAGATAGCAGCAGGCTATTGGAGTCGTTGAGGTACAGTGAAGAACATTTTCGTTCCGTGGCCCAGTCAGCCGTCGACGCTATTATCACCATAGATAAAGCCGGCAAGATTATTTTCTGGAATAATTCTGCGGAGTCTATATTCGGGTATTCCCAGGAGGAAGCAGAGGGTTCCGATATCACCATTATAATTCCGGAAAGGCTGCGTGCCGGGCATCTGGGCGGTGTTGAAAAAATGGTGCCGTGGGGCGCCGGCAGGAATGGTAGCCCCTTGGAGAGCTATGCCTTGGGGAGAGACGGGAATGAAATTCCGGTGGAGGTATCCGTGTCCCGCTGGATCTCCCAGGGCAATGTTTACTTCACCGGAATTATAAGGGAACTGACTAACCGGATCAGGCTGCAAGGGGAGATGGCGCGGCTGGACAGGCTGGATCTGGTGGGGCAACTGGCAGCCGGTATCGGCCATGAAATAAGAAACCCCATGACGGCGGTACGGGGTTTCTTGCAATTGCTGGCGAAAAAGGATGAATGCGTCAAATTTGGGGATTATTTTGATTTGATGGTGAGTGAACTTGACAGGGCCAATACGATTATAACGGAATTCCTGTCCATGGTCAGGAATAAACAGACGGATATGCAGATGAAAAATATCAATGCGGTGGTAATGGCTCTACAGCCGTTAATTTTAGCCGATGCCATACACGGCAATAAAAATGTATCCGTGGAAGTGGAGGAAGTGCCCGATATATTGCTTAATGAAAAAGAAATACGTCAATTGATATTGAACCTTGTCCGTAACGGGCTGGACGCCATGCCTACAGAGAGGACCCTGACCATAAAGACCTGCGCTGATGGAGAGGGAGTCCTTCTGTCCGTGCAGGATCAGGGTTACGGTATACAGCCAGATGTGCTTGAAAAAATAGGGACTCCTTTTTTCACCACCAAGGATAATGGTACCGGGATTGGTCTGGCGGTATGTTACGGGATTGCCGCCCGGCACAATGCCAGCATTGATATTGATACAGGATCTTGGGGCACATTGTTTACCGTGCGCTTTAAACAGGGGTATACGGAAGTGACGGGCTAAATTGCGGAAAGACTGCCGGGGGGATTCGCCCGGGCTATTTGAGAATCCCCCCGATAAGTATCTTCTGGCGGGTTATTCATTGGTGATGATTTCAAAGCTAATGCGTCTAAAATTTGTGACTTCCTCGTAGGCATAGACTTCACCCGGGAAACCGGCAGCCAGTCTGCGGATGCCTTCACTGTCAGCTAGTGCTATGGCTGCAAAAAGTGCGCTGAAAAAATTGTTCCCGCTACCCTCCAAGAAGTTTGTGTAATTCTTCCTGCCTTCCGAAATATGTTCCGCGGTTATTCGGCACACCCCACTGAAGCTCATTCCCCAACCTCCTTCAGGATACCGTATCCGTTGCCAGAGCCATTGCATCAATTAATAAGATTGTGCAAAGGGAATTAAATTAAAAAATAATAGTGGGAGAAGAACAGGCAAAGAATCTGTAGTGGGGCAGACGACCTTATTTTTTGTAACCGGAAGCCTCTTCATTCAGGTTATAGCCGGCGGGGAAACTATTGCCGTCCACGGATAAAAGCTTTTCGAAGGAAAAAATGCCCACGCCTTCCTTGATCTCGCGCTTTTCATAATAGTCACTATCCTCTTCCCGGTAAAGCACGGTGTAAAAATCAGATTCGTCGGTTGTCCTGACACCTTCAATCTTGCAATTCAGTATCGCCGTGGCGCCGCTTTTGTCTTTTACCTGTTGTTTCCACGCTGTTCCTTTTTCCAGAGGGGTTTTAATAATTTCAAGGCGGTCAAACTTTGAGTCCAGCATGGTTGATTCCTTTTTTTCCTGGATCATGGTTCCGTTAGCTACGGTGTAGGTTATTCGCAGGCTCCAGTCCCTGTTTTTTGCCTCACCGCCCGAGGGGTCGTCAACCACGCCTTCAATTTTATAGGTATATACTCCTTGTTTGTTTTCAACGGATGCAAGGGTCATCCTGTGACCGTATTCGGCAAAGCCGTTATAATACCAGGTAAATCCTTCTTTTGGCAGTAGCCCTGCCAGCCGGAGGCTCTCGTTGTTAGCGGGTGAAATATTCCCGGACGGCGGGGTGGTCTTACCGTCCCGCCCAGGGACTTCCGGGATTTGTTCCCGTTTGCCTGAAAGACATCCTGACAGGAAGACCGACAAGGATAGGGAAATTATTAATATTGTCTTGGTTTTTTGCATAAAGAACCTCCGGTGATATTTTTGTCGTAAATTTTTGCCAGGTGTTTGCCAAATTACAGTATGAAAAGCGGGGTGTATATATTGTGGAAGACTCTAATGGTACTGGCTAATCTGGTAAATTACCTGCATGATGTAATAATTGCCGCCACCGGCTGGTTTGGATTTCATTTGTCTGATAAGGATTTACATTTCTGGCTTATTGGGGGTTTGGGGCTGGTTTTTTTCATTGTAGCAGACAAAGCTTTCAGGTGGATGGCTAAGTTGAATATTTCCGTTATTTCTTTTATTTATACCTTTACCGTGCTGGTGGTGCTGGTGTTTGCCCTGGAAATAGAGCAGGGGATTACAGGGCGCGGCAATATGGAATTTAAAGATATAGTGGCGGGCCTTTGGGGTTTTATAGCTTTATTCTCCGTATATTTCTTCTATAGGATGATTGTCTTCAGTTTCAACAGGCTGTCAGACAGAAAAAAACGGTGACCGCATATGCCTTGACAGGGATTAGTCCGTACACCGCAAGTAGCCTCCCAGCCAGGGAGGCTACTGTGCACAATTTTTTTGTTTTTCCTGAACCGTACGTAAAAGTCGGTTCCATTGGTGCTTGTTTCTATTTTTATAATAGCGTTGTGGCGGGAGCGATGCTGTAGCACATCGCCAGTCCCAGACCCGTGCAGCTGTCCTTGGTAGTGAAGAAAGGAGTACCCAGTTTGTCCACTATAGCGGGATCAATCCCCCTGCCGTCATCGCGTACGAGTAAAACTATTTCCTCAGATTCAGTATAGGTTTTAATGATGATGGAGCCGCCGGGGGCGGTGGCTTCCAGTCCGTTGCAGGTTAGGTTTAGTATCAGCTGGCGGATTTCTTTTTCATCCAGGAGGATGTCGGGAACATTCCCCAACTCCTCCTTAACGAATTTGTTGGAATTTAATGCATCGGCGGTTATCAAAGGGGAAAGGGTTTTCAATATGGAGTTTAGGTTTTGCGGCTTTAAATAAACCGCCCTGCTTCTGGCCAGGGAGAGGAATTCCGTAATGACGGAATTCGCCCTGTCCAACTCCTGGATCATAATATTAAGATAATGCTTATACGGGGCGCAGCTGTCTTTGTCTAGCAGCATCTGTAGGAAACCGCGCACAGTGGTCATGGGGTTTCTTATTTCGTGCCCTATACTGGCGGCCATTTCTCCAATCAGGTTTAATCTTTCCAGGCGGGACATTTCTTTGCTCATCTGCTTGTGTTTAGTAATGTCCCGAATAACCACCTGAATCGCCGGTTTGCCTTTAAAGGTTACAGGCGCTGCCGATACCTCCACATCTATAACGGTACCATCTTTTTTAAAAAATTTCTCTTCTATTACGGGTACGCCTTTATTCTTCAATAGCATATCCTGCACCCGTGTGACAACTGATTTCTGGTGGTCGGGATGAACAGAATCCAGTATATTCCTTCCCAGCAGATCCTCCGGGCTTTTTACGCCGTAAAACTCCGCTGCCGCCTTGTTTATAAAAACAATTTTCCCTTTATGGTGGACGACAATTACATCAGGGGACAGCTCGACCAGTTGCCGGTACAGTTCCTCAGCCTCTTTGAGTTGCCAGGCCAGTTGTTTCTGACCGGCCTTTTCAGTGGATGATATATATAATATTTTTTCGCCGGCCACATCAGCTACTGCAGTTAATGTTTGCTGCTGGCGCTGGCCGGCATTACTATGTGTTAGTGGCTCCGAGTTGTCAACGTCGGTTTTCATCTATAAAACCTCCATATTTACTCTTTCTCTATAATCAAATATATTTGGACAGCAAAAAGGAAAACAGCTTCGGGAAAAATGTCATAACGTGGCAAGTATGTAATTTATTTTCCAGAAAGAAAAAAACCGGGAATATTTCCCGTATCATATATAAAATCTAATTTATTTATACAAACGGCTGGTAGTAATTCTCCAGTTTTATCTCAGCATTTGCAGAGCAGGATCGCAATTATAATTAATAGTAGAAAAATTATTATACAGCAACAAATATGGGTGATATTACGGAAAGGATCGTGATGGCAACTGGTGCCGGAATCGGAGCCAACGTATTGATCATATTTTGCCATAGCAAATTCCTCCTTCTTGGGGTTCTTTAATCCAGTATATGCACCTGATACCTCTGGCGGTACAATTAACCAGACCGGTTTTGCCAAAATGTGGGGAGGGAAACAGGCGAAGGCCTCCCGAATATTCGGGAAGCCTTCGCCTGTCTGTTCTGCAGTATCTGTGACCAGAATATAATGACCTGTAATACAATTTCAATTATTTAACATAAAACTCCACACTAACTACGGCGGTTATTTCTTTTTCCAGGGAAGAAGTATCATTAATGCCATAGTCAGAGACCTCGGTTGAGTTAAGTGGGGTTATCTGAAAAACACCCATCTTGGACGAGCGCAACCCCTCAATTTTGCCACCGCTGTTTTTTGCCAGCTGCTCTGCACGTAATCTCGCGTCTTTGGCAGCCTCGCCTAGCATAGTTATTTTTAAATCGTTAAGTTTGGTGTAAAAATATTGAGGAGGCTGAGATTCAAAAATTACACCCTGGTTAATCAGTTCGGTAGAAGTGCGGGATATCTCTGTAATTTTTTCTACATCGTTAGATTTGATTTCAACGCTTTGCATAAGCCGGTAGCCTTCCAATACATTTGACTGTACTCCGTTGGAGTTAATTTGATACATAGGAATAGTCTGGATAGAAGAAAATACTATGTCCTTTTCTGCGATACCCTGTTTCAACAGGTAATCTTTTACCATGTCGTGATTTTGGGACAGTCTGTTGTATGTTTCAGGGAGTTGGGGGGATTGGGTGGAAAAGTTGCCTTGCCATACTATTAAATCCGAGCGGATCTGCTTTTTGGCGGCTCCGGTAACAGCGACAGCATTTTTGTTGCTGGCATAGTTTTTTAAGGGAGTTGCCAGTATCACTGTGCAAATGATTAAAGCTATTGATATCACTGTTGTCATAATAATTCCCGGAAGCATCCGGTTTTTTTCTGTGTTATTCAGAATTTTTTACACCTCCTTTCATTATATATCGTGATAACATAGACGTACGTTTAATATAAAAAGTTGCACATAAAAAAATATTTTATTGATTAAAAACTTTTTTTAGAGGAAAACGATGATACCCTGATTAAATTCCATTTAAATTTAATAGCTAATAAACGTAATAAAATAATAAATCCGGCTGTTGAAAAAATAATTTCATTATGTGATAGATTAATCGTCAAGAGAATAATATAGATAATTCCGCCAGCAATACAGGTGACAGCATAGAAATCCCGTATGAGAACCGCAGGTATTTCTTTGGCCAATAAATCCCGGATTACACCACCCACCACTGCTGTAGTTAATCCAAGTAGTACTGCACCAGGATAAGAAACATTTGCTTCCAGTGCCTTAGTGATTCCTATACATACAAAAACCCCCAGGCCCAAAGCGTCAGCAATTAGTATTATCGAATTTATTTTAAAAAGCACCCTGTAAAATAGAAAAGCAACAAAGGAAGCTATAATGGATATATAAATATAAATAGGGTCATAAAGGATGAATACGGGAGTATTACCCAATAAAACATCACGTATTGTTCCTCCACCAATAGCTGTAACAAAAGCCAAAACTATGATACCAAACAAATCCATATCTTTCTTAATGGCCATTAAAGCTCCGGAAATAGCAAAAGCAAAGGTTCCAAATAAATCAAGCATGTAAATAATTGACATGATTTCACCTGTAGTACGAGATTATTGAAAATATATAATTTATTCGGCTTTGTCGCAATCATCCCTTCTTTTTAAAATAATAAAAATGAACTCTTCGTTGCCTGCCAAAATGCGCCCATGATTTCAAACACTGGGCTCCAACTATAATACTATAATCTACTGCGTAAATCATACTGATATTGGTGCAGCAATGAATTAACATACGGTTTCCCGTAATTCTGCGGCCCTCAATTTTTTGGCGCCAAAGGTGGTGTCAACCCACGGGCCCTTGCAAACATAGGATGTAAGGTTTTTCAAGAAAATTATTCATTGCTACAGCCTAAGCATAGTTAACACATCCAACTTTAAATGAATATATTGTCTGCGGAATGAAATATAAATAGGGGGTAAATTGAAGTGGGATTTGGGTTTGGAGGCGGTGCTGGCGCTACTGGGGCAGGATATCCTGGTTTTGACGGGAGTTTTATTCTTTTTCTAATTCTGATTCTGTTGGTCTTCTCTATGCCCTACGGTGGTGGTTACTGCAATAAATAAAAAACGGTGCTTTTCCACAACCACTTATACAAAGTCCAGACTCTAAACGGTCTGGACTTTTTGTGTTTCATGGATCGTATACAGCCAAACCGGTACATTTAAACCGCTAAAAGATATGTTATACTATATTTAACATTTATGGAAGTTAGGATCTCTGATTGTCGAAATAATCAGATTTATGTCCAGGGTATAGCAGGAAAAAAAGAGAGCTTGAAGATGTTACCATGCACAACTCAACCAGGTTTATTTAAATATTATTGTAAATTCATGTCAGGCAATTTTAAAAAAACAAAAGTATGACGGAAAAATGAAAGTATGGGAACGGTAATGATACGTCTTTGGGAAAATGGGAAAGAAATAGTGACTACTATAGAAGATAATGGCTGTGGGATGACGGAAGAAGTGAAAGAGAAAATTTATGAACCGTTTTTTACAACAAAACCTGTAGGTAGGGCACAGGGTTGGGAATGTCTATTTCCTACGGGATCATTGAAAAACATAATGGAAAAATAGAAGTAGAATCACAATTAGGAAAAGGAACAACCGTAACCGTATTTCTACCTCAAGTCAGTAGTGTTGCATAAAACTCCCTATAATCTATTTTCATACTTTTTAGAGCTCCCGCTAAAAATAATCGCCCTGTATCTTTGATATAAATAGGACACTCCAAGGAGGATCAGACCCAAGCCAATAAATGAGAATATGCGGTAGAGCGTTTCAAGAAATGACAAATCGTATATGAAGATTTTCAATATCGTAATCCCGAATAGGACTATTGATGCCAGCCGGAGTTCACGGACCCGTCGCCAGATTCCCAAAACCATTAAGAAAATTGAATAAAGCAGCCATATCAGTGAAAGGGATAATTGCTGGAGGTTCTTTAAATGGTTGAGCCTGCCGGCGATCTCCGCAGTAATCCCGGACTGTTCTAGGGATATAATTGCCTTCTTATAATAATCCCATGTCTCGCCCGATAGCAGGACTAAGCCAAGCAGGATGGTACAGATCCGGAGTACGGCGATCGCCTTTTTCAGCCAGTCGTAGACCTGGCGGGCGTTCTTCAGCCAATGAGCGTGCACGATTGTTCCGGCTATAATTAACAGGAGCACGGCCAGGCGATAATTTAGCAAAACAGTAAAATTCTCAAGCGGAGTATAAGAGATACCCGCTATCGCAGTCATAAAAATGGAAAGAGCCATAGCAGCCAGTCCACAATGCAATACCGGTAGAATTTGTTTACGCAAACCATACCAGGCCAGCGGAAGAGAATAGGCCAACCAGACCAGAGACAGGGTCAGATAATCCTTAAATACCAGGCTCTGCGCCGCATTTCTGTCTGCATCCAGCAAGAGCCGTTGAAAACAATCGTTGGTCTCAATGGTGCAGAGCGCGAGGAGAACAATACACCAGCTGTATTGCAGCCATTCTTGAATGTTTTTACTATATTTGTCGTCCAGCTGCTTAAAAAGAACGGCACTGGCTCCGAGCGACACAGCAAGTACTATAAATGTAAGGGCGCGCTGATTGAGCATGAACGTATACTCGTTAATAGGGAAGTAATGAAACGCGCCTTTGATGGAAACCAGCATTAGCACGGCAAGCCCAAAAAGTGCCAGGGCTGGCCGCCATACATTGCTAAGCTTCCAGCGGATTCCAAGATAGGCCAGCATTACTGCTTCCAGTGACCAGAAGAGTGGAGTTTTAAGCCCTTCAAACTGGATCTTAGTTGCTATAACTAGGAAAACGATTGATGTCAGTATGTACTGAGAGAATAACCCAACGTTACCAGCAATTCTCTGCTTGAGCAGCAGAAGAGGGAGGAAGTAGGTAAAGCCGCTGGCCAAGGTAACAAGCCCTATCCACTGATGATAATGCGGTTCAATGATAGTGTACAGGGCCGCGTAATAAAAAATAGCATTAAAGGCCGCGACTGCCTGGCTGATCCTGGAAAATGTATCCCCTGATTTGAGGATATAAAAAAGGTGAAGAGCGTAAAATAATCCCCAAAACACGCTTAAAAACATTACGGTTGGGAAAACTTGGCCATGTACGTGGAACTCGAGGAACCACGACAAATACATGATATATGTTGCTGACAGAGTGAGCGGCTCAAGAATAGCCCATGACGGCTTCCTGGTAAGAATCATCAATAGCCCGGCATCCAGCAGGGCAATATAGGTAAACAGCTCCACCTCATTAGCTTGCCCGGTACTAAGCAGAACAGGCGTGAGAAAGCCGCCCGCCCAGCCCAGTATAGTAATCGCCAGAGAATTATAGTAAAACGCCTGTAAGAAGGCTATAATGGTCACTGCCGACATCAGAGCAAGGGCAGCAATTTGCGGCACGAGGTGATAAAAATTAAAGGATGCGTATACTGAAAGGTAGAGGGTGGATATTCCCGCCCCCACAAGCCCCTGGGCAAATATTTCGTAACCCCTTTTATGGGAGCGTATGCCATAGAAAAGCAGTGCCGAGCCAATAACGAACCCAATAATAACACGCATCCACTCGGTTATCCAATTATTATCGAAGGAATATTTCAGAAAAAATCCTACGCCAATGATAAGGGCAACCGCACCGATTCGGTTTAGAAGTTTTCCGCCGATCAGTGCCTCCCATTCTTCCCTTGTTTGAGCCGCTAACTTTAGACTGAATAAATCAGTCCACTCTTTGCCCTTATCTTTTTCTAATGATAACGGTGGTATGGAAGAGTCTTCTATTTTTACTGCAGCAGGTTCAAGGGCAGGCACTGATGCCTCATCTTTTTGAGCCGGTTTTGCGGCAAGCTTTAATTGTTCCAATGTTGATTCCAGTTCCACTACTTTTTTTGAAAGTGCGTTTGTTTTGTTGATATACACGATTAATAGGACCAGCCCTAAGAGCATAAGAAAAATAACCATATATAACTATCCCTCCACAACCTGTATCAATGGCCGGCACTATGTTCTTTGGCCTGCAAAGAGAACAGCGCCTAAAACAAATATACCATGACCTATATCCGGCAGCAAGGAAATCGAAATTCAAACTGCTGTATAGACAATGGCTCATATGGACAAAGCAGTCTATTATACATTAAATTTCAATCGTCTTTCCTTGCAGATAATTTCATCATACAGGAACTGTCCCCGGATTAAATTATGAAAAACCCTTTATTACAGTATTTATATCAGATCAAATTAAATATATAATGTTTAAGATGACAAAAGCTGAATTAATTGTCAAATATATTTAAGTTAAAAAGTTTAAACCTGCCTATGGTGCAGAAGGGCCGTAGGATATAGTTTGTGTTTAAAAGACTATATGTCAATAGGGAGGTGACACCTTGGAATCCTTTTTTTCCGGGACTTCATATGATACTCCGGATGATCAACCCCGGTTTTTGATGGATCGGTTATTCTTGGGTACCCGTTATTTTTTTGCAGGTGGATACATAAACGAAATTATAAAGTCCCGTTCATTGGCGCTCAAAAGCTGTTATGACAATAAAGCCTGGGCAGAATCCTCATATAGAGTCTTTAAATTTATAGAAGGATGCGGTGGGCGTTTTCACTTGAGGGGTTTAGATAACATAAAGAATTGCCAGAGGCCTGTAGTTTTTGTAAGTAATCACATGAGTACGCTGGAAACCTTTGTTTTTCCCTGCATTATTCTACCTTTTACGAAGGTTACTTTTGTAGTCAAAGAAAGCCTGGTCAAGCATCCCCTGTTTGGACCTGTAATGCGTTCTTGTGATCCCATCGTTGTCAGTAGAAACAACCCCCGGCAAGATTTCCAAACCGTTATGACCAAAGGGAAGGAATTATTGGCTAGGGGTACTTCTATTGTGATTTTTCCTCAAAGTACCAGGACTACAAAATTTATACCTGAGGAATTTAATTCCTTAGGTATAAAATTAGCAAAGGCGGCTAGTGTTCAGGCTATACCTGTAGCAGTAAAGACAGATTTCTGGGGAAATGGAAAATTCATTAAGGATGTAGGACCTATCAACCGGGAAAAGCACATCCACATGTTTTTTGGCCCACCCTTTTTCATTGAAGGGAGTGGTAAGGAAGAACATAAAAGGATCGTCGAATTTATACTCGCAAATCTTAAAGAATGGGAAAAAGTTGTCTAGCATGCATATTCCATATTAGGCTGCCCTTTACACCAAAACGAAAGACTCGTCGAAAAGTAATTATCAGTATTTGGTAATTGTATAAAAAGTTAAATGGCGGTACCTAATAAACAAAAACCCCGGCAAATAACACCGGAGTTTTATTGTTCACACTTCAGTTTTAATTCTCTCTGTAATCCACATGCGGATTAAAGTTTGATATGGTAGCCCTTTCTTAATAGCTATTTTTTTAACGGCATCAATCTGATATGGCGCTAAACGCAAAGTAACAGGCTTTTTAAGCTCTCGTTTGTTTAAGATTTCTTCTTCTAATTCCGGTGCAACTGAAATATCTACAGGTTCAAAATCCTCAATAAACTCAGTGCTGTCATGTTCGTCCCAAAAGCGGGCTTCTTCTTCTTCAGTTTTAAACTCGGGTATTTTCTTGACCATATTACCAACCCCCTTTTTCACGTAAGTAGTAACGTCTTTCTGATTGGGTCATGTCTCTGGCTGTGATCACCCGGATAACACCACCTGGTTTAAGGGCAGCCACCACTAAGATGAACCGCCCAGGATCAGTCACTCCATATACCAATAAACGTCCTTCTCGGCCCTTGCGAAATAAAGCATCCAGGAATGCTTCTTCGGCTTCATCAGGTGTGATGTTGTGCCTGGCTATATGGTCAATATTTCTGTCATCCCAATCGAATTTAGTAATCTTCAATTACATCACCCATTTTAAATATATTTCCCTGTATTTACATTGTCAATACATTTTATTAACAGCATCTAAAATTTCCTGACGATTGTCCCGGGCTATGCTGGTACTACCCCGATCCGGACGCCAATGACAGGTGACCTGCCGCACGACGTGTTGTTCGGTATGCCGGAGTGGTGTCTGTATATAGAGACACCCGGCTATAGCCTGTTTGACCGCAAGTTGCACGGTTTTTTTTGCCCCAAATAGTGATGCCGGTTATGTTACCGGAGAGGAGGCCAATCGTGAATTCGTTTACAGGTTGATTTACCATAGGGATGCTGTGACCTGGGCACTGGAGAAGTTGTATAACTTGATTTTACTGGACTTTTTACAGTTGACTTTCTAGGGATATTATAAAGGTGGGCAAGAGGAGGGGGTAGCAATATGACTATATCAAAAGACCAACTGGATAAAGAAAAGCGCCTAGCTTTAGTTTGCCGATTGTCTGACGAAATAACGAAAAAAACCATGGACAAGTTGATTATATCACCCTGCCCGCCGTTTTTTTCAAGCCACTCATAAAACGTGGCCTTAAATTTTGTAACCGGGGTGATTGCAGCAAATAGTTAAGGAGATGTGGGGTTTATTAAAGAGCTAGTCAGAAAGGCACGAGAGGAATGAACAAAAAAACATACAAGATGCGAACAGACTTGAGTTCGGAGAATATTACCAGGAAAATGACTTAATTTGCTGTAAGGAAGATGGAGCACCTATCAACCCGGATAGCTTCTCAAAAAGATTTGGGGAGTTCTTGAAGAAGCACAACTTACTACACATCAGGTTTCATGATTTGCGGCATTTAAATGTTACAGGGTTAATTGCTTCCGGCACAGACATAGGAACGGTACAAAAACAGGTGGGACACAATTCATTGGGCACCACCTTAGACTACAATCATCCATTGTTCCAACAACAGAAAAAGGCTGTTGAATCCCTATTCAACAGCCTTGAAAGCTTACGGTAGAAATTGGGTAGAAAACGACCGCGAATCATTTTCTACCTTAATCACATTTAGACCGTAAACCCTTATGATACTTGGTGCCGAAGAAGGGAGTCGAACCCTTACGGTGTTGCCACCGGCGGATTTTGAGTCCGCTGCGTCTGCCAGTTCCGCCACTTCGGCATGATATACTGTGTTCAGAGTCGATTATTAGTATACCAAGCTGGGCCAGCGTTGTCAATATTGCATGCCAGGGTCTATTTAACTTAAATGTCTAAAAATGTTATAACATTTTTTTCCTTTTGCTGTTTATGGGAGGACTGACTTGCATGCTGTCGAATAGATATTCATAAACGCTTACTCACTGTGGAAGGGGGTGGCAATGGAAGTTGCACCCTGATGATATATTGGTACAGCAAAGTAAGAGCGGTAACATTGATGCATTTGATGAACTGATAAAGAGGTACGAGAGTAAAATATATACTGTAGCATATAGATTTACGGGTAATCATGCCGATGCTAATGACCTTGCCCAGGAGACTTTTATCAGGGTTTATCAGTCGCTTCCATCCTTTCGCGGGGATTCTAGCTTTGCCACCTGGCTTTACCGGATAGCGTCCAATGTCTGCCGGGATGAGCTGAGACGGCAGCAGAGGCGCAAGAAAATATCATTGGATGAGATGATATCCCAGCCGGGAGGTAATTTATCCCTGGCCGACGACGGTGTTTCCCCCGAAGAATCACTGGAAAAGAGCGAGTTGCAGCGGGCTGTGCACAGGTGTTTGAATTCCCTGTCCGATGAGCAAAGGCTTATATTGATAATGAGGGAAATACAGGAACTGTCTTATGATGAAATAGCCGCAGCCTTGGACTGCTCGCTGGGAACGGTTAAGTCCAGGCTTAACAGGTCCAGGCAGGCTCTAAAACAGAAGGTAATGGTCGACCGGGAACTTTCAACTCTTATTTCTCGTCAAGCCAAGTAAAGGAGGGGATGACATGCAGTGCAATGATATCCGGGAATTTCTTTCCGCGCACCTGGACGGAGTGCTGGAACCCTCCGACCATGACCTGGTGGATGCCCACCTGGCATCCTGTACTGTGTGCGCCCAGGAGTTGGAAGATTTGCAGATGGTGGTGGAATTACTGCACGATCTGCCCGAAATTTCCCCTCCCCCCGGCTTCAGGCCTGAACTTAGGAAAAGGATTGAAGCCCTTGCCCCACCCCAGCCGGTAAAAAGAAGTGGCCTGCTGGGATATCTGACAAGAAAAGGCGTTGCCCGTATGCTGGCGGTGGCGGCAACCGTGTTAATTATAGCCGGAGTAACCGCCGCACTATACGGCAATCCGGGGCAGTGGGCACAGAAAGATGTAGCGCACAAGGATGAAATTCTTGCGGGTAAAAATGTAGCGAGATTAAATAAAGAAAATGCTGCCGGCGTATATGATGTTCAAAAAGATACATCAGATGGTACGGTAGGAGCGGATAGCCGACGTCTGCCGTCGGATTTCCGGGATCGGGTTGTGACTGAACAGCAGTACGATGCTGATATGAACACCCGGGAAGATAATTTAAAAATTGCTGATGCATATAACAAATCAACCCCAGGTGACGGGATGCCTGAAGTTGAAAAACTAAATAGTATCTCGGCGGTGCCGGACGGGGCCGGCTCCATCCGGCCTGAAAGCTCGGCCGTACCTCAGGCTTTCGATGCCGGAAAGGGAATGTCTTCACCGCAAGCTAAAATGTACTCCTTGCAGTCTGAACCCCGCAAGACTTTAAAGCAGGCCGAAATGAGTATGGCCGTGGATAATCCTGATCAGGCTGCCGAAAAGGTGTCCGGCCTGGCCCGCTCCCGAGGCGGCCAGGTTGAGCCGGCCGGCAGCCCGGGAGAACAGGTATTGATTCTTAGATTGCCTGTTGATAATTTTAATGTTACCATCGACGATTTGGGGAAAATGGGCGCGGGGGATAAGAAGGTAACTGAAAAGGACGTTACTTCCGAGTATGCCAATACAGTGGATAGTTTAACGGACCTGGAAAAAAGGGAAGAAGCCCTTTCCCCCGCCGATGTCCCGGCAAAAAATGCGCTTACCAGGGAGATTAATGCAAAACGGGATCAAGTCCGCGATCTGGAAGAGTCAGTTAATAACGCTATAATAAAAATAAAAATATTAAAAAAGCAATAACTCCGGGTATGCTACGGTTTTTACGCCCGGCATAGATACAGCCACCGTTTGGTGGCTGTATCTATTACTGGTAGTTTTTTTATGTTCCATTTTATCAGCTATTTTACGCAGGGAATGTGCGGTTTCCAGCATCTTCTTGCAATATATTTTTTCTCCAGGGAGAAAGAAAAAACTGAGCATATGATGGTTTGCCGGCCAGATAGCGGCATTGGCGAAAATATAAGGATAAACCAAGGAGAAAAATTTTTTTTGCCGAAATAATGGGGAAATAACCTTAAGAAAGTTGTTGCAATTATATGAGCACGGTCTGCAATATGTTTATCTTTAGAAAGGGTTCACAATAGTCAGGGGAATAAATGCCAGATGTAGTTTTTAAACGGTCGTTTCGTAAGTGAAGTATGAAGGGGTCAGAGTCATGAAAAAAGCTGGGAACAGCGGAGAGCAATACAGAGTTGAGGGCAGGACAATAAGAGAACTGGAGAGTTATTTGTCTGGAAGGCAGGCCTATAGCCAGGGAAGGATATTTAAGGCGGTTTTAATTTTCTTTGTTATGGCTGTCTTGCTGGTTTTCGGTTCGGTAATTTGGGACCTGAAGCAGGATGTTGCTTTCCTGCAAGCTGAAAATACGAGATTGGGTCAGGAGAATTCCTCGCTGAAGAAGCAGCTTGCCGGTAGCCCTGCCATTAACGGCACCGGAACAAACACTGGGGCTGGTGCAAAAATCATTACCAACACTGCCACTGGAGCAAATGCCGGGGTCAGTACGGAAAGTTTAAAAGGTACTGCCTCCAGTATTGCTCCCCAGGCTGACTTACAGCAAAACGTACAAAATAAAACTAGGGATATCTCTCCCGCGGTCACAGGTTCTTCAAAGGTTAAACCAGATGGACTGATTCACCACACGGTACGGGCAGGAGAATACCTTTCACTAATTTCCCAGCAGTATTATGGTACTATAAAATATACAGAGCATCTGGCCCGCTTAAACGGTATTGACATAAACAGCCAGATGTATATCGGCCAGATTATCAAGCTTCCCAGGGAGCCGGATAAATCCTGGATTGAATAGCTGCGGGTATTGCTGCCACTGTTTCTGAGATGTTTTGAATATACAGTTTTTCTTGCCATTAAGGGCAAAAAAAGGTTACAATGATTAAGATTGTAGCAATTGTTAACACATAATGTTTGCAGCAACAAGGCTATAATAATACTCAGCAGGAAAGGAGGTCTAGAGATGCGTGAGAAGGTACAGGCCGCCCTGGACAAAGTGCGTCCGGCACTGCAGCGTGATGGCGGTGATGTTGAACTTGTAGATGTGACTGATGGTGTTGTAAAGGTCAAGTTAAAAGGGGCTTGCGGCGGATGCCCAATGTCAACAATGACCTTGAAGATGGGAATTGAACGTACAATCAAGCAAGAAATTCCTGAAATTAAGGAAGTTGTTCAGGTTTAATGATGAAGGAGGTTCCGGTTGCGGTTCGGAACCTCCTTTTTATTGCCGGATATAAGGGCGTTCACACTTTCCAAATGCCAGGCGCAGTTTTAGGAGCGGCCTCCTAGGATATGGTTATAACTTTTTCGGGACCGATGAGCAGGTTGTTGATATCAAACATGTTGCTTATTATGCCCACCGCCAGCTTTTCCTTCAGCTTGTAATATTCCAGACAGGTGCCGCAGGACAGTATTTTAACCCCCATGCTGTGCATATTCTGCAGTTTTGCCAACACTTCCGAGCCTTCACAGGTCAGATATACCCCGCTATTCAAAAAAGCCAGCGCCCGTGGCGGGGGATTCATTTCGTCCAAGGTGGTCATGAGGCTCTTCATTAGAGTAAGGCCGAGATCGGGCGATCCCTGCCCCAGAACATTGCTACTGACGAAATACACCGTTCCCGCGTCTTCCTCTGACGCTGCCCCGGCTGGCGTGGCGGCGGGGATTTGCTGCTCATCGCCGCTAGTATTTCCCTTGCTGATGGTTATATAATAATCGCTGCCTTTTTGTTCCACGGAAACCTCACAGCCGGCATTGCGGGCAAAGAGGGTGACATTTTCCCTGGCTGTTTCGTTGTCCACTACGGTGACCAGGGTGCCTGAATCCATCTTGTCCAGCGCTTTTTTGGTATTAATTACGGGCTGTGGGCAGGCCAGACCCCGGCAGTCCAAATCGTTATAGGACATAGGCACTCTCCTTCGTATAAGGTTAGGGACACACCTTTTGTGTTAGCTTAACTTCTTACTTCTTAACATTTCTCGTGAAGGAATGTTCCCAATTGATGTTTTATATTACCTCCACGGCGGCATCCTTTTGCTTCTCCGCCATTCCCACCACGGCATGATTAACCCCCAGTCTCTCCAGTTCTCCCAGCAATTTTTCCAGATTATTTTTGTTTATGGCAATCAATAACCCCCCGGATGTCTGGGGGTCGTACATGATGGCCCGGGTTTCCGGGGAGATGCTTTCATCATTGAAGCGGACCATGTCTTTAAAATAATCCCGGTTGGTATAAGCGCCGGCGGGGATAAGTCCCATGGCTGCCAGTTCCTTTACCCCTGGCAGGAGCGGCAGGTCTTTACAATACAGGGTGATGGTTACTCTGCTGGCCCTGGCCATTTCCGTGGCGTGGCCGATGAGTCCGAAGCCGGTAATATCGGTGCAGGCCCGTGCCCCAGCCGCAATCATGGCTTCGGAGGCTCCCCTGTTTAATGCCGACATTGACCCGGCGGCTGCTTCGACGGCTTCTTGGGAAGCCATGTCGCCCTTAATGGCGGTGCTGATGATGCCTGTCCCCAGGGGTTTGGTAAGCACCAGTATGTCGCCGGGCAGAGCCCCGGAGTTTGCCATTATTTTTTCCGGATGGACCAGTCCCGCTACCGCCAGCCCGTATTTGGGCTCGTCATCCTGAACTGTATGTCCCCCTGCGACAATGGCGCCCGCTTCCGCCACCTTATCGGCCCCGCCCTTAAGTATGCAAGCCAGTATGTCGGTGGAAAGACAGTTGGGAAAACAGACGATGTTAAGCGCCAGAAAAGGTTTGCCGCCCATGGCGTAGACATCGCTCAAAGAGTTGGCGGCCGCAATCTGCCCGAAAAGATAGGGATCATCCACCACCGGGGTGAAAAAGTCCACCGTTTGAATCAGGGCAGTATCGTCACTTATTTTATAAACTGCGGCGTCGTCCGAAGTAGCCGGACCTACCAGAAGTCTGGGCTCATCGATGCGGGGAAGGTGTCGCAGCACCTGCGACAGGGTGGCCGGTCCCACCTTGGCCGCTCACCCTGATGCCCGGGTCATGCCGGTTAGCTTTATATTTTCCATGTTTACGCCTCCCCCCGTGTAAACCTTCCCAAATATGATACCACCTTTTTTCTAAACAATTAAAATTTATCAGCATGGTCTTCAATAAAATTAATTTATTAATTGTCCATAACTCATAAGAATTGTATATGCTTGCATTCTCCGCTATTCAGCGGCAGCCCCTTTCACCAGTTGGGGACATTCCTCCGACCCTAAAGCCATTCCAATCGGGAAATCCCTCTGACACTAGAGCCATTCCAATCGGGGACATTCCTCTGACCCTAGAGCCAGACCCAAAATAGAGGTGTGTCCCCTTTCCTTTTTGGAGGTGTGGCCCCTTTCATTATTATGGTAATCTTTTCCCCTGCAGGATCATATATTGGGACAAGGAGGGATGACATGGGCTGGAGTGATTTTAAGAGGAAAATGAAGCGGCAGATGTCAGATGTTCTTGAAATACCCAGTGATGTTATGCTGGATCTGCCCAAGATTGTAATGGTGGGCAACCTTCAGGTCTTCATCGAGAATCACCGGGGCATAGTGGAATACACCTCGGAAACGGTACGGGTAAATGTCAGTGAATATGAAGTTGTGGTGAAAGGCGAGAATCTACTGCTGCGGAACATACTGCCGGAAGAGATAAGCGTGGATGGGAAGATCACCGGTGTTTATTTCGAATAGCAGGCCGGACAAGCCCTGACTCCGGCTGTGACCGCTACGTTGGGGACATTCCTCTGACACTAAAGCCAGACCCTAAAGAGAGGTGTGTCCCCTGACCTTTATTGAGGTGTGTCCCCTGACTCTGTAAGTTGGGGACATTCCTTCGTGAAATTATAAAAAGGTAAGGAAATACGGCAACACAGAAGGTGTGTCACCTTACACAAGTTGGGGACATTCCTCTGACCCTGAAGTCATGCCTCAAAGAGAGGTGTGTCACCTTACACAAGTTGGGGGCATTCCTCCGACTCCAGAGTCAGGCTTCAAAGAGAGGTGTGTCCCCTTACCTTATTTAGCGAGGGGCGCGGTATGTTTATTTTTAAATTTTTATCCTTTATGACCGGTTATGTGCGGATTATGGTATGGGGAGAAAGTCTGGAAAAATTTATCAACATGGCCGCCGGACGTGGTATATTTTTGTGGGATATCAGTAGGCTGGACAGCGACAGAATATTGGTCAACGCCAGGCTCAGTGCGGTTCATCCCCTCCGTCACATAGCCAGGAAAACTAATTGCCGCTTTGAATTTAAGGAGAGGCAGGGTCTACCGTTCATTTTTTCCCGGGTCAGGCGCCGTAAATCCTTGCTGGTGGGGGCGGCGCTATTCCTGGTGGGCATGTATCTGCTCAGTTCCTTTGTATGGTTTGTGGACATTCGGGGTAATAAAAAAATAACTGATGAGCAGATAATGCAGTCCGCAGCCGGAGCCGGATTGAAAAGATGGGTTTTTAAATGGAATTTCGAGCCGGCAAAGGTTGAATCGGCCATCAAAGAAGATTTGCCTCAGGTATCCTGGGCAGGAGTCAATGTCAGGGGAACAAGGGTTGTCATTCAGATAGCTGAAAAGGTTACCCCGGGGCGCAGGGACGAATACCCAGCCCACATTGTGGCCTCCAAGGCGGGACTGGTCAAGGAGATACTGGTCCTGGCCGGTAACCCGGCGGTCAAGGAGGGGGATACCGTTGTCCCGGGCCAATTGTTGATTTCCGGCGTCATACCGCCTCAGGAGGAAGTGCCGGAAATGGAAGCCGGAGAACAGAACGGCGGGCAGGGGGAAGAGGACAATAAAAATACTAAATTGGCAGAAAGCACTATTGTGCACGCCAAGGGCCTGGTGCGGGCCAGGGTATGGTATGAGGGCTACGGGGAGGCTCTGTTGACGGAAAAAATGAGTCGCCCTACGGGGCGGGTAATTTCCAGGGTTTGCATGAAAATCGGTACGAAGGAAATAATTTTAAAAGGACCCAAAAATATTTCTCCGGGGAATTACAAAGAGGAGAGGATATTGAAAAAACCACTGCAATGGAGGAATCTCAACGTACCCGTCGAACTAATTACTGAGAGTTACCTTGAATTGGAAAATTATTCTGAGCAGCGGACCAGGGGGCAGGCGCTTGAACTGGCCAGACATAAGGCCCTTTCCGTGGTGTCGAAGAAAATGCCCGCCAATGCCAGGGTTCTGGTCAGGGAAATTAAAGAGGTCAGCGTGAAAAACCCCGAAAATATAGTAAGGGTTAAGGTTTTCCTGGAAACCCTGGAGGAAATAGGGGTGGAAAAGCCGTTTAAACCCTGACAGTTCAGAAGGGGATTGTTTTCGGAGCCATATAATGCTAAATTACCCGGCAGTATTTTTTTAGGAGGTAGTATTTTTATTGACGGTACAAACCGAAGCTAGGGTCGTGTTAAAAGATATGGGAGCGGCGGCGGAAATATTTGGTCGTCACGACGAGCATCTGTCTTTAATTGAGAAGGCTTTGGGTGTCCGGGTGGTGGTTCGCGGGGAAGAACTGGTAATATTAGGACAGTCTGAGCAGGTCCATAGAGCCAGGGAGGTTTTTAGTCAGTTACAGGAATATTACCGGGCCGGCAACAGTCTAACTTCCCATGAAATTAATTATGCCCTGAAGGCAGTATCCTCCGGGGTAAGCGGCGCTCTTACAAGTATCGCCAGAGACGTGGTTTTCGCTACCTCCAGGGGCAAGCAGATCAAGCCCAAAACTCTGGGGCAGCAAAAATACATTGAATCCGTTAAAAAACACGACATAGTTTTTGCCATCGGTCCCGCCGGCACAGGTAAAACCTACCTGGCGGTGGTTATGGCCATCAGGGCTCTACGCAATAAAGAAGTGCAGCGGCTAGTGCTGACCAGGCCTGCAGTGGAGGCCGGTGAAAAGCTGGGTTTTTTACCCGGCGATCTCCAGGATAAGGTAGATCCTTACTTGCGCCCGCTGTACGATGGGCTTTATGATACCCTAGGGGCTGAAAATACGCAAAAATACCTGGAGAGGAACACCATCGAGATAGCGCCTCTGGCTTATATGAGGGGTCGTACCCTGGACGATGCTTTTATTATTCTTGACGAGGCTCAGAATACCACCGTGGAGCAGATGAAAATGTTTCTTACCCGGCTGGGTTTTGGTTCCAAGGCCGTGATCACGGGGGACATAACCCAGATTGATCTACCCCGGGGGCAGACTTCCGGCCTGGTTCACGCACAGAGGATTTTGAGCGGTATCCAGGGTATTGACTTTCAGTACTTCACCATAGGAGACGTTGTCCGCCACCCTCTGGTACAGGACATCATAAAGGCTTACGATGAGGGGAATAAAGGGAACTCTTAGGGGGTGGATATATGCTTCCATTCGCCGGACTGGGGGGAAAGGTCGCCAATGGCGTATCCCTTCTTGTTAAGCAGCGAAAAGTCCGCAGGGTTAGTGCCGCGGTACTGTTTTTTTTACTCATAACATTATTGACATCCGTGGATTTTATGCCTCAGAGAGTGGATTTGCGGTTGGGTGACGTTTCCAGGGAAGATGTGTTTGCTCCCCGGGAAGTGGAATTTGAAGATAAAGACAGAACCGCGGACATGAGGCAGCAGGCAGCAGATAACGTGGACATGTCAAGGCTGTACGAGATCAACGATCAGGTCAGCGGCGCCGTGCGGCAGGATATTTCATCGGTTCTTGAATCCATCAGGGCCATTCAGGAGCAGGGCGACCTCAGCGCTATCGACAAGGAGGACCGCCTTACTTCTTTATTGCATTTTAACATGAGCCAGAGGGATCTGGGTGTGCTGATCATGCCGGGTGCGGATTCCCTGAAGAGGCTGGAACAGGAACTGAACAAGAATATAACTAAGGCCATGGAAACCGGCGTAACCTATGAAAGCCTGGAAGATACTAAAAAAAATATAAACAACACAGTTATAAACCTGCAGATTGACAGGGCGTATACTAATCTGGGCCAGGGGCTGGTAAGCTATTACCTGCGTCCTAATAAAATTTTAAACGAGGTAAGGTATCGGGCTATACAGCAGGCGGCCAGGGAGTCCGTGCTGCCGGTAATGGTCAGAATACGACAGGATGAAAAAATAATAGGTGTAGGCGATGTGGTTACCGAGGAGCACATGAAGAAGCTTGAGGCTCTTGGTCTTACCAGCAGCCTGGCCTCCTGGCGGGGCCTGGTGGGCAGTGCCCTGCTGGTGGCCCTGCTGATGCTGGTGGTTCTCTTTTATCTGTACCGGCAAAACCGGGATATATACAGGCATGCCGGCCACATTTACCTGCTGGGGATTATAGTGGTGGTGGTGCTGGGCGTGGCCAAGGGTATACTGGCCATAAACTTCGCAAAATGGCCGCAATTAGCGTCACAGCTAGGTTACATGGTGCCCCTGGCTTCGGCCGGTATGCTTGTCACCATACTGCTTGACTCCCGGCTGGCAGTGCTGATGATAGCCATTTTGAGCTTTTTACTGGCCCTCATATCAGGTGGTCAGATAGAATTTGGCCTGGTAGGTTTAATCGGCGGCTTTGCCGGGGTATACAGCGTCAGCAAGTTGAGCCAGCGGGGCGATTTAGTAAGGGCAGGCTTTTATACCGGCGCCGCCAATGTTCTGGCCATCATTACCATGGGTATCATCGGCAACAATTCTGCCGGACTGGTACTTAGCTCAGGCATTATGCTGGGTACCATCAACGGACTGCTCTCCTCAGTGCTTACCATTGGAGCTCTGCCCTATTTGGAAAGCACCTTCGGAATTACTTCGCCGGTAAGACTACTGGAACTGTCCCACCCCAGCAATCCGCTGCTGAAAAAGTTACTCACTGAAGCTCCGGGCACGTATCATCACAGCATATTGGTGGCCAACATGGCTGAAGCGGCCACGGAGGAAGTGGGCGGCGAGAGCCTGCTGGTTAGGGTAGGGGCCTATTATCACGACATCGGCAAAATAAAGAGGCCCTATTTCTTTATAGAAAACCAGATGACGTCCGAAAATCCGCATGATAAAATAGCCCCCAGCCTGAGCACGCTGATACTTACCTCGCATGTCAAAGACGGGCTGGAACTGGGCCGGGAATACAAACTGCCCAAGGACATTCTGGAAATAATCGAACAGCACCACGGCAGCAGTATGTGCAGTTTTTTCTACCATAAGGCCATAGAGAACGGTGCGGAAAACGTAAATGAGGATGAGTACAGGTATGAAGGCCCGAAGCCCCAGACCCGGGAGGCCGCCATTGTTCTGTTGGCGGATTCCGTTGAAGCTGCTGTGCGGTCCCTGCAGAACCGCACCCATGGCCGGGTGGAGGGATTGGTGCGCAAAATCATCAGGGATAAACTGCTGGATGGACAGTTGGATGAGTGCGATTTGACCTTCCGGGATCTGGACACCATTGCCAACGCCTTTCTGAAAGTGATAAGCGGTATTTTCCATTCTCGGGTAGAATACCCGGATATGTCCAAGGAGATGGAAAGGAGAAAATTGCGCAATGCCGGTTCTCGTAAGCAACTTGCAGGAAAAAATCCGGACTACTGATGAACTCGTGCGTCTGGTGGAAAAGGTAGTCCTGGTAGTACTTGAGAGCGCAGAGGGTATTGACTCCGGGGCCGAAGTAAGTCTGGTTTTTGTGGACAATGACTATATTCACCAGCTAAACCTGGAATACCGTGGCATAGATGCCCCCACGGACGTCCTTTCCTTTGCCCTGGAAGAGGGCGAGCCCATGCCCGATGCGGACGGGGAAACAATATTGGGTGACGTGGTGGTTTCTCTGGAGAGGGCCGGGGAGCAGGCCGGTGAATACGGCCACAGTTTTCTGAGGGAGGTGGCCTATTTAACTGCCCACGGTGTGCTGCACCTGCTGGGTTACGGCCACGACACCGAAGAAGAACGCCGGATCATGCGTCAAAAGGAGGAGGCCGCCCTGGCCGCCCTGGATTTGGGACGTTAGGGGGCGGTTTTTGTTTATGGCCGCAAATAGTTTATGGGAAAGTTTTGGGTACGCCATTAAGGGCATATACCGTGCCTGCTGTACCCAGCGCAACATGAAGATACATTATGCCGTGGCCGTAGCGGTGCTGGCGGCGGCTTGCGGGCTGGGTATAAAGGGCACGGAACTGGCCATGCTAATCTTTGCCATTGCTCTGGTGATAGTTGCCGAAATGATTAATACCGCCATTGAGGCGGCCATAGACACCGTGGTGAAGGAATATAACCCGCAGGCCGGGGCCGCCAAGGACATCGCCGCCGGGGCGGTGCTCCTGGCTGCGGTGTTTTCGGTAATCATAGGGTTGCTTATATTTTACCCGCACCTGAGAAGTCTGCTGGCGGGATAGAATATAAATCCATGTCAAAAGTCAAAAGTCAAAAGTCAAAATCAAAAGTCAAAATCAAAAGTCCTTTTGACCTTGGACCTTGGACTTTTGACCTTAGACTGATTATTAAAGGTGATTATTGTGATACAGGAACTTATCAAAGTTGCCCTGGCTGCCAGGGAAAGGGCCTATGCCCCTTATTCCCGCTTTCGGGTGGGAGCCGCCCTGCTCACCAGCGGGGGAGAAATATACCGGGGCTGTAACGTGGAAAACGCGTCCTACGGGCTGACTTGCTGCGCGGAAAGGGCAGCGGTTTTCAACGCCGTGGTTAGTGGGGAGCGTAAATTCCAAGCTATTGCAGTGGTTTCGGACAGTGATGATTTTTGCACCCCCTGCGGCGCCTGCCGCCAGGTGCTGGCAGAGTTCGGCGGGGACATAAACGTCATCATGTGCAATAACAAGGGTGAGTACGCCGAATGTAAGGTAGCCGAACTGTTGCCCGGATATTTCACCCTCGACCCTGATGCGGACAAGCCGGGGCATTGTACTAATACAGATTGTACTAATACAGATAGAAGGTGACCATTTACATGACCGGGCCAAATACCTATAAGTCTGGTTTTGCAGCTATCGTGGGACGTCCCAATGTAGGTAAATCCACACTTGCAAACCGCCTGGTGGGGCAGAAAATCGCCATCGTCTCGGATAAAGCCCAGACCACCCGCCACAAGATACATTCCATCATTACCAGGGACGACGCCCAGTTAGTACTGCTGGATACCCCGGGGATACATAAGCCCAAGCACCGTCTGGGTGAGTATATGGTTGAAGTAGCCCTGGGAGCCCTCAGGGAGGTCGATTTGATTCTCTTTGTGGTGGAGGCAGAGCCGCCTGGACCTGGAGATGCATTCATCCTGGAGCAATTAAAGCAGGTGACCACCCCGGTATTACTAGTGATAAATAAAATTGACCGCCTGTCCAGGGCGGATTTGCTTCCGTTAATAGACAACTATAGCAAACTGTATGGGTTCAGGGAAATAGTGCCGGTTTCAGCCCTGAACGGGGAAAATACCGAGCGTTTCACGGATTTGATGGTGAGCTATCTGCCCGAAGGCCCCAAATACTATCCTGATGATATGGTCACTGACCGTCCGGAAAGGTTTATCATGGCAGAGTTAATCAGGGAAAAGGTACTCCACCTTACATCTCAGGAGATACCCCACTCGGTGGCGGTGGTGGTGGAGGAAGTGGAGGAGAAGCAAAACGGCCTGGTGTCGTTAAGTGCGGTTATATATACCGAGCGGGAATCACAGAAAGGTATTTTAATTGGCAAGAATGGCGCCATGCTGAAAAAAATAGGCCAGCAGGCCAGGGAGGAAATGGAGGCCCTTTTCGGCTCCAAGATATTTCTTGAACTCTGGGTAAAGGTAAAAACCGACTGGCGGAATAAGGATATACACATCAGAAACTTCGGCTACACACCGGAAAAATAAGTGGCGGTGGCGGTTATTGCGTAGCCTGTTGATCGCCGACTTTTGAGGACGGGATCTTACAGGCTGTTAGCGAGATTAAGCCGGGCTTAACACTACAGCGTAATATTGCTTATTTCGCTATGCCCGCTACGCCACGGGGACATTCATACGTTGGGGACATTCCCCGAAGGGGTGTGTCCCCTTTCCTTAGATGGGGTGTGTCCCCGTACCTTATTATCGTCCCCATGGCTCCGCTAAGTCGGGTTTTATTATCTTTACAGGGCTTAAAAGATTGACTTGGCAATATGAAAAATTATAAAATATAACAGCTTATTGAATGTTTTATCGCAATAACTTTATTTTAGATATGGGGGTGGTAGAATGGATGACCCGTGCCCACCACTAGAGACACATAATTTATTCCATACCACCTGTTTTTGTTTGCAAAAGAGGAATAGTTCTGTTCAAATTCTGCCAGGAGGCTGATCTATGTATTAAAATTCCGGGGGGTGAACCCGATGATCAAGACTTATTATTTCGATGCTTCGCAAAACCAAATAATACATGACGTGGAACTAAGGCCTAAAGAGTTGCTGGCCAACGAAGAGAGCCTTTTATGGGTTGATTTGTTCAATTTCACCGACAATGAGGCTAACCGGATGGCCCTGTTGTTTGATTTTCACAGCCTGTCCGTGGAGGACTGCCTGCACTACAGCCCCCGGGCGAAGGTGGACAATTACGATGACTATTATTTTTTCACACTGCATGCCCTGCGCTATGAGGAAGAAAGTGATGAAGAAATTTCTCTGGAGCAGCTTAACGTGTATCTGGGCAAAAATTATGTGGTTACCCTGCACCGTCGTACCCTGCCCACTCTGGGGCGCATTGCCAGAGACTGCCTGGCCAACAGGGTTGGGGTGATGAGTAAAGGCCCGGATTTTTTCCTTTATTCCACTCTGGACGGAATTACAGATATGTATTTTCCTGTATTGGACCGTATCAATCAGCGGGTTGAGGAGTTAGAGGACGACCTTTACGAGCAGCCTACCAAGGAAATCACGGAAGAGTTTTTAAGCCTGAAGAAAACCATTTTATCCATGCGGCGGGCTATCATGCCCCAGAAAAGAATGTTTGCCAATGTAAGCGGTCAGTACTCTTTTACCATTGACGAGGAGAACAAGCCGTATTACCTGGATCTGGTAGACCACATAGAGCGCATCATCGACTCCATTGACAGTTTTGGCGCCCTGGTGGATGGCGCCCTGGCTACTTATTACTCGGTAATCAGCGCCAGGACCAACGAAAGCATGCGGGTGCTGACGGTTATTTCCACAATCTTCATGCCCCTGACCTTTGTGACCGGTTTTTTCGGGATGAATGTTCCCCTTCCCGCTCAGCAAAGCGGTGTCTCCACTCTGGTCATAACCGCCGGGCTGCTGGGGGTATCCCTATACATGTACCTGATATTCAGGCTGAATAAATGGCTATAGGCCTTTGCCCTCCCAGCGCCGGAACAGAGGGTTTTCTATGCCGAGCAAATCCAGTGCTCTTCCGGCGGTTTGTTCGACCAACTGCTTAATCGAATCCGGCAGCTGGTAGAAAGATGGTATGGGCGGCATAATGATTACTCCCAGCCTGGAAAGTTTAAGCATATTTTCCAAATGAATCGCACTCAGGGGCGTCTCCCTGGTCATCAGGACCAGGGGACGCCTTTCTTTTATAGCCACATCCGCCGCCCTGGCAATTAGATTGTCGGCATAGCCGTGGGCTATGGCTGCCAGGGTCTTCATGCTGCAAGGAGCGATGATCATGCCCCGGTGGGGAAAGGAGCCGCTGGCTGGCCCCGCCGCAAGATTGTCCGGGGAGTGGGTCACGGAGGCCAGGGCCGTGACTTCAGCAAGGGTATAACAGGTCTCCAGCTCTATGGTCCTGGCTGCCCAGGGGCTTAATATTAAATGGCTTTCTATGCCCAGCGTTTTCAGGGTTTCTAAAATGGTTATACCGTGAATTATACCGGTGGCTCCGGTAATGGCAACTATTATACGCATTTTTATACACCTCCAGCATATTATGGTAGAAATCTGGGGACGGTTCTTGAATTGAATCAAGACATTCAATTCAAGAACCGTCCCCAGATTTCCATTTTTTCAGGCTCCAGAAGGCGCAGTGAAAACCCTTGATGGGGGCAGTTTTTGCTTGCCGGATTGCGCTACACCCCGCAGTAGCAGTAAAATATCATTGATTACACAATTCATGTTTATACTTCACAATAGAATATATGGTCGTATGCTGTTCATATCGTTTACACCAACACGGTGGCTGTTGGTAAGTTGCCCTAATTATCCCATATTAATAATAGCATTGTTATCGAATATTGTAGATTAGCATAAAAAATAATTTACGCCCAGGAAAGACATTATTGGAAAGAATTCATTGATCGTACGAAAATCGCTCCCTGAGAAAGGAACGTTATCGGAATGAAGCTATACGCCGATGAGGCAGTGGTAATAAAATCGGTTTCCATGCGGGAGGCTGATCGGGTACTGACTCTGTATTCCCGGACCAGGGGTAAATTTAGAGTGGTGGCCCACGGGGTTGACAAACCTGCCAGCAGAAAGAGGGGCTCCGTACAGCCCTTTACTTTTGGAAAATTCCTGCTCAGGCGGGGAAGGGATCTGGATTCGGTGGATCAGTGCGAGGGCGTGGAGTATTTCACCGGCCTTAGACAAAGCCTGGAGGGGCTATCCTATGCCAGTTATCTGGCTGAATTGGTGGACGCCTTCAGTCCCGAGGGTGAAACCACGGCGGGAATTTTCGAGCTGATTATGGAGTCTTTCAGGCTTCTGGGGGGAGAAAATGACCGGCTATTGGCACGTTCCTTTGAGATGAAGCTGTTGTGCCTGGTAGGCTACCGGCCGCATCTGGACAGCTGTACAATGTGCGGGGCGGCAAATACGCCCGGCAAAATCATCTTTGTACCCGCACTCGGGGGTGTGGCTTGCAGGGATTGTGCCGGAGGGGAAAAGTCCTTTGCATTGAGCGGTGGTACGTTGGAAATATTGAAAGTTATCAGTGGCTGGCCGCTGGCCAAATTGTCCCGGATTAAAACAGGCCATGTTCGGGAGGAGGAAATTAAAAAGGCGCTGCGGGGTTTTATACAATATCATCTGGAGGGCAGGCTTAAATCGATTAAATTTTTGGACTGGCTGGATGGAGATTGATGTTCGCGGCAACCGGTGTATAAAAACCTTTACCGGGGGTTAAATAATATAGAGCATAAATTGTAATGGGGGGTAGTCCAATTGAACGATTTGGAAAAAATAGACTTAATCAGATCCCGCCTGGGTGTTTCCTATGCCGAGGCTAAGGAAGCACTTGACGTGGCCGACGGGGATGTAGTAAGAGCGCTTATCCACCTGGAGGATAAGGAGAAAAGGTTTTCTGACCGCTTCCAGGATCGCAGCCAGGAACTGGTGGGGCAGCTGAAAGGCCTGCTGCATAAAACCCAGGAGACCAGAATAAGGGTCAAGCAGGGGGATAAAACAGTGCTGGAATTTCCGGCCCCTGTGGGAGCACTGGGCATACTGGGTGTGTTGGCCTCAAGCCAGTTGGCTATACTGGGTGCTCTGGGTACCGTGACCGCCATGGCCAATAATTATACCCTGGAAGTAGACCGTCCCGGCGAAAATGAAGTCGAAGAAGAGGGCAGGGATAGCGCCCCGGACCCTTTGACAGGGGGAGGTCCGGCTGATTACGCCGGGCCTTCCCCTGTTGGAGATGACGGCAGATTGTCCCGGCAGGCACCAGTGTCCACCAGGACAATTCCTGAGCAGAATGCCGCGGATAACACAGTGGCGGGAGGAGTTACTGGAGCCAATGGCTGGGCATCCGGTCTGCGTCTGGGTGCCGGAATCTGGCGGCGCAGCAGGAAGCGCAGGAAGATCAAGGGAGCGCAGACCGGCAACTGATAGACCCAGGATCCCCGGGCATCTTGACTATTTTTTAAGGTTATGGTAAATTACAAAAAAATATTGCTATGAAGGAATAAGTGGCAGGTCTGGTTTTTTTCAGAGAGCCGGGATAAGGTGAAAGCCCGGTAAAGGCCGCCGTGTCAAGGGGGTTCCGGAGCAGCAGGAGGAAAGCCGTGGTACGGCAAGTAAAACCTGCGCCTAAAAAGAGAGGGCCTGATATGATTAAGGCCAAGCGGGGTGGAACCGCGGGATAATGCCTCCCGTCCCCGGCATAACAGCCGGGACGGGAGGTTTTTGGTGTTTTCGGAACTTTAGCGTCTGGATAGGTGGCGATGGCTGATATCATGGCATGGGTGTATATTTAACCAGTTAACAGTGCCGCTTTGCGGCTTAAGACATTATTTATTCAAGGAGGTCAGGTAGAAGTGAATTTTCAGGATTTAATACTGACCCTCAATAAGTTTTGGGGCGCACAGAACTGTATCATACAGCAGCCCTATGACATTGAGAAAGGTGCGGGCACCATGAACCCCGCCACGTTTTTGCGGGCGCTGGGGCCCGAGCCCTGGCGGGTGGCTTACGTCGAGCCCTCCCGCAGGCCCACGGACGGCCGCTACGGGGAAAACCCCAACCGCCTTCAGCATTACTACCAGTACCAGGTGATACTGAAGCCCTCACCGGATGACGTACTGGAGGTATATCTGGACAGCCTCCGGGCCATAGGTATAGATCCGGACAGGCACGACATCCGTTTTGTGGAGGATAATTGGGAGTCACCCACTTTGGGGGCCTGGGGCCTCGGCTGGGAGGTCTGGTTGGACGGTATGGAGGTTACCCAATTTACCTATTTCCAGCAGTGCGGTGGCCTGGACTGCCACCCGGTCAGCGCTGAGATTACATACGGATTGGAACGCCTGGCTATGTTCATCCAGGAAGTGGACAATGTCTTTGACATAACATGGGTCGATGGCATTTCTTATGGTGATGTGCATCACCGGGGTGAAGTGGAGCACTCCCATTATAATTTCGAAGAGGCCGATACCGGTATGCTGTTTAAAATGTTTGAAATGTTTGAGCGGGAAGCCCTGCGGGTGGCGGACAGGGGACTGGTTTTACCAGCTTATGATTATGTGTTGAAATGCTCCCATGCTTTCAACTTGCTGGATGCCCGGGGGGCCATCAGTGTAACCGAGAGAACCGGTTATATCCACAGGGTGCGGAATCTGGCCCGGACCTGCGCCCAGGCCTATGCTCAGCAGCGGGAGGAACTGGGTTACCCGCTAATGAAGGGGAAGGGGGCACGAAAATATGAAAAATAGCTTTTTACTTGAAATAGGTTCAGAAGAGATACCCGCCAGGTTTATCGACCCGGCTCTGCAGCAGATGAAAAATATAGCAATAGGCCTGCTCAATGAAAAAAGAGTTCATTTCCATGAAATTGAGACTTTCGGTACCCCGAGGCGGCTGGGTCTGCTGGTGACCGGCATGTCGTCCCTGCAGGAGCCACTGTTGCAAGAGGTCAAGGGGCCGGCTGTGAAGGTAGCCTTTACCGCCATGGGTGAACCGACCCGGGCGGCCAAGGGATTCGCCAAAAGCCAGGGCGTTGACATAGCCGATCTGAAAGTTAAGCCGGTAGGCCCGGTGGAATACGTTTTTGCCGTAAAGAAAGAGGAGGGACGACCCACAGCCGAAATTCTGGGGGATATGTGTCTGGAAATTATAAACTCCATCCATTTCCCCAAACCCATGCGCTGGGGAAACCTGGAGGTGCGCTTCGCCCGGCCTGTGCGCTGGCTGCTGGCCTTGAACGGCAGTGAAATAGTTGATTTTGAGTATGCCGGCCTTAAGTCCGGGCGGGTAACCTATGGACACAGATTTTTAAGCAAGGGGCCAATAGAACTGGCAAGCCCGGAAGAATACACGGAAAAGCTTGAATCAGCCTATGTTATGGCCGATCTGGCACAACGCAGGAGGGTAATCCGGGAGCAGATACTTGCAGTAGCCAGTGCCGAAGGCGGGGCCGTAGAAGAAGACGATGAATTACTGGATGAAGTGACAAATCTGGTAGAATGGCCCACCGCCCTGTGCGGCAGGTTTGACGAGAGCTTCTTACGGCTGCCCAAGGAAGTGCTGGTTACCCCCATGCGGGAGCATCAGCGGTATTTTCCCGTGGTTGATGCCTCGGGCGGCCTGCTGCCCAAGTTCATTGCCGTAAGAAACGGAACGGCGGACCATCTGGATATTGTCCGGGCGGGCAATGAAAAGGTGTTGCGGGCAAGGCTTTCCGACGCTTCGTTTTTCTGGGATGAGGATTTGAAGACGCCCCTGTCCGGCCGGGTGGATGAATTGAAGAAGGTGGTTTGGCAGGAAAGCCTGGGTACTGTTTATGAAAAGATGCAAAGGATTACCGGTCTTGGCAGGCAACTGGCCATGTTGCTTAACGGGGGAGAAGAAGAAGTGCATACCGTTGAGCGGGCCGGCCTGCTGTCCAAAGCCGATCTGGTCACCGGCATGGTTTATGAATTTCCTGAATTGCAGGGAATTATGGGTAGGGAATACGCCTTGCGCAATGGCGAGGACCAGGGTGTGGCCGAGGCTGTTTTTGAGCATTACCTGCCCCGCTTTGCCGGTGACCAGCTGCCCGGGACGCTCCCTGGGAGGGCACTATCCCTGGCAGAAAAAATGGACACTCTGGTGGGCTGCTTCGCCATAGGCATTCAACCCACCGGTTCTCAGGATCCTTACGCGCTGCGCCGGCAGGCACTGGGCATCTGCCATATAATCCTTGAGGGAGGGCTGGTGCTGTCGCTCGGGGACGTTACGGGCAGGGCTTATGACGGTTATGTAGAGCAGGACCACAAGGGCGGACAAAGTGGCCTGACGGTGACCCGGGAGGATGTGCTGGCGGGGCTTGAGGATTTTTTTACCCAGCGGCTGAGGGGTATTTTGGCCGAACGGGGTTATGCCTACGATACCGTGGAGGCGGTGCTGGCGGCCGGGGTGGACGATATCTATGGAGTGCTGGAGCGGGCTGAGGCGCTGGCAGCATTCAGACAGGACGATTCCTTTGCTGCTGTGCTGACGGCTTTCAGCCGGGCCAACAATCTGGCTAAAAAATATAACCGCATGGCTGTGGATGGCGCACTTTTTGAAAGCGATGCCGAGAGAGAGCTTTACAAGGCGTATATCGAGGTAAGCGGAAAAGTGGATGGGCTGCTTGAGGTTAGGGATTTTGAGGGGGCTTTGAAGGTGATAGGTTCCCTGAGGACCCCGGTGGATCTCTTTTTCGAGAGCATAATGGTGATGGTGGAGGACGAAAGGATCAGGGACAACAGGCTGGCTTTGCTAAAAAATGTTGCCGGTCTGGCGACTCCGATAGCTGATTTGGGTAAAATTGTGACAGCATAAAAAATTATTTTTGTATTTAATTTAATAAGGAGGGGAATTAACGCCGGATATATAATATATAATTATGGCATGTAGAAGCAATTAGTATGTCATAAATGCTCTTAAGGGGCGATAGGATTGGAATTAACCAAACGGCAGACGGTAATACTTGATATAGTAAAAAAGGAAGGACCCATTACCGGTGAGCAGATTGCCGATAGGTTATCTCTTACCAGAGCCACCTTGCGTCCAGATATGACCATTCTTACTATGTCCGGTATGCTGGAGGCCAGGCCCAGGGTGGGATATTATTTCAGCGGCAAAGGTCCCGGGCGGATGCTGGTGGAAAAACTGCACCGTATTAAAGTGGGGGATGTTAAGTCCGTGCCCATAGTGGTTACTGATCAATGCTCCGTATATGATGCAGTGGTTACAATGTTTATTGAAGATGTAGGTACGCTGTTCGTGGTAAGGGAGGGCGGCTTTCTCGAAGGGGTGCTATCCCGCAAAGATCTGCTGAAGATTACCCTGGGCAGCCATGATATCCATAAGTTTCCGGCGGGGGTTATTATGACCCGTATGCCCAATGTGGTGACTGTGACTCCCGATGAATCAGTGTGGACTGCGGCCAAAAAGCTGATTACCCACGAGGTGGATGCCCTTCCGGTGGTACGGGAGGCGGCGGATTCCGGAGCGGCTGAGGTTATTGGGCGCTTAAGTAAAACCAATATTACCAGGTTGTTTGTTGAGCTAGGAGAAAGTAGTTAGGGGGAATTTGCCATTACCGCTACATTGAAAGATAAACCGGTTATTTATATAATATCAGATTCTATAGGTGAAACCGCTGAATTGGTGGCAAGGGCCGCAGCCAGCCAGTTTAACGGCGGCAGCGTAGATGTCAGGCGGGTGCCCTATGTTAACGACCCGGAGGAAATTCCTGAAATAGTCGAAGAGGCTGCGGCTTTCCATAGCTTTATAGCTTATACCCTGGTGCAGCCCGAATTGAGGGAGATGCTGGTAAAGGAAGCCGCCAAATACAATATTATTACCGTTGATATATTGACCCCCATGCTAGATGCCCTGATCATGTTTCTTGGCACCAGCCCAAAACTGGAGCCGGGCCTGGTCCGCAAAATGGACGAAGAGTATTTTCGCAAGGTGGAGGCCACCGAGTTTGCCGTAAAATATGACGACGGCAAGGACCCCCGGGGCATCTTGAAGGCTGATATAGTAATACTGGGGGTGAGCCGCACTTCAAAAACCCCTCTCAGTATGTATCTCGCCAACAAGCAGATTAAAGCGGCCAACGTTCCCCTGGTGCCTGAAGTCGCCCCCCCGGAGGAAATATTCAAGCTCCCGCCGTATAAGGTGGTGGGCCTGACCATCCGGCCCAGCAGCCTTAATGAAATCAGACGGGAGAGGCTGAAAACCCTGGGACTTACCTCAGATGCCGACTATGCCAGCATGGAGAGAATTTTAAAGGAACTTGAATATGCCGAGTCGATCATGAGAAAGGCTGGCTGTTCAGTTATAGATGTATCCAATAAGGCAGTGGAAGAAACAGCCAGCAGGGTGCTGGAGATATATTACAGGGGGGTCAGAAATGCCAATGTCAAGTAAAAAGTATGTTTATCTGTTTGAAGAGGGCCGGGCGGACATGAAGGAATTGCTGGGCGGCAAGGGTGCCAACCTGGCGGAAATGACCAACATCGGCCTGCCGGTGCCTCAGGGGATAATTATCACCACAGATGCCTGCAAGGAGTTTTATACTGTGGGCAGGCAGTTTCCACCTGGTATGGAAGATCAGGTGCGGGAAAAAATAAAGGTGCTGGAGGAGAGGGCCGGCAAGAAGCTCGGCGATCCCGGGAATCCCCTGCTGGTCAGTGTTCGCTCCGGCGCACCCATTTCTATGCCGGGCATGATGGATACCGTTTTGAATCTCGGCCTTAATGATGATACCGTACTGGGGCTGTCCCGGGCCACGGGCAATCCACGCTTTGCCATGGACTGCTACCGCCGCTTTTTGAATATGTTTGGTGATGTGGTGCTGGGTATTGAACACCATAGATTTGAACGCATCCTGGAAGGGCAAAAGGAAAAGTGCAAAGTTACATATGATAACCAACTGGAAGCCGAAGACTGGCAGGAAGTGATAGAGGAATACAAAAAGCTCATTGAGCGTGAAATTAAGCGCCCGTTTCCGCAGGATCCCATGGAGCAAATGTTCATGGCCATATACGCCGTGTTTAACTCCTGGAACAATGACCGGGCCATCGTTTACCGCAAAATAAATAAAATATCAGATGATTTGGGCACCGCCGTTAATGTGCAACTTATGGTGTTCGGCAATATGGGTAACGATTGCGGCACCGGGGTGGCCTTCACCCGCAACCCCTCCACCGGGGAAAACCTGCTTTATGGCGAGTATTTAATCAATGCCCAGGGTGAGGACGTGGTGGCGGGCATTCGCACTCCCCAGCCCATTGCTACCCTGAAGGACGAAATGCCCGCCATATACAAACAGTTTGAGGATATATGCCAGCTACTGGAAAAGCATTACCGCAACATGCAGGATATAGAATTTACCATCGAGCGGGGCAAGCTCTACATGCTCCAGACCAGGACCGGCAAGCGTACCACCCACGCGGCTATTAAAATAGCCGTGGAGATGATGCACCAGGGGCTAATCACCAAGGAGGAGGCCATTGTCAGAATCGAACCTGCCCAACTGGACCAACTCCTGCACCGGCGCATTGACCCCAATGCCAAGCTTGAGGTTATCGCCAAGGGTTTACCGGCATCCCCCGGCGCCGCCTGCGGCAAGGTGGTATTTGACTCCGACGAGGCCGAGAGGCTGGGCAATGAAGGAGAAAAGTTAATACTTGTGCGTACAGAGACCACCCCTGACGATATTCACGGCATTGTGGCCGCCCAGGGGGTGCTTACCTCCCGTGGCGGGATGACCAGCCACGCTGCGGTGGTGGCCAGGGGTATGGGTAAACCATGCGTTTGCGGCTGCGAAGCGCTGCGCCTGGATTATGAGGCCAATCAGTTTACAGTTGGCCAACTGGTTGTTAAAAGCGGTGACATTATATCTGTAGATGGGTCAACCGGCCGGGTCATGCTGGGGCAGGTGCCCATGATTGATCCCGAGCTTTCCGATGAATTTCGCGAGCTGCTCCAGTGGGCTGACGTGGTCCGCACCCTGGGCGTAAGGGCCAATGCCGATACTCCTGAAGACGCTGCCAAGGCAAGGGAATTCGGAGCCGAGGGCATAGGGCTCACCCGCACCGAGCACATGTTTATGGCTCAGGACCGGCTGCCCATAGTGCAGCAAATGATCCTGGCCGCCACCTACGAGGAGCGACTGGCCGCACTGGACAAACTGCTGCCCATGCAGCAGGGTGACTTTTACGGCATATTCAAGGCTATGCAGGGCCTGCCTGTGACCATACGCCTGCTGGATCCACCGCTGCACGAGTTTCTGCCCAATGCGGAGGAACTGGCGGTGGAGATCGCCAGGCTTAAGCTCACCGGTGGCAGCTCTGAGGAAATCAATGAGAAAGAAGAACTGCTGCGCAAGGTAAGGGTCTTAGGTGAATTCAACCCCATGCTGGGACACCGGGGCTGCCGCTTAGGTATCACCTTCCCCGAGGTGTACGCCATGCAGGCCCGGGCCATATTCCAGGCCGCCGCGCAACTTACCGGGGAGGGTTATCATGTCATCCCGGAGGTTGAAATCCCTCTGGTCATTGATATAAACGAACTATCTTACCTGAAGGAATTGGTGGTCAAGGTGGCGGATGAGGTTCTGGCCGCCACCGGGGTAAAGTTCGAATATACCGTGGGTACCATGATTGAGGTGCCCCGGGCGGCCCTATTGGCCGACGAAGTGGCCCGTGAAGCAGAGTTTTTCTCCTTCGGCACCAACGACTTGACTCAGACCACCCTCGGCTTCTCCAGGGACGATGCCGAAGGTAAATTCTTGCCTGACTACCTGGAGAAAAAGATTTTAAAAGATAATCCCTTTGTGGTCCTGGACCGCCAGGGTGTCGGTAAACTGATGCGCATGGCAGTGGAGCTTGGGCGTAAAATTAAGCCAGACCTGCTTATCGGCATCTGCGGTGAGCATGGTGGCGAGCCCAGTTCCATTGAATTCTGTCATATGATTGGTTTGAATTTTGTCAGCTGTTCGCCTTTCCGGGTGCCCATTGCCCGGTTGGCGGCCGCACAGGCCAAGGTGAATAAAGGTTAATATTGATTTAATTAGTTAACAAACTGGCTGCTCTGCTGAGCAGCCAGTTTGTTTGTATGCACCCGGTATATCCGGTTTTTGTTCGAATTGGAATGGATGTGCAGAACCGTTTCGAGTCCCGTCCATGTTTTCAATGCCGAAGGTTTCGGGCTTTGTCACCAGCAGGATGTGGTCAGCGGTTGGAATAGGTCCAAGAAGGCTTGAAAAGTGTCGAAATATTAAATAGGTTTCGAAGAATATTCAAAGGAAATATTAAATATATGGCGAAAAATAATACATAGAATGGAGGTTCATCATGACACGTGTATTACCGTACCAATTAACTGACAATCTATTTGTGTTAGGGCATAATCTATTCTTAACATATTTAGTTAAAGGAAAACCTTGTGCTTTAATAGACCTTGGAGTTAGTGGAACGGTACCTTTAATTAGCCATCAATTAAAACAAATTGGCGTAGAAGCTGGGGATATTGGATACTTAGTAGTACAGCATGCGCATTGGGACCATGTATGTGGCTTGCCTTATTTAATGCAGTTATCTCCTAAAGCTGTAGTTGTGGGATCAACAAAGGCCCGTGATATCCTGGGCAAGCCTAAAATAGTAGGGCAGTTCAGGCAGAATGACGAGTTTTATTGTTCAACTCTGAAAGAAAAACAAGTTTTTGTAGAGTTGCCAACCTTTATACAATATGATACCCTTCCCATAGATCAAGTTGTAAAAGATGGTGAAACAATTTCACTTGGCAATGTTGAACTCAATTTTCTTGATACCCCTGGTCACAGCCCCTGCAGTATTTCAGTTTATCTGCCTTCCGAAAAAGCAGTTTTGATTTCTGACGCTCTCGGCGCCTATTTACCTCAAAGCGATACATTTTTGCCAGTATTCTATCAGAACGCAGAAATGATGTTAGATTCTTTGGAAAAAATAAAAAAGTTAGATGTCAATATCGTTGGGTATGGCCATGACGTCAATATGGTTACCATTGGGAAGGAAAAGATTTCTCACAGCTATAACCGAACCAGGGAAGAAATAGTTAAACTCACTACCGAAATAAGGCAAATGGCTGCATCAGGAACTGCAGAGGAAATATTACTGGATAAATTATATCGGGCATGTTTTAAGGGTTTTCTGGCTGAAATTTACTCGCCGGAGTTCATCAAATCTTTAAGCCCTTTTTTGCTTAAGGCTATTACAAGGGGTTGACCCGTTGCTGTCTGTCCTGTCTGTCTAATTCCTTACGTCCTTTTACAGTTATATAATATCTTAGTCCAGGATCACGCAGTGTTTGAGCGACTAATCCCTTTGTTATTAATTCATTTAATTTTTCATTTGCACTTTCTTGTGAAATTTTTGTAGCATTACATATTCCAAGTAAACATCTATAAGTGAATCGGCTATTTGCCAACGCTTTCAAGATTTTAATATCATCGGAATCATCTTCATATAATTCAATCTCCTCATCTACTAATTCTTTCTCAAGGTTTTCCTGTTCAGTCACTTTTGCTAGTATAGGATCAATAGCTGTTCTTAGTTCTTGTGCCATTAATACAGCTTTTTTAGCATTTTCTTTGGCTTCATTAGCTTGTTTTAGAATGCGTTCAGAAATAGAGCCAATAAATGCCTTTGATGTAATTGAGGCAATAAGACAAAAACCGGCAAATACCAGTGTTTTACAATGATTTTCCTCTGTTTCCATTAAAAGGCTACTTGAAATCATGTTTAAAAATAACGGAACAAGAAGTGATGCTCCTATCCCGATAATAACAGCTTTCATTATTTCTATTTTTTCATTCTCCATATCGTTTTTTTCAGTATCATTGATAAAATAGTTTATTATTCCACCTAGAATCCCCATTGTAATCATGACTATAATCATTGTCCAAAAATGATTATTCATAACACCCTCCCCTTATATGGCTAAATTAAGTAGATGAATATAGTTAGGTTATATATATTACGTTCTCTCTTTCAAAATGATTGCCCGGCTCACTGGGCAGCACGGGCATGAAGGTTTTATTGTAGTCACTGGCCCAGACTCCAAAAATGTTGAGACTGTGTTAATTCAGTGTAAATTTTTGGCTCTCTGAAAGGAAAACATAAATACGCAAAGAAATCATAAGAAATGGTTTAGGCTTTGTACCCGAATCAAGGCCGTTTTCGCCTCACCTCATCCTGGCCCGAATAAAATCACCGGTCGGAACCGAAGCCCTTCAGGCGAGGGTAAAAAGTATGGCGCACATGAGTATGGAGGGAAGTCTGAGCGTGGGGGCGGTGGAGCTGATGCAAAGCCGGCTGGGGCCGGGGGGACCAGTTTATAATCCCCTGGTCCGGGTTGCTCTTTAGGTTCATGTACTATAAAAATTAACGGGGGCATAAAATTAACCAGAATAATGCCGTTTTTTATATGTTTGAACGGAATACCTTAATTTGATGGAAGGATGATATGAAGGGTGCTTATAATTGTAATCAATGGCAGCCCTAATCCGGAGGGCAACACCAACCTCATGCTCAGGGCGGCTCTGGAGGTAATGGAATCAGCCGGGGCGGAAACCGTATATATGCAGTTATCGAATATAATGTCCGCCCAGAAAATACCCTATTGCATTGCCTGCTCCACACCCTGCAAGGGGAACTGTTATGCGGGTACCCCACTTGGGGGAGCCTTCGATCTAATGCGCCTGGCCGATGGAATAATAATGGGCAGCCCTGTTTATTTCAGCACTGTTTCGGCCCAGCTAAAGGCTTTCTGGGATAAAACCAGGAAATTGCGCAAGGAACAGGCCCTGTTAAATGTTGTGGGAGGTGCGCTGACCGTTGGGGCAGCCCGTTTCGGGGGACAGGAAACCACCTTAAGGGCCATGCATGACATGATGCTTTGCCAGGGAATGACCGTGGTGGGGGATGGTTACTGGGAGAATGATGCTGGCCACCAGGGCGCCTGTGCTGTTCGGCCTTCAGGGGACGATACCAACGGTATAACGCGGGCCCGGATACTGGCCCGCCGGGTGGTTGAAATGGCCGGGGCAACCATGTCGCTACGTCTTCACCGTACGGCCCACCCAGTCAGTTAGCGGAGAAAAGGCTGCGTCCCAATGAACGAGTAGAAACTGTCCGAGATAAAGACTATGGTCCCCGGTTGCCGGTTGGCCGGGGTTAAATTTTTGTCGGAGGTGCGCCATGTGCATCCGGGAAAGAACTGAAAGATTTGAAAGGGAGATGCTTTCCCCTTATGCAGCCTTCAGTGATGCCAGCCGCGGCAGGCCCGTCACCGAAGAACCCTGCATGGTGCGCGCTGCCTTTCAGAGGGACAGGGACAGAATTATTCACTCCAAGGGCTTTCGTCGCCTTAAACATAAAACACAGGTATTTATTATTCCTGAGGGTGACCATTTTCGCACCAGGCTTACTCACACCCTGGAGGTAGCCCAGATTTCCCGTACCGTTGCCAGGGCACTCAGACTGAACGAGGATTTAACGGAGGCCATAGCCCTGGGCCATGATCTCGGGCATACGCCTTTCGGTCATGCCGGGGAAGAGGTGTTAAATGAAATTTTCCCTCTGGGGTTCAGGCATAACGAACAGAGCCTGAGGGTGGTGGACTTGCTTGAGGACGGTTCAGGATTAAATCTTACTCATGAAGTCCGGGACGGTATATTGAACCATACCGGGCCGGATTGCCCTTTCACCCTGGAGGGGCAGGTGGTTAAAATATGCGACCGTATTGCGTATATCAATCACGATATAGACGATGCACTGAGGGCGGGAATATTGACTCCGGAAAAGCTTCCCGCCGATTATATAGATGCGCTGGGAAAAACCCACCGGGAGAGAATTAACAAAATGGTGCTGGATCTTATTGATAACAGCCAGGAAAAGGATCATATAGCACTAAGCCCGGTTATGCAGCATGTTACCGATAAACTGAGAACATTCATGTTTGAAAATGTGTACATCGGGTCTGAGGCCAAGCAAGAGGAAGGCAAAGCCAAACATGTAATTAAATTCCTTTATGAATATTTAAACGGCCACCCCGGTTTATTACCGAAGGAGTACCTGCGCAAGGCGAGGGATATGGGTGAGGTCAGGGTGGTCTGCGATTATATTGCAGGAATGACTGACCGTTACGCCATTACCATGTTTACCGACTTGTTCGTACCCCGCTCGTTCAGGATTTTTGAGTGAGATGTAAAATTTTCGACAGAGGAAGGATAATAATTAGTAATAGCGAATATGTGTTAAAAGTAAATATGATGATTTGTTTTTTTGTTAAAGGTCCTTTAGCTTCGATATAGTGCCTTCTCCCTGCTATTCGGCCTGTTCCGTGGTCATAATTAAGTTACGTAAGTATTAATTATACCGTGCCGGTAAGTTTGCCGGTCATAATATTTAAATAGTGGGACTATTTAAAGTGGTGAACCCCAAATGGGTCTTATATCTCCTGAAATAATCGAGAATGTCCGCCTCAATACCGATATAGTGCAGCTTATAGGTGAGTACGTAAGGCTGCAGAAGAAGGGCAAAAATTATGTTGGGGCATGTCCTTTCCACCAGGAGCGGGATCCCTCCTTCACGGTTACCCCGGATAAACAGATTTTTTATTGCTTTGGGTGCCATGAAGGGGGCAATGTTTTTAAGTTTTTGATGCTTTTTGAAAATTTGTCTTTTCAGGAAGCAGTTAGCAGGCTGGCTGGCCGGTCGGGCATCCAGATACCCGATACCGACAGCCCCCGGGAGAGGAAAAGGGCCGCCCGGGAAGAGTGGGCCTGGAAGGCCAACGCAATGGCTGCGGACTTTTACCAACATACACTGTTTAACAGACCGGAGAGCTCTGCCGCAAGGGACTATTTGAAGGGCAGGGGGCTTTCGGAAGAGATTATCAAGCGCTTTAAAATTGGCTACGCCCCACAAGGCTGGGAGAGCCTGCTGACGTTTATGCGGGGGAGGGGATATACCCCGCAGCAACTGGTTGAACTTGGTTTGGCCATGGCAGGTGAAAGAGGCCTGTTCCGGGACAGGTTCAGACACCGGGTTATGTTTCCCGTTACCGACGCTCTGGGAAGGGTGCTGGGTTTCGGCGGCAGAATTCTGGGTGATGGTCAGCCAAAATATTTGAACAGCCCGGAAACGGACTTTTTTAGTAAAGGTAAAATTCTTTTCGGACTGGATCAGGCCAGGGCACCTATCCGGCAGCATAACCAGGCGGTTATCATGGAGGGTTACCTGGATGTAATATCCGCCCACCAACACAGCATTACCAATGCTGTTGCCTCCCTGGGTACCAGCCTTACACCGGAACAGGGAAAGTTGCTATTGCGCTATACCAGCCGTGCCCTGTTTGCCTATGATTCCGATCGGGCCGGAGTGGCGGCCACACTGCGAGGATTGGATATATTACAGGAGCAGGGATTTTCACTGAGGATACTGACCATACCGGAGAGTAAAGATCCGGACGAATTTCTACAAAAACACGGCCAGGCCGGCTGGAAGGAATTGATACTATCGGCGGAGCCGCTGCTGGAATACAAGCTGGCCCATTTGCTGCGGGATGGCGGGATGAGGACCGATGCCCTCGCCGGGATAGTGAAAAACCTGGCCAATATTTCTCGCAGGTCGGAACTGGAGGAAGGCGTTAAGTCAGTTTCCGCCCGCCTGAATCTGAGCTGGGATGCCGTTATGGAAGAATTGAGAAGCTTTAAGGAAAACCAGCGAAAAAATTGGCCAAAACCGGATAAAATTGCTAAAAACAAGCATAATATTATTAAAAGCGAAAAAGTTACCGATCCCGGACTGAGGGCGGAGAGGGGCATATTGCAACTCCTGCTGGAGGAACCGGAACTCATTGATCGCCTGATAACGGTGCTGGGGGAAGATTTTTGGAGTGACCAGCAGTACCGCCGGATATTTGAAATTATTCGCAGACACCGGAAACAGGGTTTTTTCGAACCTGCCAGAGCCGTAAATGAGTTGGATGAATCCGACGCGGAGCTTATGAACCGGCTTCTGTTTGAGCAAATTCCCGGGGATGACCCGGAAAAAATAATGGAAGATTATATTTCCGCCATCAAGAGAAACCTGGCTATCATGCAGAGAACCAAGCTAATCCAGGAGTTAGCCGAAGCAGAGAAAGTCGGCGACCGGGGGAAAATGAACGAGCTAATGCAGCAGATACAAAACCTCCGTTAAATTTTGCGGCCCTGGAAGGGGGATTAAGTGGAAATGAACGACGAGCTAAAGGCCGACGGCATCAAAGACTTGATAGAAAAGGGAAAAAAACGGGGGATGCTTTCATATACCGAAATCATGGATAGCCTGCAGGGGGCGGATATGACGCCGGAGCAGATTGACGAGGTATATGAAAAACTTAACGGCCTTGGCATAGAAGTAGTGTCTGAAGTGCCGGATGTTGATCCCCTGGAAGAACCGCAGGAAGCTCAGCCGGATGAGGTTGATATTGATCTTTCAATCCCCGATGGGGTTGGTATAGATGACCCGGTACGGATGTATCTCAAAGAGATTGGGCGGGTTCCTTTACTCAGTCCCGCGGAAGAGATACAACTGGCCAAGCTCATGGAGGAGGGCGATGAAGAGGCCAAGCGCAGGCTGGCCGAGGCCAACCTGAGGCTGGTGGTAAGCATAGCCAAACGCTACGTGGGTAGAGGCATGCTGTTTTTAGACCTGATCCAGGAGGGCAACCTGGGGCTTATTAAAGCGGTGGAAAAATTCGATTTCCGGAAGGGCTTCAAATTCAGCACATATGCCACTTGGTGGATCCGCCAGGCCATAACCCGGGCCATCGCCGACCAGGCCAGGACCATTCGCATCCCGGTGCATATGGTGGAAACTATAAATAAACTAATCCGGGTATCACGGCAGCTTTTGCAAGAATTGGGAAGGGAGCCGTTGCCGGAGGAAATAGCCCAGGAAATGAATATCTCCCAGGAAAAGGTAAGGGAGATTATGAAAATAGCCCAGGAGCCGGTCTCCCTGGAGACCCCCATCGGCGAGGAGGAGGATTCCCACCTGGGGGACTTTATCGAGGACCACGACGCCCGGGCGCCCGCCGAAGAGGCTTCCTTCACCCTGTTGCGGGAGCAGCTTGACGAGGTTTTAAAAACCCTCACGGACAGGGAGCAGAAGGTGCTGCGGCTGAGATTTGGTCTGGATGACGGCAGAGCCCGCACCCTGGAGGAAGTGGGACAGAAATTTGGCGTAACAAGGGAACGCATCCGCCAGATTGAGGCCAAAACACTGCGCAAGCTGCGTCATCCCAGTCGGAGCAAAAAGCTTAAAGACTATCTGGACTAAAGACGTAGGCGCCCCGTAGCGGCAGATAGATGAAAGATATGGGGGGATGGTTTAACCATCTCCTTTTTAACTGTCTTTGTCCAGAAATTGGCTGTCTAAAAAGGTGTTGACCACAAGGGGCTGTTTATGTATAATAAATATTGCATCGTTCCTCGATAGCTCAACGGTAGAGCAACCGGCTGTTAACCGGTAGGTTGTAGGTTCGAATCCTACTCGGGGAGCCATTAACGGGCCCATAGCTCAACGGTAGAGCATCCGGCTCATAACCGGCTGGTTCCAGGTTCGAATCCTGGTGGGCCCACCATTTGAGAAGTGAGAGGTTGGAAGTGAGAAGTCAGTGTCAGTACGTATCTCACCTCCAACGTCTCACGTCTCACCTCTCACCTCTAAATGCGGCCCCTTGGTCAAGCGGTCTAAGACACCGCCCTTTCACGGCGGTAACACGGGTTCGAATCCCGTAGGGGTCACCACTTTCGCGATTGGAAGTTCGAACTTCCAGCATCGAAATATGGGCGATTAGCTCAGCTGGGAGAGCGCCTGCCTTACAAGCAGGATGTCGGCGGTTCAATCCCGTCATCGCCCACCAGACAAATAAAGCGGCAAAAAAACGCAGCGCCGGGGTTAATTCCCGGCGCTGTTGCTTTTTCTATGCATCTCACATAAAAATCCACGAAAATATCCCCTATGAATTAAGCTGGGCAACGGGATTATATGATGTGTACGGCTATTAGAATCACCAGCAGTACAACAATACGGCAGTGGGTCCGGGGAAATGGTTTCCGGCGGTAGCCCTGCAGGGCCAGCAGGCAAATGGCAAATAGGGTCAGCCAGGACAGTACTCCCGAAAAAGCGTTGGCATCAATGTGCGCCCGGGCTCCCCAGCCCCGCCCGTGCCAGGTCAGCGCCAGTATTCCGTGCAGGGTGAGTACGGCCAGGCTGCTCAGGGCCAGAAGGTGGTGGTTGCGGGAAAATAAATTATATGTAGCGCTGTTAATGCCGCAGCGCCTCAATATAATGGTACCAGTGTGGCGATAAGCAGCAAAAAACCTAACCATCCCAGCAGTTGCATTATATTCTCTCCTTGGATCAGGAAATATAAAAATTATGGTCCGTTAGTATGTCGTTCCGTTAATGTGGCCTTTGCAATATTTTGACGTTTTCCGGAAGGGTTGGAAGCTGGATTTCCAGGGGCAGACTGGGAAAATCCCTTTTTTCTATATCCCGGAAAAACCCTTCAATTATTATTTTATCTCCAAATTGAACCAGGTAGGGAAGGTTGGCATCAAGGTTGAAAAAGCCGGTGCAGACCTCACCTTCCCTTAGCCTTGCGGGCAAAAACGGCCGGGATATCTCCTTGTTGGCAGGCGGCACGATAATTTTTTTCCCGTCCGGGGTTATTATGCCGAAAACAGTTACAGTGGCGGGTTTTTTACCTGCATTCTGTGCTGTTACAATAATCATGTTCTCGCTAAAGCCTCTGTCCTCGCTTTTTTCCACGGTTACCTTGATATTAGGACGCGACTGTCTGACCAGGAGGTACAAAACGTAGGTGGAAATTATTGCAGCGTATATGGTTAAAACCTGGCGGGCATAGTCTGCCAGGAAAGAAAGTTCGTTGGAATCAAAATACATACCGGTTAACCTCCGCCTTAAATCATGCTCCATTGGTGTCGGACTAATTAATGCCGAATGTAGTGTTTTATGTTACAATAATGTAATACCTGGAATCGAGAAAACTCAGTCAAATTATATATATTCTATTAAATTATGCTCTTCCCTTTTTTATTTTACTGTATTTGTTGACCTGTGCGGATAATGAGGGGCTGTTTTTCAATCCGGCAGGTTTTTAGTTCAATATAATCTTTAGCAGCCCGTTGGATATGATTACCTTGGACAGGTTAAAAAAACCAGTGGCCGGCAGTTCACCCAGGGAGACCAGCTTTCCCGGGGCTATTTCTTCCAGTATCTTGCCTGACACCGGGACACCGTCCAGTAGCAGGGATTCCGGGACAAAATATATTCCACCGGTCTCAGCGGAAGCGGTTACGTGTCCGCTGATTTGAAACCCCGACTGGTCGGTCCGGTCATATCCCGTAAAAATAATGATGTCCGGCTCCAGCCTGACGGTGATGTTCCGTACCCGAGGGTCGTCAGACTTGCTAATGGCCTGGTTTAAAGTTATCTGTTTATATTCGGCCACCAGTCCTCCCGGGCTGAAATAATAGCGGTCGGGGGGTATGGTTTGCCGGGACATAGTGATCAGGTTGTCCGCCAGCAAACTTAACAAATTTATCGACTGGTACCAGCTTTTTTCCATTTCATATATCTTCCGGGTGAGCCCTGCTGAACGTTCTTTGATGCCGTTCCAGATCCGTTCCCGGCTGTTCCGGAAGTTTTGTATTTCACTGATTTGTTTGTCCAGTGCCATCATTTTGGCGGATAATTCCAATTCATTTTGATGGAGAATTTTTTCATGCTCTGCTGCTAGTGCGGCGTATTGAGAGGTTTCCGTATATGCCCTGAATTCCTGGCCCATAATTATGGCTACCAGGTGGGTCCTGTTTATGAATTCAGTAAAGGTTGAAGATCTGAAAATTAGGTCAAGGAGTGTGCCGTTACCGCGGACATATTGAAACTTAAGCCAGAAGGCCAATCTATCCTGGCTTGCCTTTTTTTTCTCGACGGCGGTAGCAAATTTATTTTGTGAGTCCTGCCGTAAAGCTCTGGTGGTGGCGATTTCCCGCTGCAATTTCGAAAGGCGGTCATCGGCACGCCGTATTTTCAGGTCCACCAGGAGTATTTCCTCGGCCAGAGTTTTTTCGTCCCGGACCAGGCTGTCCAGTGTGTCGCGGGCTTTTATTCTTTCGGTATTTGCTGCGCTGGCGGCTGATAAAAGTACTCCGTTGAATAAAAAAGCAGTCAGCAAAACCAGCGCCGTTCTATATAACAGCGGCATGCTGAGCAGGTCGTTGAGCCTGCTACGGGGAACGGTCCGCCGGTTTATAGCTTTTGTAAAGCTTTTTAGCATTCGCAAAAGCAGCCTCTCTGAAAGTTTACTGTTATTAGTTTACTCCACCCTTCTTTGTGATGGAATACCTATATTGATTAAGAGGGTCATATTTTGTCACGGAAGGTTGAATCATTTTGCCACTGGGACATGGAAGGAAATAATATAACTGTGTGGCAGTACAGGGATATGACGGATAAACCCGATCATGTGCATTTTGCAACAGTCTCCTGATCTGGAGGGATATTTTTGGAGTTAACGCAGCGTCTGGCAGCCATAGCAGATTTCATACCACCGGGGGCGGTTGTTGCCGACGTGGGAACGGACCACGCCCTGCTGCCCATATACCTCGTGCAGAGCGGAAAAACCCCCAGGGCCATAGCCACCGATTTGAATAAAAAACCTTTTATGGGTGCCTGTCTGGCGGTATTGAACAGAAATCTGGATAATCTGATTGATGTGCGCCTTGGCAGCGGACTTCAACCCCTGTCGCCGGGGGAAGCCGGGATAATAGTAATTTCAGGCATGGGAGGCGGCACCATTATAAACATACTGGAAGAATCCACAGGCATATTGGCGCATACCGAACGGCTGATATTACAGCCCATGGCGGACGCCGCCCGGCTGAGGCTGTGGCTGGCAGGCAATGGCTGGAGGCTGGCAGCTGAAAGACTGGTGAGGGAGGACGGGAGGATTTATCCTGTTTTGGTAGCCGAGCCAGGGGAGGAACCGGAAAGGGATACCCTTAAGCTGGAACTGGGGCCGAGGCTGTTGGAGCAGGGGGACCCGCTCCTGGAAGATTACCTGGAAAAGATAAAATCAGACTACCAGAAGGTATTAAGCGGCCTGGCCCGCAGTCGTAGCAGGGAGGCCCGGGATAAAGCCAATATATTAACAAAAAAATATGCAGGGGTAAGGGAGATGTTGCGCTCATGCAGGCAAAATGCCAGATGATTTTCAGTTTAATGGAGGACTATGCCCCGCCGGACCTTGCCATGGACTGGGATAACAGCGGTCTTCAGGTAGGTGACCCGGATGCTGCAGTAGGAGGCATCATGCTGGCCCTGGATATTGATGAAGAAGTGTGCCGGGAGGCGGCAGAAAAAAATTGCCAGCTAATTATTACCCACCACCCGTTGTTTTTTAAAGATTTGAAACGCTTGGATCTGCGAACTTCTACTGGTTCCCTGGTGGCAGGTCTCATCAGGAGCGGGATTACCCTCTACGCCGCCCATACCAATCTGGATTGCGCTCCGGACGGTGTGAACGCGGCCCTGGCCCGGATATTGGGTCTGAAGCAATCCAGGGTGTTAAAACCATCCCGGGATGGTGGGTTTTTAAAACTGGTGGTTTTCGTGCCGGCCGGACATGAGGATGAAATAAGGGAAGCTTTGACCCGGGCAGGGGCGGGCTGGATCGGCAACTACAGCGACTGTACCTTTGAAACGGCGGGTGCGGGAACTTTCCGGCCTCTGGGGGGAACTAATCCGTATATCGGGAAACCGGGACGCCTGGAGCGGGTAAATGAAATCAGGCTGGAGACAATTGTCCCTGAAAGGCTGGCGGGGCTGGCGGTGGAGGCCATGAGGGCCGTACATCCTTATGAGGAAGTGGCTTATGATTTGTATCCCCTGAAAATAAAAAGCACAGGCGAGGGCCTGGGTCGCGTGGGGGATTTAACTGTTCCTTTGAGTCTGGGTCAGTTTTCCGAAAAGGTAAAAAGTTCTCTTGGGCTTCCGGTTTTAAGGGTGGGCGGCGAAATAGATAAATCCGTAGCCAGGGTGGCTCTTTGTGGAGGCTCCGGTGCCGATCTGTGGCCGGTGGCCAGGGCTGCGGGGGCAGACGTGCTGGTGACGGGCGATGTGGGTTATCATGCAGCGAGGGACATGGTTCAGGCAGGCTTTTGCTTTATAGATGCCGGGCATTATGGCACAGAGAGGGTTATTTTGCCTTTATTGAGAGACTACTTGGAAAAAGAGTGTATCGCAAAGGGGCTGGAGGTACGGGTACACGTTTGCGGCAGTAACGGCGATCCCTATGTATACTTGTAAAACTGCGGGATATTAACACTTTTACCGGGTCAAATCCGGACATCCGGGTTCAGCTTGATTATGTCCGCCATTTTTTTCAGTGTTGATAGCCTTTTGGTATCGTACATATGTTTCTGCCGGATATAATTGTATTTTGAGTCGTTGCAGTTGAGCCAGGACTCCCGGGCCTTGAGTGATGATTCCAGTTCCCGGATTTCTTTTTCTAAGATGTTCAAATCCACCGCATTACTCATACTTACACCTCCCTGATATATTAATACGAAAAATTGGCAAAATATCCTGCTTGGAACTTAAAAAAATAAAAAAAGTCGAAAAAACAATAGAAAAAATATTTAGTTTAAACCGCTTAATCTGGCAGGCCAAAGGCTGTAGTTATAAGCCAGGGATATGCAATCCCATGGCATACATCTACAGCCTGTAACAGTTTCTTTCCGGCAGAACAGAATCATAAGTTTTTGTGATTAGGCATTGGCTTTGCGGGATTTTACCGAACCCTGGGGAAAATCCTTTTTGTTAAGTGAGTTTACTATCGGGTTAAGTATAAATGATAGAGCAAAAGCCAGCGCAATGCAGCCCACGGCCATCACCGGGCCGTAAAAATAGTGCCACAGCAGCAGGTAGCCGGTACAAATTATAATGGACATGAGCATCAGGGGGAAGGCAATCTTCATGAATCCCACAAAACTTACATGGAACCCCCTTTTTTCCGCCATGCCGATAACCACAACATTGGCCGATGCGCCAATGACTGTACCGTTCCCGCCCAGACAGGCGCCCAGGGAGAGTGACCACCAGAGCAGGTTGAGGTTTTCTATGCCTCCCAGCCGGCCCATGTCCTGTATGAGCGGTATCATGGTGGCGACGAAGGGTATGTTATCCACGAAAGCCGAGGCGATGGCCGAGATCCACAATATCAGCATGGCCGTGGGAACTAGATTTCCGCCGGTTACCTCCAGTGCGTATTTGGCCACGGCTTCAATTACACCCACATGTTCCAGTGCCCCCACAAGTATAAACAGGCCAACGAAAAAGAATATTACCGGCCATTCCACGGAGTGCAGAACGTGTTCGGGGTCCTCCCTGGAGAGCAGCAGCAGCAGGCTGGCGCCGCTCAGGGCAATTACCGACGACTCCAGGTGCACAAACTGGTGCAGAATAAATCCGGATACTGTAAGGAAAAGAACTATCAGGCATTTTTTCAGCAGGGCAGGGTCCTTTATTTCCTCTTTTTCATCCAGCTCCATTATGCTTGCCTGCAGTTCCGGCTTGGTAATTAATTCCTTTCTGTAGATAATTCTCAGGAGAAAGATGGTGCATACGTAAACTATACATATTATAGGGGTTAAATTAAGCATAAAATCCATGAAGCCCAGTTTTGTGGCGCTGCCAATCATTATATTGGGGGGGTCCCCGATGAGGGTGGCGGTGCCGCCTATATTCGAGGCAAGTATTTCGGCGATTAAAACCGGCAATGGGTTTATTTGCAGTTTGCTGGCGATGGCGAAGGTCACCGGAACTATAAGTAATACGGTGGTGACATTGTCCAGAAAGGCTGAAAGAATGGCTGTAACCACGGCCAGTGCGGCCATTATTTGTAGGGGCTGGCCCTTGGAGCGTTTCGCCGCTTTAATGGCCAGGTATTCAAAGACCCCGGTTTGCCTGGTTATGCCCACAATTATCATCATGCCCACCAAAAGTCCGATGGTATTGAAATCAATGGCCTCAATAGCCAGCTCCGGGGTTAATATGCCGGTCAGGGCCAGCAATCCCGCCCCCACCAGGGCTATCACCGTACGGTGTATTTTTTCCGATACGATTATAGCGTATGTAGCCAGGAATATTACCGTGGCAATTATTGTTTGAACGTTATCCGGCAAAAGGAAGACCTCCTATACATGCTATATCTCCAATGACTAATGATGTTTTCCTGGTGAGGGGGAATAAGTAGTAGTTCCCCCTCACTTAAAGAAACCATTTTTCGGTTGTTATGACCGGGCCTTATCTTATTTTACCAGCGGGCTCATGCCAATCAGCGGCCAGTAGGTGAACATAAATACCAGCAATAGCCCAAGTATCAGGAGGCTGGCCGGAATGCCGTATTTGAAAAACTCACCGGTGGTGAACTGCTTTGACTCATAGGCAATGGCGTTCGGTGCGGCGCCGATTAACAGTATAAAGGGCATGCCCGCCATGGCTACCGAGGAGTAAAGTACCAGCTCCGGGTTTACACCCAGATATTTGGCTATGACCAGAGCCACCGGCAGTACGATGGATATTGCAGCCACATTCATTATAAAGTTAGTTAAAATCATAACCAGTACAGATATGCCCAGTACGAAGATTACCCAGTGAGCGCCCTGCAACAGTGCTATAAAGGAAACCGCCATCCATTCCGCAGCGCCCGTTCTCCACAGGGCAAAGCCTATGCTCATGGCGCCGCTGAACAGTAACACAATGTTCCAGGGTATGCTTTTTTCCAGATCCTGCACCGTCAGTATTTCCAGCATGAAAAACAGCAGTCCGGCAATGAGCAGGGGTATGGAGCGGTCAATTGCTTTCAGGGCCGGGATGAATGATTGCAAAACAAGAATGGATATTGCGCCAGCCACCAGCAGCAGCACCATTATTTCCTGCCTGCTCATGGGACCGAGTTCGGCATAAAGCTGGCTAGCCTTTTCCCTGATCCCGACAATCTTACTTTTCTCAGGTTTCAGTACAGTTATAAGCAGGAACCAGATAATAAAAACGCTTACCCAGGCCAGGGGTAAAAGATGCTGCGAGAAGGCGATGAACGACACATCCTGACCGGTGAACTCTTTGAAGAAACCTACCGCCGCAGGGTTGCGGGCGCCTCCCATAAGGGTTGCTACACTGCCGGCCCCAGCGGTATAGGCCATGCCTATAAACATGGCTTTACCGAATTTGGTGGGTTTGTTTCCCTCTCCATAGAGAGCCAGAATAGCCATCATAATAGGGAACATGGTAGCGGCCACGGCAGTATGGGCCATAAGGTGAGTAAGGGCTGCGGTAATCACAAATACTCCCAGCATAATTTTTCTGGTATCTTCCCCTACCACGGCCAGCATTTTATAGGCAATTCGTTTGGTGATACCGGCCTTGGTAAAGGCCAGCCCCACCAGCAGGGAGCCCAGAATGAACATGACCGTGGGGTCCATGAAATCCTTCATGGCCTCCTTGGCGGAGCGGATAGAAAACAGGGGCTGAAACACTCCAATAGCGATGCTGGTGACGCCGATGGGTATGACCTCGAAAACCCACCACACGCCAGCCAACAGAAATAGGCCGATGGCCGCCTTTCCGGCCTGGGATAGGGGAAATACCTTGCCCATGGGATCTACCGCGGGCTTTACCTCCGGCATGAAGTAAAATAAAAGCAATAAAGAAAATCCCAGCAGAATAAAAAAAGTCCTTTTTGCGTTAAAACTCATATCCTCACCCCTCAAAGAATAAAATACATATTGTTTTTATTTACTGTGGTGATAATATCTAAGGTCCAGTCAGCCTGCGACTTGCCGCTAAGAACGGTTTTTTGTACAGAACACCTGTGTTTTGGAGTATATTTTTCTTTTCTACCGATAGAGAAGATTAAAATGGTGTAGTGTCATAATTCACAATTATTTTTTTAAAAAAGACCGATTTTTCCCTGAAATATGTACCGGTCCCGGGGCGGTTTTTGTTTTAAGGATGGTGTTGCCCATTTAACGTTTAAGTATTTGTTATTACAGGTTGACTAATTGATTGCTTACAGGGATATTACATAAGATGTCACTTTTACCTGGTTTGACTGAGTTTTGTATTATATTGTTAATGTATTTTTCACCGCCCCTCATTTTATGTTCATAAATAGTTGTGCCCTGCCGCTTTTTATAACCTGCCTTTTAATATAATAATTAGCATAGCGAGAATCCTAAATTTGAAAGTACGGCTGGCGTGAAATTGTCATCAGCTGGGCAACCTGCTTGAGAAATATTATACAAGGGAAAAATAGTTTTGGCAACACTAACTTGTCACTACGAGAGCCTAAGATTAATAGTTTCTGCCAACATGACTTTTGCAGCCGGAAATATAAGTGAGTCTTGGGTTCGGAAGGGGTATTCCCCTACCGAACCCTTAGAGCGAACATTAAGGTATGGGGACACACCTCCATTTGGAGCCTGACTTTGGGGTCGGAGGAATGTCCCCAACTAAACGAGCTTTATAGCCTGTTGAACCCCGATCTCGAGGACGGGGTCTTACAGGCTGTTAGCGAGATAAAAAGACGGCAAATAAAATCTATGGGCAATACAGCTTGGCGGGTTCCGATTGTACAGATTCGGTATTACGGGACAAGTTTTGGATTATGCAAAACCTGGGCGCCCGGTTTTTTATCCCTGTAAATAGACAATTGCAGTTTTTCCGCTATGTTCGATTCAATTAATTTGGCCAGGGAGTGTGCCATAATGCACATGTCCAGGTGTTCTTCAGGTTCCAAAAGGTATTGCCTGCTGATGTTGCTTATTTTTAGTGATATCCTTTGCAAGTAGTCATAGGAATCACAGATGTTTACGGCCACATCCGGTAAAAGGATGGTAGCAGCACTGTCGTTTTTTACGAAAATTGTTGCTTTATCCCCTGGTTGTATAATATCCCGGCAATCCAAATTGTGGGTCAAAACCTCAAATTCAGGCAGTGAGAAATCCTTCTGCCGGGTGTTAAGCACCTTTCCGGGTATTACCGTAATAATGTTGTTGGTGTTATATAGTCTGTACAAAGATGTAATAAAACTCCCCAAATTTTGTTTATTTTGCACGTCTTGCGTTATAAAAAAATAACACAGAGGGAAGCCGGTAATATTTACCAGATAACCGAATAATTGATTTTCATGTTCTTCTTTTTCATGCAATTCATCTATATAAAGGATAAGGTCGCCATTTCCAGCAGCAACGGAGGGGTACGATTGCCGCAAACAATCAAAAAATTCTTCTTTATTGGCAAGGGGGTCTTCTCTTTTCTCCCTTTTCTTGTTCAGAATTTGCTGCATAGCTGGCAGCGGACACGGTTTTTTGGGTTGGAAAACCATCTCCAGAGCGACAAGCAGGGAAACCCAGGCGCATCCCGATGCATTTTTGTTTAACATAGAGCAATGGTCTTGAAATTTTTTCAATTCACTCATGATAAGTTGGATTTTATCGGGGGATATACGGCTCAGGCTAGCAAGTGTCAATAATTCCTTTTGTTTTACTTTTTTACCCCTCCGGTAGCTTTCCATAACTCTTAAGTAATGATATTTTTTCTTTTTGTATTTGGCGCTTACTATTCTAAAGTACAAATATCACCCCTCCTCTTCATCTGAACTGTTCGGGTGCTGATTTTTTGCCCAAAAAAAAGGGTGGGTAGTACAAAGACTACCCACCCAAGTAATCGGATCTTGAAACCCCTCACGGGGCCAACCGCTAAACTGCCATATTAGGTTTTATATGCTTCCGGGACGATACTTGCAGGTTGATTGGACTTTATTACGTATTCGCCGGATCAACCATTGTATCCTTTTTGGTAATGGCATTTACAACCCGGTTGAGTATGAATGCCAGTACGAATGCGAATATTAAAACCGCCCCCATCATAACGATGCCGTACACGTAATACCATAGCAGTATATATACGGTGGACATCGCAATTGACATAATCATCAGCGGAAAGGCAATCTTCATAAACCCTAGAAAACTAATGTTTGTGCCCCTTTTTTCGGCCATACCGATAACCACAACATTGGCCGAAGCGCCGATTATCGTTCCGTTGCCCCCCAGGCAGGCTCCCAGGGAAAGGGACCACCAGAAAAGGTTTAGATTTTCTATGCCACCTAAACGTCCCATTTCCTGGATAAGCGGTATCATGGTGGCCACAAAGGGTATGTTGTCCACAAAGGCCGAGGCAATGGCCGATATCCACAATATAAGCAGGGCTGTAGGTACCATTGCGCCGCCTGTGACCTCTAGGGACACCTTGGCCAGGTATTCGATAACTCCCACATGCTCCAGCGCTCCCACCAGCACAAAAAGTCCCACGAAAAAGAATATTACCGGCCATTCCACGGCATGCAGGGCGTGCTCGGGGTCGTCTCCCGATAGCAGCAGCAGCAGGCTGGCGCCGCTCAGGGCAATAACAGAAGATTCGAGATGGATAAACTGGTGCAGTATGAAACCAGCGATGGTCAAAAATAAAACTATGAGGCATTTGCGCAGTAAAACCGGGTCATTAATTTCCTCTTTTTCGTTCAGTTCCATAATTTCCTGTTGTAGTTCAGGCTTGGTGACCAATTGTTTTCTGTAAATTAGTCTCAAGAAGAATATGGTCAGAACGTAGATTACAGCAATAATTGGTGTTAAATTTATTATAAAATCCATAAATCCCAGTTTGGTGGCGCTGCCGATCATAATATTGGGCGGGTCACCTATAAGGGTGGCGGTGCCTCCTATATTCGAGGCAATTATTTCCACTATTAAAAACGGTATGGCGTTAATCTGTAGCTTATTGGTTATGGCGAAGGTCACCGGGACTATGAGTAATACGGTGGTTACGTTGTCCAGGAGAGCAGAAAGCACGGCGGTAACCAGGGCCAGGGCGGCCATAATTCGCAGCGGCTGTCCCTGGGAGCTTTTGGCGGCCTTGATGGCCAAATACTCAAAGACACCGGTCTGCCTGGTTATGCCGACGATTATCATCATCCCCACCAGCAGGCCAATGGTATTGAAATCAATGGCTTCCACTGCCTGTTCCGAACTTAAAATCCGGGTCAGGGCCATTATCCCGGCTCCTACCAGGGCAATCACGGTGCGGTGGATTTTCTCCGAAACGATTATGGCATAAGTCGTAAGAAAGACTACGGTAGCAAAAATGATTTGCGTGCTTTCAGATAAGTTCAAAATATACCCCCGATTAAGGTAAGGGGACACACCTTCTATGTTACCTTTACATCCCTTACCTATTAAAAATTACTCCGAAGGAATGTCCCCAACTTACAGAGGTCAGGGGACACACCTTCTTGGGTTATCTAAAATCCTAAAGTCTTAACAATTTCACGAAGGAATGTCCCCAACTTATGGACACCTTCTGTGTTGCCTTATATCCCTTACCTTTTAACAATTCCGCGAAGGATGTTCCCAATTGTAGCCGCAGGTCTAGCCGGTGCCTGATTTTTTGCTATGCGTATAGGTGTTGCCGGTATTGTGAACTATGCTAAATACGTGTTTCATATCGGTTCTCTCCTGAAGCCTGTAGCCGTTGCGCAATTCTTCGTTCGCTCCCAGGACGTCCCTGCTAAATTCAAAATGGCTGTTGGTGGTATTTACCAGATGGAGAGCTTTGGTTGGCATATCAATGATAGCCGATGGTGGAACGTATTTATTATCTCCCACAGAAACCTCCGTTACCAGGGCACAGTGGGACACGAAGCTGCCGCTTCCCAGTTCCGCTTTAAGTAAGACGGCGTTAAAACCTATAAAACAATTGTCACCTACCCGGCAGGGGCCGTGAATTACCGCTCCATGGGCGATACTGCAGTTGCTGCCTATATCTATTGAACTGCCAAGCAGGCAATGCATGATTACGCCATCCTGAACATTGGTTCCCTTGCCAATGGTAATGGGAGAACCTTCGTCCGCCCGTATAATGGCGCCGGGATGAATAATTACATCGTCTTCAATAATGATATTTCCTATCAAAATGGCTGTTTCGTGGATAAAAGCGCTGGGGCTCACGACCGGATATTTTTCCGTGTCGTGCCAGCTGGTGACGGGGCTGTATTCAAGCATAGGGCTGACCTCCTCCACCTTATTAAATAAAATCACATCAGCGAAATAGTTGCAATACTTCTTTCTGCCGGTCTTTCGATTGCCGGATGCATTTCCACAAGGAATCGGTTCATTAACACATTTATTCTATTAACCAACCAATTGTAATATTGTTCACGTGTCATCGTATAGAAAAAGACAGATTCCTGTTCATGAAATTGTCATTACATATGTAATGCAATACATTGGAATAAACGCTTTTAAGCCGCCCTGTATGGCTGAATTGAAAATTTTTAGTGTGATGATATCCAAAAAGAGTATTGTTGTTTTGTCACCATACTTGAGAAATATTATACAAACACGAACCACTTTTGGCAATAGTTTTTTAATAACCATCCCTAACGGTTTTACCCGCCGGGATGGTTTGCTATTAAGCCCTCATATTATTGACCACCATGGAGTTATAAAATCAGTATTTTGCGGGATTAGATGTCTGTCAAAATCCTAAGATAATCCTGAGCCGCTTCTTCGTTCGCTTCCTTATCGTGGATATCCATTTCTTTCGTCACCACATTTAGAGCACTTTTTTCATAGTGGCTGTTCGTTAACATGGTCAAATAAATATCACCTCCGGAAATTATGATTTCCTTACGCAAAATAATTAATTCATCCATCCATTCATCCATCCATCCATCCATCCTGGATTAGCGGCCGGTTTTTGTTCTGGATGGGGTTGAAAAGAAAAATGATGCATTTTAGTTTAAAAAACAAGAAAAATATCCTGTTTTATGCTATTATTTGTATAAAAAACAGGGATGTGCAGATTTTTATGGTAGTGGGTACGGGGATAAAAAGCCGTAACGGCGCCAAACAGAAGGTAAAGCGTGACAAATGGACCTGTGGTTGTACCGAAATATACTGCGCTACCGAGGTCCAAGCCGAATGCATTAAATGCGGCGGGGTTTTTTCAAGGGGACAGATAAACAGGGTGATCGGCCCTGTCCTTTTCGGTGGCGGTGAAAATGTAAATGTAAATGTAATAGAATTTGTTGCGGATAACGCTTTAGCAGAAAAAGCCGTGGAAGTTCAGTGTGAGCGTTGCAGCGGTCAGGGCTGGATTAAAGCCTTTACCCAGGAATGGGACATGATAAAATCCCACCACGCGCCTTGTCCCGCCTGTAATAATGGGGAGTGGCTGGAATGGTCGGCCGGCAAGAGATTATTAGTGGTTAAGTGATAAAACAAACCGGTGGCGATATGCGGCGGTTGTGGTATTCCTTCCGTCTGATTTTCTGTGGTCTGGATTTGTTAGAAGGAAGACAAGGGGACGGTTCTTCTGTCTTTGCTAAGCCAAGACGGAAGAACCGTCCCCTTGTCTTCCCCTTCAGGCAATTAATGCAAAGTTTTCATAAAAATATCAACATGTTATAATTAATATGAAAATCAGAGTTGTCTACAGTTATACCGTACCCCGGTGGCGCGAGCTGCTCGAGGCCTGTGTGCTGCCCCAGACCGCCCAGTCCATCAAAGAGATAATGGTGCCCCTGCTGCTGCATTTCCGGAATAAATTACCGTCTTATTTTGACGGTATTGATTATGACAATAGTTTCAACAGGGATTATTATGCCGATATTTTTGAAATCGATTAGTTAATATTTGATTTGGTTTGGGATTTATTTTTCATATTAAGAATAATATAATTTTAGGATAAAGGAAAAGGCAGGTAATAAACCTGTGCCAAACATCAGAACCGGAAAAGAAACATTATTATTTCTCTCTGCAGCCGAAGGTTTTGCCCTGGGAGGAATGGCCTCTTTTCTTTCTTTCTACGTTGTGGAGTCCTTCCTTTATATCCTCACGGGCTTTTATACAGCTTTAAGGGTGGGAAAAATCAACCACTGGGTGTTCGTGCCTGTGGTCACGCTGGGGAGTTTTGCGGTCAAAGCCTTCAACGGTACAGGCCTGAACCAGTCCCTGCTTTTTGCTGTGGATATGACAGTGTTGCCGCTGACTGTTCTGGCAGTCTTTGGTTTGCTGTACTGGTCTAATTTTTTTGCAACCAATGAACCGCACTTGAAATCCTTTTGGCTGACCTGTTTTTGGGCAGTTATCGGTGCGGTAGCGGTATATCTGGTTAACCCTTCACCGGTGCTGGTGATGGTGGCGCCATTGCTCTGGGCTAGCCTTATACCCCTCTGGTGCTTTGATTTGCGCCTGTTGCATGCCCTGCTGTTTGCAAGTGTTTATCTGTTTTTATTCTGGCTGTCCTCTCTGCTGATTATGCCTGGACATCCGGTAAAATTTATGGTCGGCAGCCCGCTTAACTGGTTGGCTGTTATTTTACTGGTAGCGGTGCCGGAAATGATTTTATGTCTCCATCCGGAGCGCAGGCATGTTCCGGAATCCCGGCCGGTAACCAGTTCCTCCCTGTCCGATTGGGAAAAATTTGTTGGACTAAAAGAAGTATTAATGCTTGGTTTGAGTTTTTACAGTATGTATGCGGAAAAATTCGGGCTGGTTCGCAGGTGTGGTTCCCTGGGCAGGTATTTTATAATAATGGGCATACTGCTGGAATTTTATCCCCTTTTAGGTAGTTGGCAGCCCCTGCCGCTCTGGTGTAGCATTTTACCGGTAACGGCAGGAATATTACTTGAGCTGGCGCTGGAAAACTATGGTGTATTCGCCTTGTGGACCATACAGTATTCCGCTGCCCTGGGGCTAATCAGGGTAAGCATTTCATCCTCCGGCAAGCCGGGCATTCTGGTACTCGCTGGAATGCTGCTGTTGCTGGCGCTGGTGATATGGTTTAACAGGCCGGCTGATAACACTGGGCAAGGGAAGCGCTGGAAGGAATCCGGCAGGTCCGGGGAGGAAAGGGTAGGTCTATAATAGTATCGCTTAACCACAAAAAGAACAAAATTATTCCCGGGGACTCCCCCGGGTTTTTTATGTTGGAATTTTTAAAAACTATTTGTCTATTAACAAACAATGTTGTAAAATTTAATACGTAGTTAACCAACCTGATAGTGCTATAATGTATAAACACAGGCAGAGCAGCTTTTTGTTGTTCCTTTCAGTGTTAATAGTGTTCCATTTATTATAAATTATTGCTCTGTGAATGTACAAAAACACACAATGTAACGGTTGCTTTTTTAAGCTGGCTCCTAATTTAGGCTGGTTCGGGATGATTGATCGCCTGGTATACTTCCTGCAAGGTAAAAGTGTATATGTAAAAGTGCATATGAATATGTATAAGGGGGCTGGCAGATGAACTTTCTGCAGAGGAACATACCTTTAATTGAGACCATATCTACATATAAAAAAGAATATATCAGGTTTGACTTCATTGCAGCCCTGACTGTAGCGGTGGTGGCGCTGCCGCAATCCATGGCCTATGCCATGATTGCCGGGGTTGACCCGGCCTATGGGTTGTATTCTGCTATAGTGTTGGCCATGCTGGGTTCCATGTTCGGCAGTTCCAATCATCTGGCCACCGGCCCCACAAATGCCATATCCCTGCTAATATCCAGCTATATGGCGATATATCTGGGGCAGGGGAATTTTTTTGCCACATTGTTTTTGTTAACCTTCATGGTGGGAGCCATACAGTTTTCCATGGGTGCCCTGAAGCTGGGCAAATTGGTTAATTACGTTTCTCATTCTGTCATTGTAGGATTTACCGCCGGGGCTGGAGTAATAATCGCTCTGGGGCAGTTAAACGCCCTGCTGGGGATCTCTCTTCCTAAAGGAAAGCTTTCCACCCTGGAGAAGGTTATGCTGACCTTTGACCACATTGACAAAATAAATTATTCTGCACTTTTACTAGGAATTTTTACCATCATGGTAATTATTGCAGCCAAGAGGATCAACAAAAACATACCCGGAGCGCTGCTGGGTATAATCTTTTCGGTGGTGCTGGTTATGGCCTTGAGTATGCAGAAGTATGGCATCAAGCTGGCGGGAGAAATCCCATCAGCTATTCCGCCCTTTAATATAGTGAATTTTAATCTGGCGACTATGGGCGACCTCCTCGGGGGTGCCATGGTGATTGCCATTATCGGCCTGGTAGAGGCGGTTTCCATCTCCAAGGCGATTTCATCCCAGACCCTGCAAAAAATAGATCCCAACCAGGAGTTCATCGGGCAGGGACTGGCCAATATGGGAGGTTCTTTCTTTGGCTCCATTGCCGGCTCCGGTTCCTTTACCAGGTCGGCCATAGCCTTTCAAAACGGGGGGGCTACCCGGCTTACTGGGGTATTGACCGGTATAGTACTGCTGGTAATCCTTATTTTCTTTGCCCCGTTTGCGAAATATATTCCAAATGCCAGCCTGGCCGGGGTAATTATGGTAGTAGCTTATTCCATGGTGGATAAAAATGCGGTCAGCAAGGTATTCAAGTCTAACCGCAATGATGCCATCGTGATGACCATTACCTGTATCACCACCATTCTGGCTCCTGAGCTTGAATATGCCATATATGCCGGCATAGCCATTTCAATACTGCTTTATCTTAAAGAAACCGGGGCCGCCAGCGTCAGAAGATTTGCCCCGCTGGAAGGAAGCCCGGGCCAATTGATTGACTATAATGCCTGCGGGAACGGCCAGACTGTAAACTCTACTATCTCCGTTGTGCAATTGGATGGTAATCTTTATTTCGGTTCCTCTGCTGATTTGGAACATAAGCTAAACGAAGTATATTGCGAGGCCAGGGTGTTTGTTATTAAATTTACAGGTGTTACCATGATGGATATAACCTCCCTGGAAGTAATCGAAAGTTTTATAACCAGAGCGCTCAAGGGTGGCAAAAAAATACTTCTATGTGATGTCAGGCCTGCCATTAAGGCCTTGATGGATAAGGGTCACATCATATCCATGGTCGGTGAGGAAAACGTGTTTGTCACAGAGGAAGAAGTGCTGGCCTCGTCAGCCAAGGCTTTGGATAAAGCTGACGCCTGGCTGAGGGGTGATATTGATATCGATTTTGGCCTTGGTGACAAAACACCAGCGGCCCATAGGTTGGCCAACAGTTAAAATCTTTCAGCCAAACTGTAAAAAGTATTCAAGAACTATCTAAAAACAGCCCTGAGCGGCTGTTTTTTCTGTTCGTGAAACGTTCGACTATCTACTTGGAATTAAAAAATTTTTTCTTGAACACTGGCAGCCCCAATTTTTATAAAAACCATGAAAAAAGGCATTTGGCAGGCAATCTATTTAATATATTGCCTGCTACAGGTAGGATATAGGAAACACTAAGAGGGGGGAGGATATAATGACTACCTGGGCAAAAACGGAACAGTTAACCCTGCAGGAACTTTTTATGGCAGTTCTCTGGTCCAATTTTAAAATGGTATTTTGGGGAGCAATTATAGTTTTATCCCGGGACATTGTGCCTTTTCTCCCTGGGCTTTCATTCCGGATCATAAAATACTGGTTAAAGATCGCTAATTCCGTAGAAAATAAAATTACCAGACTGTAGTAAAAAGATTCCCTCGGGAATCTTTTTACTTGCAGCCGGGAGGAAACGAGCCGGCCTTTGGCGAAAAATGCACAGTGTTATACACAGTGCCATTACTGGTGCTGATTTTATTTATTATAAGGAGATACTAATTTTGACGGGTTACGATGAAACGGCCGGTGCTGAAGCATTAAAATTTCTAGAAGCAATCCGGGAAGAGGATGCCGCCGTTATCTGGGAAATGCTGGACATGCAGGGAAAGGGATATTTTCTGGGGCTGTGGTCTTATGTTCTGCCCAACATAAGCTTGACCACCATCATGAGCCTTGCCGGTGAGTCCGGGTTTATCAACGATACCATGGGCTCAATAATCAGGGAACTGAAAAATAATATTTCAGGTTTCCTGGATTCTCCACGAACCGGGGCTATACTTTTTGATGATGATTTGCATGCCCGGGTAGCACTCAGGGAAATTTCGACTGATGATGTGAAAGAGGGAGTTTTTGATTATATCCCCCTGGTGATGGAACTGGTTTCGGTTAATAAAGCTGCCGAAGGAGTTCAAACCGGTATAGCGGGCTCCAACCTGACCTGCTGGAAGATTGACACCCTGAAGTTTCTGCGCTTTCAAAGTGGTGTGCAGTAATTGTGATGTTTTAATACCGTTTGCGGCAGGGAAGTTATATATGAAAGGTAGTGTTAATATGTCAGAAGAAAAGGAATTTAATCTGGAACTTTCTGAAGAAGCCATTCGTAAGCTGGAGGATTACGCCAACAGGACCGGCCAGTCTGAAGAGCAGGTTGTGGAATACATTTTATACGAGTTTTTGGAAAAACAGTACAGAATTGTTGAAAAAAGAGCTGAGGAACTTAACCGGCCTGTTGGTGAGCTAATGGCCATGCAGTTTGTTAAAATACTTGAAATGCTGGAAAGCAAGATTACCCATTAAGTTAGTTTCGATAGATATCCAGACTCCTTAAGGCCGTTCAAAAACAAGTATAGCCCTTAAATGCCAGACGCAGTTTTTCAACGGCCGTATTGACTTGCCGGGGCACCCGTATTGGGTGCCTTTCCTATTGCCTCCAGCTGTTTATCATAATTTAAGCGCTTCAAACACAAATGTATAAGTAAGTGCTTAATTGTTAATAATATGGTTGGACTTTATAAAAATTTCTAAAGGGGTGATGTTCGATGCAATGGGTAAATAAAGTCGCTCTGGCGCTGGTTATTATTGGTGCGATAAACTGGCTTTTGGTGGGGCTGTTCCAGTGGGATTTGGTAACCACCCTGTTCGGAGGACCGACTGTTCGGGATTCATCGGTGCTGAGTAGAATTATTTATACCCTGGTGGGAATCAGCGGGCTGTATCTCATTCCGTGGTTGTTCAAGGAAAGAACGAAACTGGATCAATAGTAATGCTAAGTATTCATCTATTAAGGTAAGGCCCGGGTTTCGTCCGGGCTTTTGTTTTTTAGGCTACATTATTTTTTTGGCTACATTATGCCGATCAATTAGGGCGCTTTAGTAGGCCGTAACAGGCATTTTTTAACCTTCTATAATAGTTTATATGGAAAATTTATAGGAATTATGATATATTTTTCTTGATAATTGTAAAAACTGTTAAGATTTTTCGTTTAAGTGGAGGTAATTTAATGGGTCTAGGAAGAATTGCCGATGAACTGCAGCCCGGCATGATTTTGGAACAGGATATTTATACCAGGGATAAGGTGCTGCTGCTGGCCAGGGGATCCGTCATTAATGAAGAACATATTAGAACCATTAAAAGACTGGGATATAAACATGTAAGCGTAAGGCCGAAGGAACAGGAAGCGGTAGATTTTTCTTTCTGGCACCATATTGATGAATCAAAGTTTCATCAATTTGAAGCGAGCTATTCCGGCTCCAGGGATGAACTGAATACTGTCATGAAAAATATTGGCAATGGACAGCAGGTGGATATGGAACAGGCCTACCGGATACCCAGCGCTTTGCTGAATAAAGTCGGTTCGCCGTACAATCTTTTTGCATATCTCAACAACATCAACCAGGTGGATGATTATACTTGCGGGCATTGTGTAAATGTTTCCATTCTGTGCAGTGTAATCTGCAAGTGGCTGGATGTGGATGAGGCAACCAGTAAGGATATTGTCATAGCCGGTTTGTTACACGACCTGGGAAATTGCAATATTTCTCCTGGAATTTTAAACAAGCCAGGTAAACCGACCTCTGAAGAATGGGAGGAAATTCAGAAACACACAATTTACGGCTACCGCATGCTGGAAATGGCCAAAGCCCCTTATAATATTCGGGTGGGAGCGCTGATGCATCACGAGCGTGAGGACGGCAGCGGGTATCCCACCGGTCTGAAGGGAGAGCAAATCCCCCTGATTGCCAAGGTAATAGCCATGGCTGACGTATATGACGCCATGACCTCGAACAGGCCGCACCGGGAAAAAATATGTCCTTTTAAAGTTATAGACCAATTCCAACACAGTTTTTTCAATCTGCTGGACACCAAAATACTGATGACCTTTTTAAACAGGGTGGCGGATTGTTACGTTGGTGAAATGGTGCGTCTCAGCGATGGCCGTACAGGCCAGGTGGTGGTCATCAACCTCGCCTATCCTGCCAGGCCCATGGTGCGGGACAGGAGTGGAGTAATTAACATGGTGAACGAAAAGGGTGTAGAAATAGTGGATATATTGCCCGTGGGTGCTGATGCCTAGCCTGGCCGGCAATAAGGATGACGGCCAACCCTGACAGAGGGGTTCCGGTACCGTTGAATATTTGCTTATAAAAACCCTGCCGAATGCTTTACTAGCGGGGTTTTTTTGTTGTTTTCAGCCTGTTCCGGCAATTCCGCCCAGTAGGGGAAGTATCGGGAATGTGTTTATTAGCGGCGGAAGGCATTTATTTTTTAGCAGGCACTGCAGATTGTGGAACTCCTTTTAACTGAAAACGTCATATAAAGAAAAGTGAAAAATGCGTAATCGAAAAGGGGGGGGCCATATGAAATTAAAATCCGTTTTTACGGTGGCGGTGGCCGTTATTTTCACCCTGGCGGCGGTGGTGTCCGTTGTATCGGTGCATCCCACCGAGTCCGGGGCCGGACAGTTGAAAACCTTCACCTCGCTGGGGGAGATGAAGGATTACATCCATGCTAACAGGGAGATGTCAGGGTACGGGTACCCCTGGTATTTCGGCATGTTCAGGGCTGGCGGCGATATTATGGTAACCGCTGCGCCTGAGTCAACTATGAAGGAAGCCCCGTCGGACACAGGTATAATGAAGTTAGACAGCAGCGCGGAAAATGGCGGCGGGGCGGATTTTTCCACCACTAATATACAGGTGGAGGGTGTGGATGAGGCCGATATTGTAAAAAACGACGGAAAATATTTATATGCTGTGTCTGCAGGCAAGGTCTTGATAATCGAAGCCTACCCCGCCCGGGAGGCCAGGATTTTATCCAGGATAAGCTGCCAGGGCAGCCCGGTGGAATTGTTTGTTCACGGAAACAGGCTGGCAATTGTTGAAAACAATTATGCCACCGGAGAGGTTGTCGTAAATGTGTACGACATATCCGCTAAAGAAAAACCTGAGCAGGTAAGAACCCTGGACTTTAAAGGTAGCCTGGTAAGCTCCAGGTTGATCGGGGATTACGCCTATTTTGTGGCCAGCATACCTGTGGGTACGGGAATTGTGCAGAAAGACGGCAAAGAGGATATACAGTTGCCCGTCATTGACACCGGCACCGGCAAAATAACCGTTGCGCCGGCGGAAATAGCCTATTTCGATTATCCCGACAGCAGCTATGTGTTTACGGTGATACTGTCGGTGAACCTGAGTAATGATCAACAAAAGGTTGCTGCTAAAACTTTTTTGACCGGTATTTCCCAGAATCTGTATGTATCCCGGCAGAATATATATCTAACCAACCAGAAGAACCCGGATCTTGCAGTGCTGACCAATAAATACATTGACGGTCTGGCCGGACTGGTGCCCGCCGATGTGGCCGCCAGGCTAAAAACCTTGCGGGCTTCCAAAACTAACATGAATACTATCATGGGCCAGGTGGAGGATGTCCTGGAGGGGTATCTGAACAGCCTGGGTTATAGTCAATCCATTGCCTTTGAGGAAAAAATTCAGCAGTACCGTGAGAAATATCAGCGGGATATTGAGCGGGACAGAGACAATACTATAATTCACAAGCTTTCTGTACAGGGCGGCAGTGTGGCCTACGTTGCTGACGGGGAAATTCCCGGACAGTTGCTGAACCAGTTTTCCATGGATGAAAACGGGGAATATCTCAGAGTGGCCACCACTTCCACGGGCTTTTTATTCGGTAACGGTAACACCAAAAACAACATTTTTGTACTGGACGGTAAATTGCAGATTACCGGCAGGCTGCAGGGGCTGGCCCGGTCGGAAAGAATCTATGCAGCCAGGTTTTTGGGCGACAGGGTATATCTGGTCACTTTTAGAAGAGTTGACCCGTTTTTTGTCATAGACCTTAAAGATCCCAAAAATCCCAAAGTGCTGGGTGAACTGAAAATACCCGGCTATTCCGACTACCTGCATCCCTATGATGAGAACCATATTATTGGCATCGGAAAAGATGTACCGGAAGCGGGGATACCCGGTCCGCCGGTGGTAAGGCCCATGGCGCGCCCGGAGGCGGAAATTGAGATTGTACCCCCGCTAGTGCGGCCGGGAGGGCTGAAAATAGCCCTTTTCGATGTGAGCAATCCGGAAAAACCAAGGGAGATTTCAAAATTTGTAGTTGACCAGCCGTCATCCGATTCAGAGGCATTAAGAGACCACAGGGCGTTTCTGTTCTCCAAATCAAAGAATCTGCTGGTGTTACCGGTAACCTATTGGGTGCAGACGGAAATAAATACCAAAGCTATCTGGCCGGGATATCAACATTTTTGGCAGGGAGCTTATGTTTTCGATGTTTCACCATCTGGCGGCATTGCATTAAAGGGTAAAATTATGCACGAGGATGATCGGGTCGCGGAAAAAGGCGCTGGTGGGGCGGTGCGGAGATCCATGTATATTGAGGACGTACTGTATACCCTTTCGGACGGCATGCTAAAGGCCAACGATTTGGATAGTCTTAAAGAAGTTAAAAGTATCAGGCTGGAGATGTAGTGATATCAAAAGGCCGGTGAAATCGCCGGCCTTTTGATATCAGCAAATTAGTTAAGCAGTTCATGTGAAGTCTTACTAAATCTTAACCGTAATTATGAGTACCCTTAACTACCTTAACGCCGAATTTTTCCTCTATTTTACCGACCAGTTCATCTACATCTCTATTGGGGCAGGCAGGCCATGCATTGGCCATACACGTTGACAGGTGAATTACATCAAAATCAACATTTTTCTTGACGCATCCTATATTAGGGATAAGCTGACGGCCCGGGCACTCACATTCCAGATAACCTACAACCTGTACGGAATCGTAGCCGGCAAACTGCCCTTCCTTTTCATTAGCAGCCTTCAGGCATTTCCACTCGCCAGGGCAACCATATCCCTGTGAAGCATATGAGCCGCAGGAGACGATTAATACTTTCACAAAAACCATCCTTTCCAAAACAGTAATTTATTAAACTTTTTTCTACATTGGTTCATTAATTTCCTCCAGAAAAAGTTACGGCAAGGAATAATAAATATAATAAAATTCTAGTTATGGGATGTTGACAGTGGTGGGACGGTATGTTAATATGAAATAGATAAATAAAGATTGTGTTTCGATGCAGAAACAAATTTGGCAAAGAAGCCTGTTGCTTTCACTAGCAACAGGCTTTATTTTTACAGAAATACAGTATTGGCAAAGATTGTTGAGTTATATATAATCTAGTATATCAATAGAATATATAATACAGTGTTGTATTGCTGGCAAGGGCGCTTTTTGAGTTAGTCAAAAAGCGTCTTTTTATATTCACAGTGGAATAACCGGGCAAGGGCGCTTTGGCGGGAGCAGTGTCTCCAGCCGGGCGCCCTTTTTTCAGTCCAGCGGCGTTTTTAGAGTAAACCATAGTCAGGGGTAAACAATTTTACGAAGGAATGTCCCCAACTTATGTGCGACTTATTAAAACAACAAGAGTACCTCTCGGCAGGGCTTGACGGTATATAAAAATTAAGCAAGGGCGCTTATTAAAGGAGCGGTGCTGCTCCGCCCTTGCCTATCGGTCTTATTAATAATGTGAGGTATCCGGGTTTTACACTGCGGTCAAAAGTGGCGCCGACTATGGTCGCGGTGATGAAATATAAAATTTATAAAGGAGGTAGTCAATTATGAAAATATCAAAAGTCGGCTTAATACTGTGGACAATGCTGGTTTTGTTGGCCGTGCCCGGTCTGGCCTGGGCTGCAGAGCCCACTATTGACACGGGGGATACAACCTTTATCATGCTTTGTTCGGCTCTGGTAATGATTATGACCCCGGGGTTGGCACTGTTCTATGGTGGTATGGTGCGTAAGAAGAACGTACTGAGCACAATTATGCAGAGTTTCATAATAATTTGTCTGGTTTCCGTGCAGTGGGTGCTGTTTGGGTACTCGCTGGCCTTCGGTCCCGACATCAACCACATTGTCGGATCTTTAAGCTGGGCCGGATTGAGCGGCGTAGGTCAGGTTCCCAGCGATACTTATGGTACAACGGTTCCTCATTATGTATTCATGGTGTTCCAGTTGATGTTCGCAATAATAACCGCTGCCATTATTTCCGGTTCTGTAGCTGAGAGGATGCGCTTTCCAGCATTTCTGCTCTTCGCACTTCTTTGGACTACTTTTGTCTACGACCCCTTGGCGCACTGGGTATGGGGCGCCGATGGCTGGCTGCTGAATCTGGGCGCACTTGACTTTGCCGGTGGTACTGTGGTGCATATTAGTTCCGGTGTATCGGGACTGGTGGCTGCTCTGGTGCTTGGTAAGCGCAAGGGTTTCGGCTCCGAGCCCATGGCTCCCCACCAACTGCCCTTTACGGTATTGGGCGCAGCTTTACTGTGGTTCGGCTGGTTCGGGTTTAACGCCGGCAGCGCACTGGCCGCCAACGGCCTTGCCGCCAGCGCCTTTGTGGTGACCAATACCGCCGCTGCTGCGGCAGGACTGTCCTGGATATTCGCCGAGTGGCTGCACCATGGCAAACCTACCATGTTGGGAGCCGCCAGCGGCGCGGTGGCGGGCCTGGTGGGCATCACGCCCGCTGCCGGATTTGTCACCCCTCTATCGGCAATTGTAATCGGCCTGGTGGCCGGGGTTGTATGTTATCTGGGAGTTAGTGTAGTTAAGCAAAAATTAGGTTATGACGATTCCCTGGACGCCTTTGGTGTGCACGGCATCGGCGGGACATGGGGCGCCATTGCCACCGGTATATTCTGTACCACGACTGTTAACCCGTTGGGTAAAGACGGTCTGTTATACGGCAACGCTGCCCAGGTTGGCACTCAGGCCATCGGTGTGCTGGCCACAGTGGCCTTCGCCGCCACCGCCACCTTCATTATACTGAAAGTTGTGGGCCTGGTTACTAAACTGAGAGCCACTGCGGAAGAGGAGGAACTTGGCCTGGACATTACCATTCATGGAGAAGATGCCTATCCGGATATAGTGGGCGGCTCCATACTGGGTGGCAAATATAGCACCACCAGCGATATGCAGGCCATGTTAAGCGGCAGCCTGAAGACCAATTAAGCTTTGAAATCCGGACTTTAGATGCGGTACTAAGGAATGGGGACACACCATTTAAGGTAAGGGGACACACCTGCTGCGCAGGAATGTCCCCAACAAAGGAATGTCCCCAATAAGTCAAAGGGGGTAAAACAATGAAGAAAGTTGAGTGCATACTGCGGCCCGGCAAGCTTGAAGAAGTGAAGGATGCTTTGAGCCGCTTTGGTGTAAAGGGCATGACTGTGTATCAGGTAATGGGCTGCGGCCTTCAGGGGGGCAGGAAGGAAGTATACCGGGGTACGGAACTGACCATTAACCTGCTTCCAAAAATAAAAATGGAAATAGTGGTTGCCGACAAGGATGCCGACGAAATAGTAGCAATAATAACTAAAACGGCTAAGACCGGGCAAATTGGAGACGGCAAAATATTCATCAGCCCGGTAGAAAATGTGGTAAGAATTCGTACAGGTGAGTCCGCAGAAAGCGCTATTTAGCGGTTTGGGGGAATGTCCCCAATAAAGGAATGTTCCCAATATATAACAGTGTTGTTATGGAAAAGGGCATTGGCGCCCCAGTTTCAGGAGGATAAACTCCTCCCCGAAAATCTGGGGCGTCATTTTTTAAAATAAAACTGGCAATGTTGCTGTTTTGACTAACAGGCAAAGACGCCTTCTGATATATCTGGAAGGCGTCTTTTTGTTGCAATTTTCAGTCAATAGCAATAATCCCATTAAGGCGAGGAGGTTTTATTATGAGACGACAGGTTGCCATTTACGGGAAAGGCGGCATAGGCAAATCCACCACCACCCAGAACACGGTGGCAGCCCTGGCCGAAGCCGGGAAAAAAATAATGGTGGTGGGCTGTGACCCCAAGGCGGACTCCACCAGACTGCTACTGCACGGTTTGAATCAGAGGACGGTGCTGGACACCCTCCGGGAGGAAGGCGAAGATATCGATTTGGAGGATATCCTGCGGGTTGGTTTCGGCGGCACCAAATGCGTGGAGTCCGGCGGTCCCGAGCCCGGTGTGGGCTGTGCCGGCAGGGGAATTATTACCTCTATTAACATGTTGGAGTCCCTGGGGGCCTATACGGACGATCTGGATTATGTTTTTTACGATGTGCTGGGCGATGTGGTTTGCGGCGGGTTTGCCATGCCCATCCGGGAAGGTAAGGCCAAAGAAATTTATATCGTAGCTTCGGGGGAAATGATGGCGCTATATGCGGCCAACAACATCTGCAAGGGTGTACAAAAATTTGCCACTAACGGTGACGTCAGGCTGGGGGGCATAATTTGCAACAGCCGCAATGTGGATAACGAGTATGAGCTATTAAAGGCCTTTGCCGAGGAACTGGGTTCCCAGCTGCTCTATTTCGTCCCCCGGGACAATATGGTGCAGAGGGCGGAAATAAACAAGAAAACGGTTATAGATTTTGATCCTGCGGCGGACCAGGCCGATGAATACAGGACACTGGCCAAAAATATGGATGACAACGATATGTTTGTTATCCCCAAACCAATGGTGCAGGACCGGCTGGAAGAAATTCTGATGGCCCATGGCATTCTGGATTGATAGCTTTATTAAACTGATAGCTTTATAAATTAATAACCCGGGTTTAACGTGTGTGCCGCTGGTGTGCATGTTCCGCCCGGTCCGATGAGGGTTTAGGTCAGAGATTAAGGAGGAGTATAGCTTATGTTAATGATTAGGGCCATTGTAAGACCAGAGAAAACTAACACCATACTGGCCGAGCTAAACAGCGCTGGCTTTCCCGCAGTGACGAAGATGGATGTGGTGGGCCGGGGCAAGCAGAGGGGCGTTAAGGTGGGAGAAGTAATCTACGACGAAATTCCCAAGGAATTGCTGCTTATGGTGGTAAGGGACGAAGATAAAGAGGATGTCATCAGCATCGTTTCAAAATATGCCAAAACTGGTGATAAGGGCGCCTTCGGCGACGGCAAAATTTTTGTCAGTCCCGTAGATGAGGCGTATACCATCAGCAGCGGCATCAAAGGCCTGTAGGGGGGCTGTGGATATGAAGGAAATTATTGCTATAATTCGCATGAACAAGGTTAACGCCACTAAAAAGGCTCTGGCCGACAACGGGATCTGCGGGCTACATGCCATGAAGGTGATGGGCCGGGGCAAAATGAAGGTGGATTTTTCAGTGTTGGATGAACTGGGAGTTACCGAGGAAATAGGGAGTATACTTGCGGATGGGCTGGCCAAAGGGACCAGGCTAATTCCCAAGAGGATGCTTACCATACTGGTTCAGGATGAAGAAGTGAAAAAGGTTGTGGATACCATTATCAAGGTCAACCGTGATGGGAACAAAGGAGACGGCAAAATATTCGTGTCCCCGGTGCTGGACGTTGCCAGGGTCAGAACCGCCGAGCGGGGCAGGGAAGCTATATAGAGGTCAGGGGACACACCTTCTTAGGTTACCTGAATTCCTTTACTTTTTAACAATCTCACGAAGGGATGTCCCCAACTTATGGGACACACCTTCTTTGGTTATCTCAATCCTAACGCCTTAACAGTTTCACGAAGGAATGTCCCTAATTTTAGGAGGTGGAGAAGTGGCAATCGATGAAAAAACCCTGGATGCCATTTTGAACGAGTATCCTGCAAAGGTTAAAAGAAATCGCAAGAAACATATTATTATCAGGGATTCAGCGGTGGAGCATCAGGAAATAGAGGCCAATACCCGCACTATTCCCGGGATTATGACCAACCGGGGCTGCGCTTTCGCCGGCTGCAAGGGTGTGGTGCTGGGGCCGCTGAAGGACATGGTGCATATCGTCCACGGGCCTATCGGGTGTGCCTATTACAGCTGGCTGACCAGGAGGAACAAGGCCAAATCGGAGGATCCCACCCAGAATTTTTTACATTACTGTGTATCCACCGATATGCAGGAAAGCGACATCGTGTTCGGCGGCGAAAAAAAGCTGGCCAGGATGATCGATGAGGTGGTGGAAATATTGGGACCCAAAGCCATCACCATATCCGCTACCTGTCCTGTGGGACTAATCGGCGACGATATTCAGCAGGTGGCCAAGGAGGCACGGAAAAAACACGGCGTAAACATTACGGCTTACAACTGCGAGGGCTATAAAGGCGTCAGCCAGTCCGCCGGCCACCACATCGCCAACAATGGACTGATGGAAAACATCATCGGCGAGGGCGACATGGAGGACCCGCCCATCAGGTATACCATTAACATACTTGGTGAATACAACATTGGCGGCGACAGTTGGGAAGTGGAAAGGGTGCTGAAAGAGATTGGCTATCAAGTGCAGGCGGTGATGACCGGCAACGGCTCCTATGAAGACCTCAAGAACGCCCATGTGGCCCAGCTTAACCTGGTGCAGTGTCACCGCTCCATTAACTATATCGCGTCCATGCTGGAAACCAAATACGGTACACCCTGGCTGAAGGTTAACTTTATTGGCATCAAGGCCACCATTGAATCATTGCGCAACATGGCACTTTATTTCGGTGATGAAGAATTAATCAATAAAACAGAAGAAGTCATAACCAGGGAATTGGAGGAAATAGAGCCCCTGCTGGAACCTTACAGGAAAATATGTGCCGGCAAAACAACCTTCTGTTTCGTGGGTGGTTCCCGGGGCCACCATTACCAGGGCCTTTACGGAGAATTGGGTATATCCACAGTGCTGGCCGGCTACGAATTTGCCCACCGGGACGATTACGAAGGCCGGGAGGTCATTCCCAATATTAAGCCGGATGCGGACAGCAAGAACATACCGGATCTGCACGTATCGCCGGATGAAAGCCGCTACCGCCTGAAAATACCCCAGGAGCGCATGGAGGAATTGAAAACAAAAATACCTCTGAGCTACTACTCCGGCATGAATGTAACCATGGCGGAAGGAAGCATCATCGTGGATGACCTCAATCATTACGAAACAGAGGAGTTTATAAAGATTTTAAAACCTGATATTTTCTCCTCCGGCATCAAGGATAAATATATACCCCATAAGATGGGAATTCCCTGCAAACAGCTGCATAATTACGACTACAGCGGCCCTTATGCGGGATTTAGGGGATCTGTGAATTTCGCCCGGGATATCTGTATGAGTTTTACCACCCCTGCCTGGAATTTCATGGTGCCGCCCTGGAAGGATAAACCTTTGCTGGAAGGGACCGTCGCACAGTGTAACGGCGCCGCCTGCACCGTTAATCAAGCCAGGTAACTGGAAGGAAGCAATAACCTTTACAGGAAGGAGTAACCAACATGTTAGACTGCACACCGAAAGAAATAAAAGCGCGCAGCGGCGGAGTGATTAACCCGGCCAAAACCTGTCAGCCCATAGGGGCTATGTATGCTGCCCTGGGCATTCATAGCTGCATGCCCCATAGTCACGGCTCCCAGGGTTGCTGCTCCTACCACAGGATGCATCTCACCCGGCATTTCCGGGACCCGGTGGTGGCCACCACCAGTTCCTTTACCGAGGGGGCTTCGGTTTTCGGGGGTGTCTCCAATTTAAAAACATCCATCAAGAATGTTTTTGAAGTTTACAACCCTGATGTCATGGCGGTGCACACCACCTGCCTTTCTGAAACCATCGGGGATGACCTGCCTAGCATTATAAAGTCGACGGAAATTCCCGAGGGCAAGCTGGTCATTCACGCTAATACCCCCAGTTACCAGGGGTCGCATATTACCGGTTTTTCCAATATGACCAAAGGAATGGTAAACTACCTTTCCACTGCTACCACGGAGGTTAAAAAGGAGCAGGTTAATATTATCCCCGGTTTCGTAAATCCCGGCGATATGCGGGAGATTAAAAGAATGATGCAGCTTATGGGCATTAAATACATTATGTTCCCGGACACCTCCGGCGTGGTGGACTCGCCCATAACCGGCCAATATACCATGTTTGGCAGGGGCGGCACCAGGGTGGAAGATATAAGGGATACGGGTAATTCTAAACTAACCCTGGCCCTGGGCGGCTATGCTTCCGGCGACCCTGCTATCCAGTTGGAAAGGAAATGCAAAGTTCCCGCCGTTGCTATAAAAACTCCTCTGGGCGTCAAGGCTACCGATGAATTTTTGCTGGCCCTGCGCCAGGCTTTTGCTGCGGAGGTGCCCTACGAACTGGAGGAGGAAAGGGGCCAACTGGTGGATATAATGGTGGACACTCACTACCATTTCCACGGCAAAAAGGTAGCTATATTCGGCGACCCGGACATACTTATCGCCCTTACCGAATTTGTGCTGAGCCTGGGTATGCAGCCCCTGTATGTGCTTACAGGCACTCCGGCTGGAACCATCGGTGGTCCTGTGGGTACTTTTGAAAAAGAAGTCAAAAGTATGTTGGAGCAGGCAGGGGTTGATGGAAAGGTAAAAGCGGCGGGTGACCTGTTTGAACTGCACCAGTGGATTAAAAACGGGCCGGTGGACCTGCTCATGGGCAACACTTACGGCAAATATATCGCCAGGGCGGAAGATATACCCTTTGTCAGGGTGGGTTTCCCCATTCTGGACCGCAGCGTGCAGCCCTACCTGCCCATAGTTGGTTACAAGGGCGCTATGCGGCTACTGGAGATGATCAGCAACGCCTTGCTGGACAGAGCGGACCGGGATGCTGCAGATGAAGATTTTGAACTGGTAATGTAAAAACCAACCCGAAAGGTGTGATGGATATGGAGGCTGTAAAGCTGGCGGAACCAGCCGTGGAGGAAAGAAAGGATTTTATCCGCACTAAGGGCAAGCAGAAACAGCAGCTTAAATGCGACGCCGACAGCGTCGCCGGGTGCGTAAGCCAGCGGGCCTGTGTATACTGCGGGGCCAGGGTTGTTTTAAACCCGGTTACCGATGCCATCCATCTGGTGCACGGCCCCATCGGCTGTTCCAGCTATACCTGGGATATCAGGGGCAGCCTGAGCAGCGGCTCCGACCTTTACAGATACAGCTTTTCCACCGATCTGGGGGAGCGGGACGTTATTTTTGGCGGAGAAAAAAAGCTGGCCCTGGCCATCGATGAACTGGTGCAAAAATACCCTGCCAAACTGGTTTTTGTTTATTCTACCTGTATTGTAGGGGTAATAGGTGACGATTTGGAGGCGGTTTGTAAGGCCGCCGCCAGAAAGCATAAAATAGAGGTTATTCCCGTTCAGTCCAGCGGCTTTATAGGCAATAAATCAGCCGGGTACCGGGCCGCCTGCGACGCCTTGCTGAGACTGATCAGGTCCCCGGATGGCGAACTGCCGTCCAAAACCAGAAGCATAAATTACCTGGGCGACTTCAACCTGGCCGGTGAGGTATGGATTATCAAAAATTATTTAAAGGAAATGGGTATAGACATAAACGTGGCCTTTACCGGGGACTCCAGTTACAAAGCCCTGAAGAACGCCACCCGGGCCTCTTTGAATATAATTCAGTGCGCCGGCTCCATGTATTATCTGGCCCAGAAGCTGGAGGAACTCTACGGTATTCCTTACATGAATATATCTTTTCTGGGACTGGAGGACACCGCCTCCTCTCTGCGCAGGATTGCAGAAGCCTTTAACGATCCTGAGGCCGGGCGCCGGGCGGAGGAACTTATCACCAGGGAATCCGCTCTGGTCAGGGATCAAATACATTGGTACCGGCAAAGGCTGGAGGGCAAAAAGGCTGCCATTTACGTAGGCGGTGGGTTCAAAGCCATTTCATTAATCAAACAATTCAGGGAGATAGGCATAGATGTGGTAATGATCGGCACTCAGACCGGCAGGCCGGAGGAATATGATGCCATCACCGACCTGGTGGACGAGGGTACGGTAATTCTGGACGATGCTAACCCTTCGGAGCTGGAAAAATTCATGGTGGAAAAAGGCGCCCACCTGCTGGTGGGGGGTGTCAAGGAAAGGCCTCTGGCCTATAAATTGGGCATGGCCTTTATCGACCACAACCATAACCGCAAGCACCCGCTAAGTGGCTATGCGGGGGCGGTGAATTTCGCCGCGGAAGTATATTCGACATTATGCTCACCAGTTTGGAATTATATATAACCGGATTAATGCAGCCAGATCAAAAAAGTCACTCTTCAGGGAGCATCCTGAGGAATGGGGGGAGGATACTATGAACAACGAGCATTACCGAAATGTTAATGAAAACCCTTGCCATATGTGCATGCCTATGGGTGGTATCCTGCCCTTCAAGGGAATTGAAAAATCCATGGTGATTATACACGGTTCCCAGGGGTGCAGCACGTACATGCGCAGGCATATTGCCGAGCATTTTAACGAGCCCATAGATGTGGCTTCTTCCTCTCTTAACGAAAAGGGTACCATTTACGGAGGGGAAAAAAATTTAAAGCAAGGGTTGGACAATTTAATTAAATTATATAACCCGGGTCTGATTGGAGTTTTGACCACCTGCCTGGCGGAAACCATTGGGGAAGACATAGACAGGATTGCCACTTCCTACTTGGCGGAAAGGGGGCTGGAGAATTATCCCCTGATCACCGTGCCCACTCCCGGCTACGGGGGCAGCCACAGCGAGGGGTACTGGCTGGCGGTGAGAAGGATTATAGCCGCTCTGGCCCGGAAAACCGCCTCCCATTCCAAAATAAATATCATAGTACCCAATATAAGTCCGGCGGACATAAGGGAAATTAAGAGAATACTGCGGCTAATGCAGGTTGATTACACCCTGTGCCCGGACTTTTCAGATACCCTGGACCGCCCCTATGCCAGGCCTTACAAAAAGATCCCAGACGGCGGCACCAGGATTGATGATATTAAAAATATAGCCGGGGCACCGGCCACCATTCAAATGGGCCTGACTGCTGACGACGCTTTTTCCCCGGGCAAATATCTAGAAAACGAATTCGGTGTGCCTCTTTATAATATTCCCATACCCATGGGTATAGAGGGAACGGACAAATTTATAGGGGTATTGAAAGAACTTACCGGCAATCCCTTTCCTGCTGAACTGGAAATGGAAAGGGGGAGACTCCTGGACTGCATGATTGACTCCCATAAATATAATTTTCAGGGCCGCAGCGTTATCTTCGGCGAGCCGGAGCTGGTTTACGCCATCGCCCGTACTTGTATGGAAAACGGTATTTTCCCAGTATTGGCGGCCACTGGCAGCAAGGCCGCGAAACTTCACGGATTGTTGCTGCCACTCCTGGCGAGCAGCCCGGAACAAGCTGAAATATTACTCGAAGCGGACTTCACCGGGATTAGGGAGAGGTGCAGGGAACTCAAGCCCAATATTGCCATAGGCCATTCGGATGGAAAATTTTTGACCGAAAGGGAGGGCATCCCCCTGGTCAGAATGGGGTTTCCTATTCACGACCAGGTAGGGGGACAGCGCCTTTTATCGGTAGGCTATGCCGGTACCACCATGTTTCTGGACCGGGTCACCAATACCTTGCTGGAACAAAAGCACAAAAACTACCGGGCTTCCATGTATGAAAAATATTATGCCCGGCCTGCCATCTGAGAAATAATCAACGGAGATATTTACGAACCGGCTCGTCATAAAAAAACCTTATAAGGAAAGTTGGGGTGAAATTAATGGATTGCCAGTGCACCCGCAAAAAAAACCGGACAATCAATGAAAGTGCCATGCCGGAAGAATTGTTGCGGCAAACAGATAGGCATCCCTGCTATTCTTTCGACGCTCACCACAAATACGCCAGAATGCACCTGCCTGTTGCCCCGGCGTGTAATATTAGCTGTAATTATTGCAACCGCAAATATGATTGCGTAAATGAAAGCAGGCCCGGTGTGACCAGTGAGGTGCTTACTCCTTACGCAGCCCTGGAGAAATTCAGCCTGGTCAAGGAAAAGCTGGATAATCTAAGTGTGGTGGGTATTGCCGGACCCGGTGACGCGCTGGCCAATTGGAATGACACCAGAGATACCATTAAACTGATTAAACAGTCGGACCCTGGCATAATTTTCTGCCTGTCTACCAACGGGCTGCTGCTACCTGACCATGCCGGCGAGTTAGTAAGGCTGGGGGTACGGCATGTAACCGTGACGGTGAATTGTCTGGAGCCGGAAACCGGCGGCGAAATATATAAATTCGTCAATTACAAAGGAAAACTGTACGAGGGGTCCAAAGCAGCCGGCATATTGATTAATAATCAGTTGGAAGGAATTAAATACCTGACGGCTAACGAAGTAATGGTGAAGGTAAATATCGTCATGATAAAGGGTGTTAATGACGGCCAAATTCCCGATGTGGTAAAAAAAGTAAAGGAACTTGGAGTTTTTATCACTAACATTATGCCCCTTATACCTGCTCCGGGCAGCGCTTTTGCGGATTTTCCCCGCACCGATGCCAGAGAGCTGAAAAAAATGAGGGATATTTGCCAGTTTGAATTGAGACAAATGTATCATTGCCAGCAGTGCCGGGCGGATGCCATAGGCCTGTTAAGGGAGGATATCTCCCACCAGTTCAGAGGGGCTGTTGCCGGTAAAGATTCTCCCACCGTTCAAAAAGCTGTATAAAGTTGGGGACATTCCTTCGCAAAATTGTTAATAAGTAATGGATGTATTCATCTCAAGAAGGTGTGTCCCCTGACCTTAGAAGGGGTGAGAAAATGAACAAGCCTAAATACCATATTTTCGTTTGTACCAGTTCGCGGCCCAACGGGCAGCAAAAGGGTTTCTGCCATACCAAGTCTGCGGGGGATTTACTCAGCAACTTCATGGAGGAAATCGAAGAGAGGGGCCTGGGTGGAGAAGTTTTTGTTTCCAATACCGGATGTTTCGCCTTGTGTGAAAAAGGCCCTATCGTGGTTGTCTATCCGGACAATGTGTGGTATGGTGCAGTATCGCCGGATGATGTGGAGGAAATTATGGATGAGCATATTGAGGGTGGCAAGCCGGTGAAACGCCTGGAATTATAGGCGATCGCCGCAACCCGGAGGGAGGAATGGTAATTGCCCAGAGATATCGCGGTTTTTGTGGGAAAAAACGGCTCCACGGCTTCCCTGAACGAACCGGGAAAATTGGTTGTTTACAGGAAAAAGAAAGGTAAATGGAGCATCATAAGGGAAAAGGACTTTACCCTGGCCAACTGCCCGGGTATGCAGGAACTGCGAAAAAAGATGGGGGAAGCTCTTTTTTTCCTGAACGACTGTAAAACAATCGTGGGCTCCAACATAGTGGGAGTGCCGTATTTTGAGTTGGAAAAATCTGATTTCAGCATCTGGGAGTTTGAAGGAAAGCCCGTGGAAATCCTTGACTATGTGCTGGAAAGGGAAGAAGAGGCGGAAACGGAAAAAGCCGGAGGGGAAGGCGTAAAACTTCAGACTGTTCCGGTGGAGGTATCTCCCGGCTGCTTCCGGTTGTCGCTGAAAGAAATCCAGGAAAGCGACACAGGCATTACCTCAAAACAGGCCTTGCTGCCTTTCCTGCGTAAGGGTAATTTTTATTCCCTTGAAGTGCTTTGCTCCCATATTCCTCCCTGGCTGGAGGCGGAAATGATCAGCGGTAACCTTACTGCAGAATTTTCCAGAGTTGGTCCGGGGGAAATAAATATAACCATTACTAAAAAATGCTGCACCCAGTGTAATTAATATTAAATAAATTTGGGCCGGGCCGACCGATGGGGATATCATCTGGATACCCCCGGCGCCCGGCTGGCCCGGCCCTTTAATTTTATATTTTACAATATTATGGCGTATCCTACAACATAGAAAGGATTTTTTTGATATGAAGGGCCTTCATAGCAGGTGTACACATGCAATCAACAGATCACATTAATGATTCTAACAAAATTTACAGTGTTATTAAAGATGAAAATATCATCGTGCACTTTCAGCCACTTATCTCGGTTAAAAAAAGAAAGGTTATCGGGCTTGAGGCATTGTGCAGGGGGATTGATGCGGACTCGGGGGAAATGATTCCCCCGGGCATGCTATTCGATGATGCCAGGCGTGAGGGCATGATTATCGAGTTGGACAGGCTTTGCCGTAAAAAGGCCCTGGAAAAATACGCTGAGATTCATGCTATTAATACGGATATTCTTTTATTTCTGAATTTTGACACATCCATAATAGATATGGGCGTGGTAGGCTCCGGAAATTTAATCAAGATGGTCAGCGAATTGAATATAAACCCCAGCAATGTGGTTATAGAAATCGTGGAATCGAAGGTCAACGACGTTCCGGCACTGAAGGAGTTTATCATTAGGTACAAGGACTACGGTTTTCTCATAGCCCTGGACGATGTGGGGGCAGGTCATTCCAACCTGGACAGGATTTCGCTGGTGCGACCGGATATATTGAAAATAGACAGGCTTCTGCTTGGCGACTTGGATAAAAAATATTACAAACAGGAGACGTTTAAATCCCTGGTTAATCTGTCCAAAAAGATCGGCGCCCTGGTGGTGGCGGAAGGGGTGGAGAGCGAGGAGGAGGCAATTTGCGCCCTGGAACTGGGCGCCGATATGCTGCAGGGCTTTTATTTCGCCAGACCCGGGGAATTTACCGGCCAATCGCTGAACGGATTCGATCACAAAACAGACTATATGGCTGTTAAATACAAAAACCATATATACGAAAAAATACGTTCGGAAAGACAGAAGTTCGCCGAATATATGAAGATTACTGACAGGATAATCGAAGAGCTATCCAGTACGGCCAGCCCGGAATTCGATTATGAGCTCGGCCATATAATTAACGAATATCTCTTCATGGAATGCATTTATATACTGGACTTAACGGGGGTACAGCTTACCGATACATACTGCAACAATTTCCGCCTTCTCCGGCATAAAAAACTGATCTTCAGCCCGGCCAGCAAAGGCACTGAGCATTCATTAAAGGACTACTATTATCTTTTTATTAACTCCGGGCAGAGCAAGTATACTACGGAGCCGTACATTTCATTGGCTTCCGGCAACCTCTGCATAACCGTGTCCTCTTTTTTTGCAGATGTTAATGGAAATCAATTCATATTGTGTATAGATTTTAACCAGGATTACCTTATCTAAGGGTGTCCATTTTCCAGGCTGCAGTATTTAAATAACCGGGCCACCTGCATGAGCGAAATATTATCTCGCTAACAGCCTGTAAGATTCCGTCCTCGAAGGTCGGGGATAAACAGGCTGTAAAGCTCGAACTAAGTTCGCTCTAAGGGTTCGGTAGGGGAATAACCCCTTCCGAACCCAAGGCTCACTTATATCACGGTGCCGGAGGCTGCGGCCTTTTGCAGTTGCCCGTGTTTCCACGACACGACCCTGTCATGATGCCTGAAGATTTTCGCCACCGATAGTCCTAAAGCGGCGGAAGTCCCTTTTTTTAGATAGCGGAATGGAGGAAAACCTGTGAAGGATTTGCTGCTGGTAGATACCACGCTCAGGGATGGAGAGCAAACGCCGGGCGTAATCTTTACACTGAGGGAAAAAGCCGTGATCGCCCGGTTGCTTGATTTATCCGGTGTGGATATAATCGAGGCGGGGGTTCCGGCTATGGGCGAAATCGAGCAGACGGCTTTGTTTTTTGTCAATAACCTTGGACTGGGAGCCAGAATAATTGCCTGGAACAGGATTGTGCTGGGCGATATTCAGGCCTCCCTGGCCTGTGGGGTAAAGGATATTCATATTTCTGCGCCGGTATCGGAAATACAGATTAAATACAAATTGGGCAAAACCAGACAATGGGTGCTGGACTGTACAAGGGGCGCCATAAGGTACGCCCTGGATTATGGCTGCAAGGTATCGGTAGGGGCAGAGGATGCTTCTAGGGCCGATCCGATATTTCTGGAGGAATTTGCCCGGGCGGCCCGGGAGGCGGGCGCCGGACGACTGAGGTACGCGGACACCGTCGGGGTGCTGCAGCCGTTATCGGCTTACGAGCAACTCTCCGCGCTGGCTGAAAAAAATATCATCGACCTCGAATTTCACGGCCATAACGACTTCGGCATGGCCGTGGCTAATTCCATTGCTGCCGTAAGAGCCGGTGTAAAATATGTGGATACCACCGTAGGGGGACTGGGGGAAAGGGCCGGTAATACCGACATGAGAAAATTTATCCGGGCCGTGGGGCTCATTTCCGGCATTAGTTCCAAATGGAAATTCAACATTATGAATGAATTGGAGCGGTATGTGGCACTGGCGGCCAACAGGACGGCCTCCCGGGAAAAAATTGTCCAGTCAGTATAAAAACCACCGGGTTACATAACATACACGGTGGTTTTTTCTGTGTTTTACGTCAGGAAAGTATATAACAATTTAAAAGCGTCAAAGTGACAGGGAATTATTTATAATTCCTTCCCTGACTCACTAAACCCTATAAGCAGGTGGTTCTAAAACCCATCCTTTAAGCTGACCATAAACCAAATATTTATCATACATTTTTATTTCATCAATTAGAAACCTCTTGAACTCCTCCCTGAGCTCCGGTGATGTAGATTGAATCATAGCTGATACATGAACAGGTATGAAACTTTGAATGCCGGCAAACACCCGCCTAAAGATATATTCATCATTCATAATTTCAGGATTTATAGTACTGGAAGAAGCAAAGGGAGGCCTTTTGGGTAGTGGTATTCCATACTTTACCATTAATTTTTCTAAATCGGAAGCCTGTTTCTTAAGTTCTTCGAGGCCTTTAATTAAAACTAACTTAAGGTCCGGGTCTCTTGCAAAATTCTCGAGCACCTGCGTTATTTCTATTACATCATAACGTGATATTACATGATCCCAAAGATGCCAGGCCGAATTTATATTAATTTCAGTTTGCAGATACTTTCTCGATTTCCCTATTTTTGTGATACTTTCAATTATCTCTAGCATTCTCACGAATTATACACCTCTCTTTGATTTATTTAACCTTTGGAAATAAAAGCAATCTAAATACAGAGTTAAAACTAAACCCTATAAGCAGGTGGTTCGTTAATCCATCCTTTTAACTGTCCATATAGCAATAAATTATCAAAAGCATTAATTTCATCCAAAAATAAGCTTAATAATTTTTCTCTAAGTTTAGCCGAAGTAGTCTGAACCAGTGCTGAAGAGTAGATATATAAATAGATTTGAATTCCAGAAAACACGCGTTTAAAAATATATTCATCCGTAATAACTTCAAGATTGTTTGCAGTTTTTGAACCTGCAGGAGGTTTTTTAGGTAATGGTATACCGTATTTGTCGCTTATTTCCTCCAGTTGGGCTACTTGTTGCTCAATATATTTAAGAATACTATTTAAAACCAATTTCAGTTCCGCGTCATTTGCAAAGTTATGAGAAATTTGGATCATTTCTATAATGTCATATCGTGAAGTTAAGAGATTCCAAAGATGTCCTGCTTCAAATACATTAATCTCCCTTTGTAAATCGAGTGTTGTTTGCCCAAGGTCTGCTATTTTTTCAATTTGTTCTAATATCTTCACTTAAATCTTCCTTTCCTTCGCAAATTGCGGGTCGAAATAGGCGACCAGAATTAATCGAATGACGTTTTTGGTATCCGTTGAAGAGTATTATCGCCGGGGAAAAGAAAATATATTCCCTGATCTTTTCGGATGGTGAGATTAACCACATCTGTTGCCTGGGCGCTGTTTGCCCTTTTTCTCCTGGCGCTAGCCCTGGGCAGAATAACAAGCAGAACGGACCGGAACAACAACACCCACACTTACGAATACGATCCCCTGGGCAATCTTATTAAAACAGTGGACCCCCTGGGGCACGAAACCGTGTTTGCATACGACCCCCTGGGCAACCTGACCAAAACCATCGATGCCCTGGGCCAAACAGAAGAATATGCCTACGATCCTCTAAACAGAATCACCAACGTTAAAGAAGCAAACCAGGCTGTGACCACCCTGGAATACGACCCAGTGGGCAATGTCACCAAAGTGCTGGACCCTATGGGCAACACCACCCAATACGACTATGACAGCAATGACCGCCTGGTCAAAGTAACAGAAGCCCTGGGATATGCCACCGGATACCAGTACGACCCGGTGGGTAACCTTACCGACGTAACCAACGCCAGGGGCAATACCACCAAACTGGCGTACAACGAACTTAACCAACTGGTGGAAGAAAGCAACCCCTTAAAATCCAGGGCCGCCTACCGGTACGACAGAAACGGCAACCTGACCCAAAAAACCGACTACCTGGGCCGGCCCACCAGCTTCAGCTACGACAAAAACAACCGGTTGACCGGCATCAACTACAATGGCGAACAATCCGCCAGCTACCGTTACGACGCCGTGGGCAACCTTACCGGCATGGACAGCCCTGCCTCCCGGGAGCAGTATACCTATGACAACCTTAACCGGCTGGTGAGAACCGACAATCTTACACTTGCCAAAAGCGTCAGCTATATGTACGACCCGGAAGGCAACAAGACCCAGCTTACCGACCCTGAAGACAGAGTGTTCCAGTACCGCTACGATGCCCTTAACAGGCTTACACAACACATTGACCCGGAAGACCGGGTAACAACCTTCGACTACGACCCCCTGGGGCAGGTCACCTCTATCAAACGCCCGGGCAGCGAGACCACCCAGGCCTATGATGCCGTGGGGAATATCAGCTCTATTCAACACCAGGGCAGACAGGGCACCTTTGCCAGCTTTAAATATGACTACGACCTGGTGGGCAACCGCCTTTCCCAAACAGAAGAAGACGGCGCCAAGACTTCGTATGAATATGACGCCCTTTACAGGCTGACAAATGTTAAATATCCAGTAGAAAAAATCAAAAAGATTCGGGAGACCTACTTAACCCCTCCCAACAGCGTAAACCCTCCCCTGGAAAACGAATCGCAAGACAGTGAGAGCAAAGGAAATGGTAAGGGCAACAAAGGAAACGGGTCAAATAAAGGCAATGGTAACGGTAAGAGCAATGGCAATGGCAAAGGAAAAACCGGCAGCCTGGAAAACGAAGCGGCTATAGCATCTTCCGATTCCGATTTCTCTAAACTCCTTATTGTCCAAATGTTGGTGGCTAAGGCCGGCGGTAACGGCGGCGGAGGCGGTAATGGCGGAGGAAACGGCGGTGGAAACGGCGGCGGCAACAGTGGAGGAAATGGAAACAGCGGCGGTAATAGTGGCGGTAATGGCAAGGGAAATAACGAAAATAACGGAAACAAAGGAAGCAACGGCAAATCCGGCGCCGATACTGAACGTGGAACGGGAAATGGAAAAGGCAAGGGCCTTGAACACGGCAAACACAAGGGTTGGTATAAAAATAAAACCAACCCCGGCCTGCACCTGGGCTGGTACAAAGACGAAACCAGCCTGCCTGTCCAGTATGAACTGCCGGCTTACCTCATAGATCCCCAGTCAGAGGTATCCTACGAATACGACGAAGTGGGCAACCGCACCAGCATGACCGACGACCAGGGCACCACCAGCTACAGCTACGATAAGGCAGAACGCCTTCTATCCGCAGGTGATACCCAATACTCCTACGATGCCAACGGCAACATGACCGGCAAAGTATCCACCGACCGGGCGGAGGACTACGAATACGACAGCGCCGGGCGGTTAACCAATGCCTACTTCGATGACGGCACCTACGTTGGCTACGAATACGACGGCTTTGGCCGCAAAGTATTTCGCACCGAAGACTACTGGCACCCCGAAGAAGGGGAAAAGGAATACAAACTGCGCTCGGAAGAAACCAGCTACCTTTATGACGGCGTAAATGTCATGAAGGAATATACAGGAAATGGCAGCCCCCTTGCCGAATACCACATGGGTGACGACCAGATTATCGCCCGCAACATGTTCGGCTTTAAAGACAGAAAAGACCAGGGGCGCTACGGCAACATGCGCACCCGGGGCAGCCTGATGTACTACCACTATGACGCCCTGGGCAACGTCAGCGACATGTCCGACCACCTGGGAGAAGACATAGCCAAATACCGTTTCGACGCCTTCGGCGGCATGTTTGCCGGCCCCCTGGCGCCCTACAGCTTCCAGGGCATCACCGGCAAGGAATACGACCCCAAATCCGGCTTAATGTTCTACAACTCCCGCTGGTACGACCCCAAGGCCGGGCGCTTTACCCAGGCTGATAGCTTCAGGGGAGTCCAGACTCAGCCCGGATCACAGCACCCTTATGCCTACGTGGGCAACAACCCCATCAACAGGTTGGATCCTACCGGGCATGACTTCCTGGGCTATAGCGTCGAGGGTACAGAATACGGTACCGACTATTACGGAGACCAGTCCGGCTCCTGGAACAACTACGGTGAGTTCGTTCCGGACAGCGGCGGAGACGACGGAGGAAACGACGGCTGGATCCCGGGCGGCATCGTGCCGGGAGACGGCATTGGGGATAGCGGTGGAAGCGGCAGCGGAGGTGGTTCCGGTGGCAGCGGGGACGACGACTGGGAACCCCCGGTACCCACGTTGGAGAAACTGATTGGCCAGTATAACAGTACAGCAGGGGCACCAGTCGGCTCGAAAAATTGGTACAGCCATATACCGGATAGCTGGTCCAAGTCAAACGTCAGGCAATTGCAAAGAGAGCTAAATGCCTGGGGTTACAGGGATTTCGATGGAAGACAACTAACTGTAGATGGGGACTACGGATCAAGAACATTTTTCTCACAAGCGCAATACTTTGCAAAGGAAAGAGGCAATGCGGAATCCAAAAAGCTTTTAAACGAACTACTTGCACCTGGAGAAGCACTTTGGTACCACCAGGTAAAACACAAATGGTCTAACTCAAGCATCAAGCAATTACAAAGAGATTTAAATGCCTGGGGTTACAGGGACTACGAGGGCAAACCACTTGACCCGGACGGGGACTACGGACGTAGAACAAATTCCGCACAAGTGCAATACTTTGCGAATAGAGATAATCTATCAATAGGAGATATAAGAAGGATAGATAGGGTTCAACCTAGTCCAATGATACCTGGTGGGCAAATAAGAGCAGCAAAAAGCACGCAGGAACAGATTATAGAATATGTAATAGTCCCACTTGCAGAGGCAACTGTCGATGCTTTTACGATTGTATTGACTGCTGGAACTGGAACGCCAGCAGTTATAGAACGAAAGGCAGGAAGTCTTTTAATAAAAGAGGGGGCAAGAGAAGCTGCAAGTAAAGGCTGGAGGGTTGGAGACGATATCTACAAACTAACTTCTAAGGGCAATACACCAAGTTGGAATACAGTTAGGCAAAGATTTTGGAAAAATGAAGCTTCTATACCCAATGCTGCACAAAAATATGGTGCTGAGAATGTCCAAAGAATGAAAAAAGGTTTAGCACCACAAAGATATAATCCAGATAAGGGTGGTATGGAGTCAATGGAACTTAGTCATGAACCTGTTCCAAGAAGGGACGGAGGAACAGAGGTTGTACCAAGGTGGCCTCAAGATCATGCACAGGTTGACCCATACAGATATCCTGGATATTAATCTGAGGAGTGATAACAATTGGCAAAAACATTAGCGGAAATACTTGCTAATGCAAAAGGCGGTCCAATTGACTGCCAGGGTAAGAGTGTGATGATGTCTTATAAGATACCTGTGGCTAAAGGTCAAGAGGTAGAGATTGAATTTTTGCAATACAACGAAACCTATCAGCAGGGTTTTGAAGTATCAATTGACCAGAGAAAAGGATTTATCGAGGTAAATGGCCAGAGACTCAACGCCCCTGTTTTTTGGACAAATACTGCTCCTAAGACATTCAGCTTTAAGTGTTTTCCTAAGAAACCAGAAGGATTAATGAATATATGGAATGTTTGGCAGAACATTGAGTATAAAGAAAACATAGATTCATGGATAGGGAATGCTGGGCTGTATGTGGAACAGATGGAAGATGGTGAACTGATTTTCCATTGCAGTAATGGAATGGACCAAGTTAACTTTGAAGACTTAGTTTTTAAAATGAAGGCAAAGTAGCTTAGAAGAAGACATGGGGTGTTTCTGACCAGGCAAAATGTCAAATAAATGCCTAAGATACGTAACCGATTGGGGTCTACTTTTTTATGATGATTTCTGGCGAGCGGAGTGCGAAGGAAACTCGCACGCTCCGTTCTGAGAGGGGTGATTGGAAAAGTGCTGTCTTAGGATAGTAACTTAGGATAGTAACTCGCTGGTCGCCTACTCTACGTGCGCCATGTGATGGAAAAGCATAAACGACATCAAGACTGGAAAAAGGTTAAGGAACTCCATAAGCAGAGACAATCCATACCTTCCAAGGATACAAACGATTCGTCCTTCAGACGACTCTATTATATCCGCTATGCAGACGACTGTGCGCCACGAAGGCGTAGGGCTGCTAGACAGTCCATAAGCTATGCTTAACCGAAGATGAGGGAAGGCCCCTCGGAGCCGCCATACAGGTGGAGGCTCCAAACCACCGTAAGCTGCTGTGGCCAAAAGCCATGGTGGTGAGCGTTACGGAAAAGGCGAAGCAAGACTTCGTCAGGTGTGTGCCAATGGAGACGAACACCAGTGAACCGCTGATAAAGTGTCGAAAGCGTAGGGACGTCATCAAAACCGGGAGGTAGTCGTTAGCCCGGGATAAGCCTGGAAGAAACCTGTTTACTGACCAGGCGGTGGCCGGTATGAAGGCGGCGTGAACATGGCACAGGCTTCGGTTAGGAACGTGGGAACCTGCCCTCCGATGCCAAGGGAGAAATCCAAGCGGAAGACCCGCAAGGACGAAAGTACCGATGCGGAGTGCAGGGGCGGAACAGCCCGTAGTAGTAATGAAGCTCCGTAATGGGAGTGGAGCAAAGGGGCTGTGTTATCCAGTTTTGAACAAAGGTCAACCATAAAGGGAGGAGCCAATGGACAAAACAAAGCCGTATGAAATCTCCAAACACGTAGTGCTGGAGGCATTCCAACGAGTGAAAGCGAACAAAGGGGCAGCTGGAGTAGACGACCAAGATCTGGAAGCATTCGAGGCGAACTTGAAGAACAACCTCTACAAGATATGGAATAGGATGTCTTCCGGCAGCTATTTTCCTCCACCCGTTAAAGCGGTAGAAATACCCAAGAAAAACGGGGGAGTACGCGTACTCGGAGTTCCCACTGTAGCGGACCGAGTGGCGCAGATGGTCGCTAAAATCTATTTCGAGCCGCAGGTAGAACCATACTTCCATCCGGATTCCTACGGTTATCGACCGGGAAAGTCGGCCGCCGATGCGCTTGCTGTCACCCGGCAGCGATGCTGGAGGTACGACTGGATACTGGAGTTCGATATCAAGGGCCTGTTCGATAATATTGAACATGAACTGTTGATGAAGGCAATCCGTAAACATACCGATAATCCATGGGTCATACTTTACATCCATAGATGGCTCAAAGCATCTTTTCAGATGCCTGATGGCACTGTCAAGGAGCGGACAAAAGGTACTCCGCAGGGAGGTGTCATTAGTCCTGTTTTAGCCAATCTGTTTCTTCACTATGCGTTCGATACGTGGATGGTCCGGAATCATCCCGGCAAGCCGTTCGCTCGCTATGCTGATGACGCTGTGGCACACTGCCGCAGCATGGAAGATGCGGAAAAGCTCCATGATAGTTTGAAGAAACGGTTTGCGGAATGCGGATTGGAACTCCATCCGACCAAGACCCGCATTGTCTACTGCAAGGATGATGACCGGCGAGGTAACTGCCTGGAAACAAAGTTCGACTTTTTGGGCTACACCTTCCGACCGCGGAGGTCCAAGAATAAATATGGAAAACATTTCATCAACTTCACCCCAGCAGTCAGCAATAAGGCGAAAAAGGCCATGCGTCAGACCATTCACGGATGGCGCATGCACCTGAAGCCGGACAAATCCCTTGAAGACCTGTCCCGGATGTTCAATCCGGTGGTAAGAGGTTGGGTTAACTATTATGGACGCTTTTACATTTCAGAGCTGTATTCAGTACTTAAGCACATGAATCGCGCTTTGGTCCGCTGGGCACAACGAAAGTACAAGAAGTTAGAAAGGCATCAGCGGCGGGCGACGTACTGGCTTGATAGAATAGCCAAACGTGAACAGAAGTTGTTCGTGCAATGGAAAATGGGGATTTATCCTGCGGCTGGATAATGGGAGCCGGATGAGCTGAGAAGTTCAAGTCCGGTTCTGAGAGGGCCTGGGGGTGCAACTCCCCCGGGCTACTCACCGGCTGCTAGGCTTTTCTGGCCCGAAGCAGGAAGCGGTCAATATCAAAGAAGAAATTAGAACCTTTCTTGCCGCTGAACTCAAGCTAACTCTCAGTGAAGCGAAAACTTTGATTACCCATGCAAAAACGGAAAAAGCGCGATTTCTCGGCTATGACATCCATGTTCTACAACAGGATACGAAACATGACAGACGAGGACAACGCAGTATTAATGGAGTGATTGGGTTCCGCATCCCAGACGAGAAGATGAAGGACAAAGCAAGATTATATAAAAAGGGTGGAAAAGCGATTCATCGTAAAGAGCGGACGATTAATTCAGATTTTGATATTATCGCCCAATACCAGTCCGAGTTTCGTGGATTCGCTCAATACTATTTACTTGCCTATAACGCGCATCAGTTACACAATCTCAAGAGGATAATAGAATTGTCTTTAGCACGAACCCTTGCGAATAAATTTAAAACAACTGTTAACAAAATATTCAAGAAGTACAAAACGACCCGTGAAACGGATGGACAAAGCTACAATGTACTCCAAACAGAAGTGAAACGAGAAGGTAAACAGCCGTTGGTGTCTAATGGGAAACCATATCCATCTCCTGTTTGGGGAAGGCAATAAAGAACTGTCGGATACGATGAAGCGCATAGGAGTAAGTTATGCCTACCATTATAATTGGAAGTATAATACAGTAGGCCACTTGTTCCAGGACAGATTTAAGAGTGAAAAAGTTGATAGTGATGCGTATCTATTGACAGTGATAAGGTACATACATCAGAACCCTGCCAAAGCTAGGTTTATAAATGAGCTTACAGATTGGAAGTGGAGCAGTTGTATTGGGTATTACGGAGAGAAAACCTATCCACCGGGATTGTTAGATAGCGAATTGATACTGAGTATGTTTTCCGAGGAAAGGGCAAGTGCTATAGCCGGCTTCAAGGAATTCAACGAGGCAAAAAATGAGGACAAATGCTTAGATAATGAAACAACAAAACGATTAACAGATGACCAAGCTAGAGCAGAGATAGAAAAGATTATTTCCGCATTTGAAATAGCCCAAATTAAAAGTTTTCCAAAGTCACAGCGGGATGAGATAATATCGAAAGTTAAGAAGATAGAAGGCTTGACACAACGGCAAGCAGCCAGGATTTTAGGTGTTTCACCCAATTTGATATTCAAGGCGTGAGGAAGCATGAGAACCGTCCCTTTGCTACCCTTCCTTGCTTCCCCCGTGGCCCTGTGTTATATCGTAAAAGGTAATTCATTACGGTTATAGAACTCTATATTAACAATTCTAAATATACGGGGGGATTCGGATGTTTGTGGGCAATGTGAAAAATATTGAGGAAATAAAACTTACCGTTCCGGGTGTGGTAAACGCCTTTAAGAAGACATTGATCGGGCCGGGGGAGGGTTGGGAAGGATGGGTAATGCGGCTATTTACCCTGAAAGAAAAAGGTAATTCCCCCCGCCATGCTCATCCCTGGCCACATATCAATTATGTGGTGAGCGGCAGGGGTAAGCTATATATTGACGGTAAAGAAAATGTGCTGGAGCAGGGTTCTGTGGCCTATGTCCCTTCCGGTGCCGAGCACCAGTTTGTCAGTACAGGGGATGAGAATTTTGCTTTTATCTGTATTGTGCCCGAGGAGGGGGACAAGTAGTTACCGATTCGGTATCCAGTCCGGCTACTCTCACTTCAGAGGAAATCTCTACGCTAGCTGTGCTAAATTGCTGCAGGGCAGTGACCACCACGCACATCGGTAACAAAGGCTCCTCTGCTGGTGGGCTTGCCTTCGGCTCATGAGTTTCGAGGCTAATTACCTCCAGTGGGCAGGGATACATACTTGTCGGCTGCAATCCCGTGGATGAAAATCGTAAATAGTGAGCGGACCGTTTCCTCGGGAGTGAGATTGTTGTCTAGTATAAAGGTCGGGTTGCCCACCGCCCTGATGCTGGCCAAAAGGGCGGTGGTAATAATCTTGGGATTGATGTTACTGTTGAAATAGCGGTCATTATTTATCAATATACCTTCAAATATCTCCTGTATATTCCGGGTGCGGAACTGTTCCAGTTTTTCCCACAGGTGAGGATAATGCTTTTGTAAGTCATACAGCACTGAAGGCTGCACCACCCGGAGGTTTTGCGTAATACCGAGTACTACGTTCATGATTTTTTCCAGCGGGTTTTCCGTTTTTTCCAGGGCCTGTTCTATACTCCGCCGGACATCGGCCATGAATTGCTCCAGAACGGATTCTATAATTTCCTCTTTACTGTTGAAATAACGGTATATGGTTCTCTTGCTGATACCGGTACGGGCGGTGAGGTCATCCACCGTAAAGCCGGAAAATCCCCGCACCATGGCCATTTCTCTGCAGGCGGCAATTATCCTTTGCCTATAGTCCACGCCAGCCACCACCTTTCTAGGAGGCCGTTGAAAAACTCCTCGAAGGAATGTCCCCAACGAAAGCTCGCCGTCCAGTATTAGTTGGGGACATTCCTCCGAAGGAGGTGTGTCCCCTGACCGCTGACTATCAGTACGCTCCGCGCTGTCCGGCTTCGCCTTTCGCGCCATACTTGTTTTTGAACGGCCTCCTACATCAATATCCTAGGCAATCTTCTTCTTGAATTTGGCAATACTCAAAGCAATCAGCACTACGGAAAAAACCAGCAGTGCCACTACCTGTGGTATCAGATACTGGAAACCGATGCCCTTTAACACAATGCCCCTGATGATGGTCAGGTAAAAGGTAAGCGGGATCAGATTTCCTATATATTGTATTACAACCGGCATGGCTTCTCTGGGGAACATGAAGCCGGAAAGCAGTATGCTGGGCAGCAATACGAAAAAGGACATCTGAAAGGCTTGCATCTGGTTTTTGGCTATATTGGATATCATAATCCCCAGACCCAGGGAGGCAGTGATAAAAAACAGCGTTAACAGGTACAGCTCCAGCAGGCTCCCCCTTACGGGCACATGAAACACCAGGGTGCCCACCAGCAGGGCCACGGTGATCTGGACATAGCCCAGGGCAATATACGGTATAATTTTACCGATCATCAGCTCATAAGATTTTACCGGGGTGACCATGAGCTGCTCCAGAGTGCCCCTTTCTCTTTCCCGGACAATGGCCATGGAGGTCATCATCACCATGGTCATGGTGACAATAATACCCAGGATGGCAGGTACCATGTAGAAAGCAGTTATACCATCAGGGTTGTACCAGGGCCGTACTCTGATATCATATGGAATGTCAGTTACCCGGGCCTTCTGAGCGATTATTTTTTGGGATTTCAGGAGCCCGACGGAGTTGGCGGTGGCAATGGCGGAGGCGGAAACCATACTGTCGCTGGCGTCAACCAGCACCTGTAGCGGGGCCGTTTCCCCCCTTTTTAATTTTTCGGCAAAATCCGGTGGAAAAATTATGCCTGCTTTGGCCCTGCCGCTGTCGATTGCTTCGGTCACTTCGTCATAGCTGCCGGCGGCGGCGCTTATTTCAAAGTAGCCGGAAGCTGTTAAGGAATCCAGCATATCCCTGCTGGCGTAGGACAGGGACTGGTCAAATACCACGGTGGGTATATGCTTCACTTCCGTCTGTATGGCAAAGCCGAACAGCAGCAATTGAACCAGGGGCAGCATGAATATCATACCAAGGGTCAGCCGGTCCCTTTTCATCTGTAAAAATTCTTTTTTCAGTATGGCCAGTATTCTGCTCATTCAGGACACCTGCCTTTTCTTCCTGGCCAGCGAGATAAAAACATCTTCCAGGGAAGGAGAGATTTTGATGCTATTACCTCCTGTGAAGCGGTCAAGCTCGGCCATGTGGGTCTCCGAATCAATCAATACGTGCAAAAGTGGGCCATGAATGGAACATTCCCTGACATAGGGCAGTTTTTCTATGCCGGCTATCCGGTCCATGGCCCCGGGAATGTCCAGTTCCACCAGGCAGCCCTTAATAATGTTGTTTTTTAGGTTATTTGGTGTGTCGTTGGCGATTAGGGCGCCTTCGGATATAAAAGCGATGTTGCGGCATCTTTCCGCCTCGTCCATATAGTGGGTGGTAACCATAACAGTGGTTCCCTCCGCGGCCAGCCTCTGGATGATTTTAAAAAACATGCGCCTGCTGGTGGGGCTGATGCCGCTGGTGGGCTCATCCAGAAACAGTATGGCGGGGCCGGAGATTATAGCACAGCCCAGCGCCAGCCGCTGCTTCCAGCCTCCGCTGAGGTTGGCCGCCAGCATATTTTCCCGCCCGGCCAGGTGCGCCATGTCAATCATCTCTCCTATTCTTTTTTTTCTCAGGGCATGGGGAATGTTGTACAGACCGGCATAAAACTCCAGGTTCTCATATACCGTAAGATCGTCATAAAGGCTGAATCTCTGAGACATGTAGCCTATCTTTTGCTTAATCTTTTCCGGTTCCCTGGTCAGGTCGTAGCCCAGCACGGCGCCACGGCCGGAGGTGGGTTCCAGTATGCCGCACAGCATTCTGATGGTGGTGGACTTTCCCGAGCCGTTGGGTCCCAGAAAACCGAAAATCTCTCCCCGCCTGATGTTTATACTTAACCTGTCCACGGCGGTAAAGGAGCCGAATTTCCTGGTAAGTTCATCGGTGGTTACCACGTATTCCATCATGACACCTCTTTTTCCGTGAGTGCAACGAAAATATCCTCCATGGACGGTGCTATTTCTTTAATTATGATTAATGCTATGCCCTTTTCTTGCAGCATGGTGGTAATGGCCTGCACTGCGGCTTCCGTTTCCCTGACTGCTACATGGTAGCTGTCGCCGTAAAAGCCGGCTTCAGCAACGATCTCCAGCTGGTTCAGAAAATCAAGGTCTGTGGCTTCAGTTTTTAATTCAAGTATTTTAAAGGAAAAGTTTTTTTTGTAATTGCCCGGGGTTTCCACCGCCACGATCTTGCCCCGGTCCATAAAGGCTATCCTGTGGCAAAGCTCGGACTCGTCCATGTAGGGGGTGGAAACTATCATGGTCATACCGTCCTTGTTCAACTGGTAGAGAATTTTCCAGAAATCCTTGCGGGATTCCGGGTCAACCCCGTAGGTGGGCTCATCCAGGATCAGCATGCCGGGCCGGGCCAGCAGGGAGCAGGTTAGAGCCAGTTTTTGTTTCATGCCTCCAGAGAGATTGTCGGCGAAGCGGTCTTTAAACTGGATCAGCCCGGTTATCTCCAGTATTTCGTCTGCTCTCTGCCGTATGGTTCCGGCATCCACCCTGTACAGGGCGCCGAAAAAATTAATGTTTTCCATGACCGTCAGGTCACCGTACAGGCTGAATTTCTGGGGCATATAGCCAAAGCCGCTGCCACCGGCCCGATGCTTATCCCCGGAGAAAATCACCCTGCCCCCGGTGGGGGTTACGATACCGCACAACATTCTTAACAGGGTGGTTTTGCCCGCCCCGTCGGGGCCCACCAGCCCGAATATTTCCCCCGGACGGACTTCAATAGAGGCGTTCTCCACCGCCGATACAGTTCCGAACCTCTTGCTCAGGGATTCCGCTGCCAGCATATGTTCACCTCCGGGTAAAGACAACGTCTGCCGGCATGCCCGGCTTAAGGGCGCCGTTTTGGTTATCTATCCTTATTTTTACGGCAAAGACAATGTTGGTGCGTTCTTTTTTGGTCTGGATGGTTTTAGGGGTAAATTCCCCCTGATCGGCAATTTCTTCAATGACTCCTCTGTACACTGAGGAACTGCCGCTCACCGTAAAGGTTACCTTTTGTCCCAGCTTGATTTTGGGCAGGTCGTCGGTGGGGACGTAGACCTTAATCCACATGTCGTTCAAATCGGCCACAGTGGCTACCGAAGCGCCAGCCTGCACGTATTCCCCCGGTTCGAAATTTTTGCTGAGCACCGTTCCTTCAATGGGGCTGATAATTTTGGTGTCTTCCAGCAATGCTTCCGATGCTTTTAAAATTGCCCTGCTGCGTTCCAGTTCGGCCCTGGCCGTTTTAATTTGCTCAGGCCTGCTGCCGGATTTCAGTAGACTCAGCCTGGAACTGGCTGCATCCACAAGGTTTTGGCCCTGTTTCCAGGCGACCTCAGCTTTTTCGTAATCGGCTTCGGATACCGCCCCCTGCTGGTAAAGTTCGTTTATCCTGTCACAGTCCTTTTGTGCCTGTTCATAATTGGTCCGGGCAGTGTTTAAGGCTATTTCGGCGTCTTTTATTTCCTGCTCTCTGGCGCCGGAATTAAGATCTGCCAGTTGCGCCTCGGCCTTGGTCACTCCCAGAGCGTCCCTTTCTTTCTGGGCGATTAAATCATTCCGGGTAATTAATGCCACCAATTGGTTCTTTTTTACTCTGTCCCCGGTCTTAATGGTGAGGTTCTGTAATATTCCGGGCAGCCTGGCGCAAAGCTCAACCTGCTCGGCCTCGATGGTTCCCGCTGCCTGCAGGGGTGTATCGTCTGCCTGGACATACTTGCTGTAACCCCAGTAGGCGCCGGCCGACAGCAGAGCAAGTAAAATTAAGGCGGCAATCTTTTTTCTCATATTAATCCCCCATTCTCTAACCGGCTGATTGATTAATACAGGTAAACTGAATATACTAAAATAGTTTACCTGTTATGCATGATAGCACTTCAAAAATCTTCTGGCAATACTTGCGTAATAAAATTAAGGAAATTTTTCTGTCTAAGTATATGGCCGCAGTATGATCACGTATTGGAAAAAAGCGGTCTGGAAATATGGAAAAAAACTGTAAAAAGCAGGGATTTATGGACAAAACATTAAATATAATAATAACGAAGTTATTGAAGGGAAGGGTTTATTTTGGGAGAACTGGTATACCTCAACGGCTGGACCGGACCTTTTGAGGAAGCCTTTGTTTCGGTAAACGAACGTGGCTATAATTTTGGTGATGGTGTTTACGAGGTGATCAGGGTTTACGGCGGAAAAATGTTTGCCCTGGAGGAGCATTTGCAGCGGCTGAAACTCAGCGCTAACGCCGTGGAGATAAATATGCCGTGGAGTTCGCGTCAACTCGCGGCTATCGCGGAAGGTGTACTGAAGCAGAGCAATATCAGGGAAGCCATGGTTTATATGCAGGTGACCAGGGGGGTGGCGCCCAGAAACCATATATTCGATCCGGATTTAAAGCCAGGCCTGCTTATAACCGTGCGCAACGTGCCGGAGATATCCCCCGCCATTTACAGCGAGGGTGTAAAGGTAATTACACAGCCCGAATTTCGCTGGCAGATGTGCAACGTAAAATCTATTTCATTGCAGGCCGCCGTGCTGGCCAAGCACAGGGCACGCAAGGCCGGGGCGGCGGAGGTGGTTTTCGTGCTGCCGGACGGGACGGTGACGGAATGCGGAACCAGCAATATTTTTATAGTCAGGGAGGGTATTTTAATGACCCACCCGGCGGATAACAGGATACTGGCCGGTGTAACCAGGCAGCAGGTGCTCGGGCTGGCTGAAGCAGCTGGCTTAAAGGTAATGGTCGAACCTTTTTACATGGCGGATTTGCTGGAGGCCGACGAGGTTTTCATCACCGGCACGGTGGCGGAAATTGTTCCGGTGGTGGCTGTGGACGACAGGCAGGTGGCAGGCGGCCGTCCCGGCCCGCTGACGGAAAGGCTGCGCCGGGATTTTGCCGCCCTGGTGGGGAGGACTGTTTAGCTCCAGCGGGGTATCGCTTAAAAGTTAAACAGCTAACCGCTTGTTAAATATTTTTTATGTTTAATGTTTTACATTTTTCTAAAGAAAGGGTAAAATATTATTTGGGCTCATGTTTTTAGGTACAGTTCATTTATCCTTCTCGGGCTGCTCTGTAGGTCAGGGAGATAGTTGATAAGTGAATCACTCCTAAACCTAACAGGGCAAATTATTTTGAGGAGGATTTAAATGTATCAGGACAAAACCATTTCCTGCCGTGAGTGCGGCGCCGATTTCATCTTTACTGCATCAGAACAGGAGTTCTATGCTGAGAAAGGTTTTACCAATGAACCCGGTCGTTGCCCCAGATGCAGGGCTGCACGCAGGCAAAGAAACAATGGCGGTTCCAGAGCACCCCGCGAAATGTACTCTGTAATTTGCGCGGAATGTGGTGCTGAGACCGAAGTTCCCTTCCGTCCATCCGGCGATCGCCCGGTGTACTGTCGTGATTGTTTCAGCAAGAATAGCCGTTACTAAAGCACTTATTAATAAATGCCAGGCTTCCAGTTACAATAGTTAATGTAAAAAATAAAATTCCGCCGGATTGGCGGAATTTAATTTTTTTTGCCTGCCTGGCGCCATTTAAGGAATGGCCCGACTGAATATTTATCTGAGTTTTTTGGGTTTGCTGTTTTTTGTAAATTCCTGCCTGATTTTAGCGGCCTGTTGCTGTGAAGCCACATATCTCTTGCGTCGCTGTTTTTCCCTCTCCCAGTTGTAGCAGCTTGTAAGACGCCTTAAATCCATGCGCTGTAACATGAAGCGGGAATATCCACAGCGGAAGAGATGCTCCTCTATTCTCCTTCTCTGGAGTTCTGACATGGTATCATTCCTCCTCCAAGGTTTATCCATCTGAAACTGTTCATATCCTGTTAATATCCTGTTAATATCCTGTTAATACACATATTAACAAATTGATAAGAATATTTATTGAGCAATTATGTTCATATTCGTGGGTCCAGGGTATCAGCCAGAATTGAGTATTTTTCGTCACGTTTCAAAACAATACCCCTTAATCAATTGATTAAAGGGTAATTAGTAGGGGGTGAAAGATATAGATGGCACTATTTTTTTAATACCGGTTTAATCCTTGCGTTTTCCTTAAAGGCAATACTGCCGTCAGCAATTATCTGCTCTCCCGTCCTGAGTCCCGCAACAATTTCAATGTATTCACTATCGCCGAGACCGGTCTTAACAGAGCGGTGCCGTACCCTGCCTTGATTCACTACCAGAACTTCTTTCCTTCCGTCATCCATTGATCTTACCGCTTCCCTGGGCACCACCGGTACGTTCCGGCGGACGGCGGTTTCAATGGCCACCTTCACCTCATAACCTGGCTTCAGGTTGGCCGGGTCCTGAAGGGAGATAATCACCGGTACCCTGCGCTGTATTACACCCAGGACGGACTGCTTTTCCTCGGCTCTGGGGTATATTTTGCCAAGTTTACCTTCCAGCACCTTTTGACCCAGCACCGGCGCAGTTATCTCTACTCTTTGTCCCAACCGGATTTCCGCCAGGTCATCGCTTAATATGTCTGCTTTTATTTCAAGCTGGCCCTTTTGCTCAACCGTTACCAGTAAGGTGCCCGGATTAGCGTACTGTTCTTCCCTGGCCGGCAGGTCCAGTACAGTACCGTCCGCCGGGCTGGTGATAACTAACTGCGCCTTTTTTTCGCTTAGCTCCAATAATGATTTTTCAATGCCCGCCTCCCGGGAAAGTGCGCCGGCCAGTTGTGATTTTTGCTCCTCAAGGGTTTTTTTGTATGATTCCACCTGCAGCCTGGCTTTATTGTATTCAATCCGGCTCACGGCGCCGGTCTGGTATAATTCCTCTATCCTGGATAGGTTATCCACGGCGTCATTTAGCTCCAGTTCCGTACGTGCCATGGCGGCCCGGGAGCCTGCAGAAGCGGCTGCTGCCTGGGAAAGCTGGGACCGCAAATCACTGATCTGCACATTGAGGTCCGTGTTTTCCAGTATAACCAGGTGCTGTCCCTCTTTCACCAATTCCCCGGCCTGTACCGGCACTTTTACCACCCTGGCGCTCTGGGTGGCGTACAAATCGTAATAACCCGAGGGCTGAACATAGCCGGTGTCGATTACCTGACAGGCTATGTCGCCTGTCTTAACCTCCACGATATCAGTTACTGTCCCGCTACCCCTAATCATTAGAGCTACTACGACCAGGACAGCCACCGCCGCACCCAGATAATAAAATGTTTTACGCTTCATGATGACTTACCTCCCGTTAATCCCGGTTCTTTAACACATCCACCAGATCCAGTTTTCCGACTCCCCTGGCTGCCAGCAAATGGGCCAGCATAATGAAGAATACTCCTCCCAGTGCCGAGAAGAAATAGGTCAGGGGATAGATAACCACCTGCATGGTAAACAGGTCCGTGCTCACCGCCTGCATGTAGCCCTGGGCCATAAAAAGACCCAGAGGCAGGCCCAGGGCCACACCCAGCAGAGATTGAAGCAGTGTTTCCTTTAGCAGCAGGCCGGAGACCTCCTGTGAGGTAAATCCTACCACCCGCAGCGAGGCCAGTTCTCTTTTTCTCTCAGTAAAACTCATCACCGAGGCATTGTATACGATGGCAAAGCCCAGCATAACAGCAAAGACAATCATGACGGATATGGAGTAAACCATACTCTCCAGATTTTTATTGAAATTGTCAAGTTCTTTCCGGCGGCTGGTGATTGAAGATATACCCGTCATTTCGCCAAGTTTTTCCTCAATATGTTTTTCCGTGCCCGGCTGTATTTTCAGCATCGCTCCGGATACAAGGCCGCTCTCCCGCATAATGCGGTTGGCCAGTTCCAGGGACAAGTAGGAGCCTGACCCGATTAATTGCGTGCTGATACCGGCTATATTAATTTCTGCATGACGGGCCGGGCCCAGTTTTAGCAGGGTTTCCAGCCTTACCCTGTCTCCGGTTCGCACTCCCAGTTTAGCAGCCGTTTTTTTGTTAATAAGTATGCCTTCCGGGGGTAGTTTAAGGGGTGTTCCAAGGTCCCCGCTAATTTCCTTTAAAGTCAGGTTTTCCGGGAGACCCTGTAAAATATCTTCTTCGGTGCGCCCGTTATACTCAAGTCTGACCGGTATTTCGAAAAAAGGTTCCGTTTTCAGTACCCCGTCAAGACGGGAAATATTGAGAAGTTCTTTTTCTTTAACCGGTCCGGTAAAGCGCAGCAGCAGGTCATAATGTTGCTCCCCATAATAATGGCGGTTAATCATATAATCAATGGAATCGTTGGCGAAAAGGGATACCACCAGCATTCCCACGGCGAACGCTACACCCAGCAGGCTGACACCGAACCGTATTTTGTTGCGCCCGGCGCTGCGAAAGCCCATTTTCCAGGCGGGTCCCAGTCTGTGCCACAGGCCCGGCCAGTATTCCAGAAATATTTTGCCTGCTCCTTTAGGTGCTTCCGGCCTCATGGACTCGGCCGGGCTGATGGCCGTGACTGACCGGGATGCGGTCAGGCCGGCCAGGGTGCTAACCGCCAGGCTCAGAAGAAAGCCATACAATATGGCCCTGCCGTTCACGCCGCCGATGGCCTCCGGCAGGTTGAAAAATTGGGCGTAGGCCCGGGAAATTACCGATGCCAGGGAAAGACCCAGCAGCGAACCCAGGATTGCACCGGCAAGGGCAACAACCTGGGCATAGCCGGTATAGTGCAGTATTATGGCCCGGTTGCCGTAACCAAGTGCTTTCATCACGCCTATTTGCATGCGCTGGGCTTTAACCATCCGCCCCAACATTACGAACTGGACGGCTGCGGCAATAGCCAGGAAAATAACAGGCAGAAAAAGGGCGCTGGCTTTCAGGCTGTCCAGTTCGCCCTGCAAAACCGCATGGCTGAGCTGGTTTTTGCGTGGGTAACTAGCGAGGTTGCCGTAAGGCTCCAGAATATTTTCAATTTGTTTGGCTATTTTCTGCTCGTCCGACCCAGGGGCCAGCTTTATTACCACCTGGTTGATCTGTCCGGTATAATCCAGTATCTGCTGCGCCTGGCTGTGGGGCATCATGATCATACCGAATGTTTTCGGTTCCGGTAAAAAACTGGAGGCGTCTTTCATGGGATATATAAATTCAGGGCTGGTGGCGGTTCCCGTGACGGTGAGGGGAACCCTCCTGCCCCCGGCCACGATGGTTATCTTATCATTAAAGGACAATGCATTGCCTGCGAAATACTGCGGCTCAAGCAGCACCTCCACACCCCCGCCTTGGGGATGTTCTTCAAATAATCTACCTTCCAGCAGTTTTACGCGGTTTATTCCGTTTTCAACTGGGGAGGGGTAGCTTATTAACCTTGCCGTAGCCCTTTGATTGTCTTCTTTAATTAATGGCACATCTTCCTGTATTCTGCCGGCGGCGCTGATCACACCCGGCACAGCTTCAATTTGCCTGGTGATTTGCTGGGGCGCCCGGATTACCTGGAAATAATAATCGGCAAAGTTGCTTTCCCTGTAAAACAGTTCCCTGGAGCGCTCAAGGTTGTAATAAGCCGTGGTCATGGCGATGTAAACAGTTATACCCAGGGCTACCACCGCTGCCACCGCCAGGAATTGGCCCATGGTAGCCCGGATGTTGCGACGGAGTTTTTTGTTTAGGGCTCCCATTACCACTCAATCCTTTCAGGTGATACAGTGGTACTGTTTGTTTCTATTGCTGCTATTTCACCGCTGCGCATGCGTACAACCCGGTTGGCCATGGCGCCTATGGAGGCATTGTGGGTTACGATAACCACTGTGCTGCCTTGCTCCTGGTTTATTTTGGCCAGCAGTTCCAGTATCAGTTTGCCTGTTTGATAATCCAGCGCGCCGGTGGGCTCATCGCATAGCAGCAGGCCGGGGTTTTTAACCGCCGCCCGGGCGATGGAAACCCGCTGCTGCTCTCCGCCGCTCAATTGGGAGGGGAAATGATTCATTCTGGACTCCAGTCCCACTTCCTTTAATACTTCCCCGGTTGGCAGAGGATTTTCTACCAGATTGGCGGCCAGCTCCACATTCTCTGTGGCCGTGAGATCGGGAATAAGGTTGTAAAACTGAAAAACAAAACCAACATCGTTACGGCGGTAGCGGGTGAGCCGGGCATCGCCGGCCCTGCTCAGATCCTCACCGGCGAAAAGCACCTGCCCTGTGGACGGTGTATCAATCCCACCCATGATGTTCAGCAGGGTACTCTTGCCGGAGCCGCTGGGACCCAGTATTACCAGCAACTCTCCCTGGTAAATATCCAGGGAGGTTTCCTTCAGGGCTTCCACGGTGACTTCGCCCATGATATAGGTCTTGGTTGCTTTGTTAATTTTCATCAAAATGTTTTTGGCCATAACTGTTTGCCCCCGGCTTATTAATGTTTTTATTAATAGTGCCATTTTTCCATTTTATGTACATTTGGGGGAAATCGGATAAGTACCAGTTTATGAAGTCAAAGTAGTCTTTCATTCCATTAAGGTTTTCAACTGCTGCCGTGTTGTGGGGGCTTACAGCCGCAAGACCCTGCCTGATAAGTTTTTCCCAGGCGTCAAGGGTTCTTATTTTTTTTGCCTGGGCGTCTGTCCAGGCAATGGTGCTGACACGGTAAAAATCCTTCCTGTCGCCTGAAACACTTACCTTTTCGAAAAAGTGAATAAGCAATCCCTGGCGCATGGTGAGTGATGCGGTAGCCTTACTGAAAAGCAGGTCCCGGGCTATTTCATCCAGTGTCTTTGGTTTTTCCGAAATCAGCAGGTAGCCGAAAACCCTGCCCAGCGTCCTGCTGGCTCCCGAGGTCTCAAACAGCAGCCCCATTTCCTCTATATAATCTATTTCCTGCGGGTTTATGTAAATCACCCCCCTTGTTTTAATTGTAATGTATTAAACGTTTAATATCAATTAAACATTCGAGGCAAAAGGACAAAACAAAAGCCGGTTAATGCGCATTTCCATAGGGACATTTTATGAACCGTCGATACTAATGATAAAATTATAGTATAATTTTATCATTAGTATTCCATCAATGCTGATGAGGTGAAAAACATGGCTGTTAGCTACAAAAAGCTATGGAAATTATTAATTGACAAAGATATGAAAAAGAAAGATTTCCAAGTTGCAGCAGATATAAGCTCCGGCGCTATTTCCAAGCTTGGCCGAAATGAAAATGTAACTACTGCAGTGCTGATGAAAATATGTAATGCGTTGAAGTGCGATATCGGCGATATCATGGAAATAATTCCAGACGAACCGAAAGGCGGTGATGGTGATGAGTAAAAAGAAACCGCCCGAGGAGAAAAACATACGCTCCTCCGCCGCCGAATACCTGACATACATCGCCGCGACAGGCGACAATCCGCAAAGCATCGAAATGCGCTACGAAGACGAGAACATCTGGCTCACGCAGAAGATGCTCGCGGTGTTTTATGACGTGGAGATACCCACAATCAACGAGCATATTGCAAAAATATTCTCCGACCATGAACTCGAGCCGGAAGCAACTATTAGGAATTTCCGAATAGTTCAAACTGAAGGCTCACGCCAGGTCAGCCGTGAAGTTAAGCACTACAACCTGCAAATGATTATTGCGGTCGGATTCAAAATCAATTCCGACCGCGCTGTGCAGTTCCGCAAATGGGTCAATAAAATTGCGAAAGACTACACGATTCAGGGTTGGGTTATGGACGACGAACGACTGAAAAACGGTGGTTCGGTACTGACCGAAAAGTATTACGAGAAACTGCTTGAGAAAATCCGCGAGATACGTCTTTCTGAGCGCAGGTTTTATCAAAAAGTCACGGATATTTACGCAAGCAAGTTCAATTATAAATGCCATCAAAGGAAAGTAAATATTTTATACACGAGGCTATGTCGACTGACAAAAAGAGGCACTATCGTTGAGATAGTACCTCTTTTTCGCTTTTCCGTATCGGTTTGGGGTATGGTTCAGTAAGTTTCCCTATTGAACCGTACCTTTTCCTGCCGGTTTTTGTTTTACAAACCTTAGTCCCCTTTTTTCTCCCTTTGATAGGGCAGGGGAATATAATTTACGGTGGGCTGCCGTCGAACGGGCTGGTCGAAATAATCCATCAGTTCATATATTTCAGGCGGCATGACCCCGCATACCGGGAACCCCAGTGCCGTGAGTTCCTCACAACTTATGGAATGGTCGTGGGTCCAGCGGCCTTCGGTGAAAATATCCGCTATTTCCCCGGCCTTCTCCTCCCCCAGGCGGTCTTTCAATATTTGATAAACCTTTGCCCTCACCTGGGTCAGGGCTTTTTGGGCGACGTCTGCCAAAATGAGGGTCTGATCATCAATGTCATTAATATTTTTATCCTTTGTAACTTTTATCAGCGATGCCGCCGGATATTGGCCGATTTGTGGGTCTACCGGCCCCAGCACGGCATTGGGGTCCATGACTATCTCGTTCGCCGCCAGGGCGATCAATGTTCCGCCGGACATAGCGTAGTGGGGTACGAAAACAGTTACTTTGGCGGGGTGCATGCGTATGGCGTGGGCAATCTGCTCGGAAGCCAGCACCAGCCCGCCGGGGGTGTGCAAAATGAGGTCTATGGGCATATCATTGGGCGTAAGTCTTATAGCCCTCAATATCTGTTCCGAGTCATCAATGGATATATACTTGGTCAGGGGGAAGCCAAAAAAGGAAAACATCTCCTGGCGGTGAATCAGGGCTATAACCCGGCTCCCCCTCTTTTTCTCCAGCATACGCAGGGTGTTGAAGCGCTGGTTTTGTAACCTGAACTGTTTGATCATGGGTACAAACGCCATTAATATAAATACAATCCATATAATACTGGAAAAATTAAAGCTGGTATTGTTCATAAAACCCCCCCCTTATTCACTTTGTATTTGTTTTCAACATCTCTTCAATGAATCCTTTAGTCTTTGCTGGATTTCCCGGGTTGGGACGGTATGTCACAGAAGGGTTAAATGTTTACCGGGGCGAAGCATTATATGGGTTTGATTTATTAAAAAATGTTTACTGAAATTAACCCTGTTATACAGATATGAAATGAACTTATATATTGCCAATATTATTACCGAAGGGGGTATTGCTTTGAACAGGTTAAAAGTGTTGTTTCACGTGAACGAAGCAGGCAGGTGGCCCAGGGTTTTGTTGAATGCAAAAAATTTTATCAACGATGTGGGCCGGGGACAGGCGAATATTGAAATTTTGGCCAATGGTGCGGGAGTGGCCGGTTATGCCCCCGCTGCCGGGACGTGCGGAGCGTCAGCAGAAGGGAACGACGACGGTAAGATATTAGCGGAAATGAAAAATTTATCGGACCAAGGGGTGGTCTTTGCCGCCTGCCGCAACGCCCTGGGCATGCATGCCATTGCTGAAAACTCTCTGCCCGTCTTTGTAATGGTGGTTCCTGCTGGTATAACAGAGTTAGCCAAAAAACAGGCGGAAGGTTTCGCCTATATCAAGCAATAATAGTGTGAACAACATTCTAAACCCATGCCCCTACGGAGCACAATCTATAATGAAAATCTATTTTCCCAATCAAAAGAAAAAATACATATTATCGACAGGCTGAATAGAGCCTGTTATTTTTTTGCCATAATATACCACCATGATTTCCCATATTTTACGTTCCCTGGGCAGGAAAAAGCTATACTCCTACAAAAGTATACCTGAAACGAATTTTTAGTGAGATACCCCTGATTACTTTAAAGCACTTGCGTAATAACATTTCAGAAGCATTAATTCGGCAGCCGTAGAATGCCGGTCAGTTGACCGGCCGGCTGGTTTTTAACCGGAGCAGGTGGGAGAGAGGTGATGCAGGGGGGAGCGAGGGGATGTGTAGCTTTGCTGGGACTGCGGGAACTGGAGACAAATCTGGCGCTTGCCCGCTCCGGGGACAGGGAAGCCCGGGAAGATCTGATTAGGGAATGCCAGCCCTTCGTTTTAAAAACTACCGAAAGCTTCTGCGGCAAGGGTCTTCAGTGGGGCAGGGACGACGAGTTAAGCGTTAGCCTGATTGCTTTGAACGAGGCGGTGGACCGCTTTGACCTGGAACGCAGTGATTCATTTCTGGCCTTTGCGGGAATGGTGATCAAAAGCAGGCTCAAGGATTATTATCGCCGGGAAAAAAGACAGCTAACCGCTGAACTCAGCCTGCAGGACGATGAAAACGGCTTGCAGCCTGCCGAACTCAGCCGGGCCTGGGAGGTTTACCGGTTGGAAAGGGCGGCCAGGGAACGCGGCGAGGAAATTGCCGAATACCGGAAGCTGCTTGCCGACTATGACGTCAGTTTTGATGAATTGGTAAAAATAGCGCCCAAGAAAAGTACTAACCGGCGTCAGTTGATTGCCGCAGCCCATGAATTGATCCGGCAGCCCGGACTGGTCGCCTATTTAATTCGCAATAAACGCCTGCCGCTGAACGAATTATCCGAAGCCAGCGGCATAGGGCGCAAAACCCTGGAGAGGGGTAGAAAATATATTATCGCGGTGGCTTTGATATTAAATCATAGGGAGAGGTTTTTATACCTCGGTTCCTATCTTAAACTGGACCTTACCGGGCCGGAGGGGGTGGGGCGGCAATGAAGGCAAAGAAAATTAGGGGTGTTGTGGTTGAAATAAAGCCGGCATCCTGCATTATTATCACGCCGGACGGAGGTTTTGAAGAAGTCCGCAGGCCTGGTGGCGATGTTCGACCGGGGGATGAAATATTATCCGCTTCCGTATCCTGGACGCCCCGTGTTCAGACTTTGCTGAGACCCTTGCTGGCGGCTGCCATGATTTTTATCGCGGTTTTTGTGGGCTACGGTTACTCCGGCAGGTTCCAGCCTCAGCCCGTGGCCTATGTATCGCTGGATATAAATCCCAGTATCGAAATGGGTGTAGACAGCGACAACCGTATCGTTACCACCCGGGGTCTGAACAGGGACGGGGAAAAGCTTTTGCTTAAACTGAACTTAAAAAGACAGGATTTGTACCAGGGTATATCCGTCATCGTCGGGGAAGCCATTAAACAGGGGTATATCAGGGCAGATCAGGATAACTTCGTGCTATCCACCCTTGCCTGCAACGCCGTGGAAAATTTAGACAGCAGCATAACGGCTAACCGGATGACCAGTCAGAAGGAAAAGATTGAAGCAGCCATAGAGGAACCAGTAGTTGCCAAAGGTTTGGCAACAAGGGTTGCGGTGGAAGAAGTTAAGCCCGAGTTCAGGAAAAAGGCTCTGGCGGAGGGGATCTCCCCAGGGAAACTGCTGTTCAGGGAGAGGGCCGGAGGAAACAAAATCCGGGTGGACATTGATGAGTTGAAAGTCAAAAGCATCCGCAGCCTGGAAAAAACTAAACATATCAGGCTGGAGCAAATGTTCCCGGGTGTAAAAGTGAAAAGGGCTAATCAGAAAGCCGGTGGCAAAAAAGCTGAATGGCCGGTTCAGAGAGTCCCGGCTAACGATTTGAAGCATCCACCGGGTCAGGGAACGAAAATTCAAGATAAAGAACGGGGAGCGCCGGGCAGCTCTGCTGAAAAAAGTAATAAAAAGCAGAGAAAGCCCAGGGCTGCGCCTGTTTTGCCGGACAAAAAAACACCGGACAAAAAAATACCGGGCAAATCGGGCCGGGATAACAATCCGGCGGGCAATTCCAAAAAGGTTGCTGAGAAAGTACGGAATGGCGGTCTAACCGGTGGCAACCCAATAGATCCGGCGAATCCGTATGAGTTCCATTTAAAGAATATAATTCGGAAGGCAAAGGAGGATAAAAATTGAAAATATTTAGAAAGTCAATTATTGTGTTGATCGTTCTCTGCCTGACCACGGCGCTGGCGGCGGGAAGTGCCATGGCCTCGCCTAAGTGGATGGAAAATGGCAAGACGAAGGGCTGGGAAAAGTCAAAGGGACAGGGTCAGGGTCAGGTAAAACTGCAGGTAAAGGCTAAATTCAATGATATAACAGGGCATTGGGCTGAACAGAATATAGTGCTTATTAATTCTGATGATGTAATCAGGGGATATAACGACGGCTCCTATAAACCCAACAAGCCTGTAAATAAAGAAGAGGCCTTAACTATGATTGCCCGCATGGCTTATGGTAATATTACTGCCTCACCCGTAAAACTCAAAAATACAAAAATATCATCCTGGGCCGGGCCATCACTGGATCTGGCGGTAAAGAAAGGAATAATCAGCAGGGTGGAGCTGGATACCCTGGCTTTCAATAAGCCGGCCCAGCGCTATGAGGTGGCAGTGTGGCTGGTAAGGGCACTGGGGTTGGAGGATGAGGCCATTGATAACGCCGGTGCGGATTTGGATTTCAAGGATGAATCAGCTATCCCGGTCTGGGCCCGGGGTTACGTAAAGGTAGCCACCGATGAGGGAATTATCTCCGGGTTACCCGGTAATGTTTTCAGGCCCGGCACACCAATAACCAGAGCCGAAATAGCCACTATGCTGGTAAGGGCCCGGGAGGGTTTTGAAATGCCTTCCCCGCGGCAGGGCTTTAGCTTTATCCACGGTGTAATCACGGGAATTGATGATGACTCCATTACGGTCAAACGCCTGGGAAACTCCCGTAACGTGGGCACAAAGGAACTGACCGTGCCGGTGAATGACGAAGCATTGATTTATCTTGGAGGCAAACGGGCCGACCTGGAGGATCTGGACAAAAACGATGTGGTTACCATGCTGCTGGATGAGGATAGCGAGGCAGTGGTGATACTGGCCCGCGCCGGCGGTGACACAGATTCGGATGAGGACGACAATGATGATGAGGACGACAATGATATTGAAGACGGCACCGTTGAGGGAATTGTTGAATCCATTGGTTCCAAAAGTATAACCGTAAAAGTTGACGATGTTTTAAAGGTTTATACCCTTGACAGCGATTTGGAAGTGGAAATAGACGGGGATGAAGCAGATCTTGACGACATTAAGAAAGGCTATGAAGTAGAACTGACTTTGGAAGATAGTAAAGTTACGAAAATTGAATACGATACCGAAACAAAATATGTTTCCGGCACCGTTGAATCACTGGGGAGTTACAGTATTACTGTAAAGGTTAGCGGTATTTCAAAGGTCTATACCCTGGACGGGGATGTCGACGTGGAACTTGACGGAAAGAACGCCGACCCGGAGGACATCAAAAAAGGCTATGATGTGGAACTGACCCTGGAGGACAATAAAGTCACAAAAATAGAAGCCGAATCGAATACGGAGGATGTTTCCGGTACTGTAGAATCAGTGGGGACAGATAGTATCACGGTAAAAGTTAGCGGTGTTTTAGATGTTTATACCCTGGATGATGATGTCGACGTGGAACTGGATGGGAAGGACGCCGAACCGGAGGATCTGGAAAAAGGGTATGCCATAGAAATGACCGTTGAGGACGGTAAGGTAACGGAAATTGTTGCCTATACCGGTACAATTTCCGGGATATTAGAATCAGTGACCACATCCAGTATCACCGTAAAGGTCGGCAGCAGCTACAGGGTCTATGACATGTCGGATGATGTGGATGTAGTGGTGAACGATAAAGACGCCGACCTGGATGATTTGAAAAGAGGCGCGGATGTGAGGATTACCCTGGACGACGACGAGGTTGTTAAAATTGTAGGCTGGGTTATAGGTGTGGAAATCAACTAAATCATTAAATAAGACCCCTCAAAACACAAAAACCCGGCCAGATTACAGGTCGGGTTTTTGTAGCTATAAACGCCGTGGCTCATACCCTGGGTAAAAAAACCGTGGCCGGTTACGTGGAAAATGAAAACACATTAAAAATATTATACGAATTAAATGTTGACTGCGGGCAAGGGTTCTTCCTGGGCCGGCCATCTTTCGACCCCGGCGGGAATGCCGGGTGCTGATTGCTGCCCCGGGGGTACGATGGCGCCTTCCGGCGGGATGGCCTGAGTGCCGCTTCCTGCCTGGGAGGTTATACTGACGGTATGGGAGGTGTCGTCCCAGCTCACTTCCGCGCCCATGGTCTCGCTAACAAACCTTACCGGCACCATGGTCCTGCCGTTTACCACTCTGGCCGCGGGAATTACTTGCACTTCCGAACCGTTAACGAGAACACCGGGGCTGCCGGCCTGAAATTCAATTTTGCTGTCCGCCCGGGATATGCTCACCCTCCCGGTTATTTCATCCCAGCCCACTTCCGCTCCCAGTGCTTCCGCCACCGCACGCACCGGCACGAAAACTCTGCCCTGCTCCAGGAAGGGTGTGGCGCTGGTCTGCAGCGGGTTTCCAATTAGAAGCAGCCTGACTGCCACAAATCTGTTCTGATAATCATATACGGTTTTAGAAATAAGCCGGATAATACCGTAAGCGAGGTCCGGGCCAGCGGTGTTTTTGCTAAAAACGGCTATGATATAGGGGTTGACGGGATGGCTTACATGGCCGACGTCGTGATAGGCGCCGGCAGCCGGCCAGTTACCAATTTTATGGGCTATTTTAATGCCCCGGGGCAAGAGGGCCGGTATCCTTTCGTTATAAATAGTGCTTTCCAGGTAACCAATTAACCGGTTGTAAGGTTCCGGGCTTGCAGCGGCCAAATCCATTAGTTCTTTCATATATATAGCCATGTCCCGGGGGCAGGTGACGTTATTATTGCTGTTTACCACCAACCCGCCTGTTGAGTGCATAAAATCCTTTACATTTTGCTTGCCCAGGTGCGACAGCAGCATATTGGTGGCCACGTTGTCGCTGTATACAATAGAGTATTTCGCCAGTGTTTCTATATCGAAGGAACTTCCCACGGGTTTGTACTGCAGCTTACCCGTGCCTCCTTCGTAATGTTTCCGTTCATACACCAGTGACTGCCCTGGATTTACCCCGCCGGAGGCTATGCTTCTGTATAGGTAAATGTTCATAGGCAGTTTAAAGGTGCTGGCCGCGTGAAACTGCTCCAGCGGGTTTACCGCGCAGACCCTGCCGGAATTAATGTCCAATACAACAACCCCGTATGTTCCCTTTTCAGTCGCCAGCATTTGCTCCAGACGGGTTTTCAGGGCGGTGTATTCTGCATCAGTATTAATTAAGTCCGGGGCCGATGCGCTTGCTGCTCTGCCGCCGGTAAAACAGAAAACCAATAAAAATAAAATTATGATTTTTTTCATGTTGCCCTTTCCTTTATTATGAAACTTGCTATATATTGCTTTCTATATCTATTGGCATAATAATTGTAACTTCCTTCTTGTCATAGCAAGTAAAATTTGTATTCTGAAAAGATAAAACCGAACGTCTGTAATAACGCTCGGTTCGCCGATTCTAAACAATGTTTTTGTTATACCATTATTTCTTCCCGGAAGGCTTCTTCAGTGGTTCTCCCGGCCCCATCGGGCCATAACCTGGCCAAATGCCGGGCCACTTCCCTTTCCCATAACCAAAGCCCGGGCCGTAACCGGGGCCCTTGCCGGGGCCATATCCGGGGCCCATCCCGGGGCCATAACCAGGTCCGGGTCCGTATCCCATACCGGGACCGTAGCCGGGCCAGCCGCCAGGACCGTGTCCGGCCCCGTAAGGTGGTTGTTTGAAGCCCGGTGAGGGGCTGCTTTTTTTATCCTTCGCCGGACCTGACCCGTGTGAGGGGCCGCCTTTATCCTTTGCCGGGCCAAAACCATAACCCATAACAAGCACTCCTTTTATACTTTTTTCCATTTATCCCGGACGGAGCTATTAAACAGGCTCATAACCGGAAGCGCCGGGATCCTTTGAGTATCCGGCATCCGCCACGGGTCAAAAGCTGATGGGTTAAATAAACGGTGGACATGATAATTCCTTATAATAGTCCCCCTTTCCGGGTTGCTCCTGTTCTAATACATAGTATTAAAATATTTCCATATACGTTCCAGTAAGATGTAAAAATACCGGTATTCTTCAGGATCGTATAGTTCGTCGCTCTAGTGCACAGGCAATCCAGGGCGATATTACCCTGTTAAAACACCATCGTAAGGTTGAGTCCAGGGCACTTGCTAAATTATGTCACAGTTTCCGAAGGTATTGCGAAAAAATTGTTGAATTTTTTAATATTCAAACATTCCTGTCAATTGAACTTTGTAAGGGGATGTATTTTATATGACGGACTGTGAAAAATCAAGGGGTCAGCTTATTAGTGAGCTGAATGCATTACGGGAGCTTAACGCCGAACTGGACCGGCAGATTTCAAATATTATCGAATGCATAAACGGCGGCTTTTATGCCCTTGACAGGGACTGGAGGTTTACCTGTATAAATTCGGTTGCGGAAAAAGTATTCGGAAATAAAAGGGAAGCTTTTATCGGCAAGGTCATCTGGCAGGAAATTCCCCGAGCGGTGGGAACAAAGATATTTAAGGAGTTTCATGCAGCGTTAGCCAGCCAAACCTCTGCTCATTTTGAAACATTTCACCCCGGGATGCTAAAATGGATTGAAATTTATGCCTACCCTTCAGCAGAGGGTTTATCGGTTTATTTTCGTGATATATCCGAGCGGAAGCAGAGAGAAATGAAACTGCGTGAAAGCGAGGAGCGGTATCGTTCTTTGTACGAAAACAGCGCTGACGGCATCATACTTTGCCGGCCCGGCGACGCAATACTGGCGGCAAACCCTGCGGCCTGCCGGATGTTTGGCCTGGCGGAAGAGGAATTAAGAGAGTTGGGCATGGCTGGAATTATTGACATCAACGACCCGGCGATGAGATCCGCCATGGGGAACATGGCTCGCACCGGGAATTTTAAGTGCGAGGCAATGCTCATACATAAAGATGGTACAAAATTCCCGGGCGAATTATCTTCCAGTCTTTTCAGGGGTAAGGACGACCGCTACCTGTCCAGCCTTATTATCCGCGATATAAGGGAGCGCAGGCGCTCAGAGGAAGCGCTGTTACTGCTGGCCAACATCGTGGAGTCTTCCGATGACGCCATTATAGGAGGATCCCTGGATGGTATAATAGTGAGTTGGAATCCCGGTGCAGAAAATATTTTCGGTTATAGTGCGGACGAAATAAGGGGTTGCCCAATATCAAGCCTTGTACCGGCGGACATGCGCCGGGAGATGCATGACAACCTTGTTAAGCTGGCCGGAGGAAAGGCCATTAAGAAATATAAAACTGTGGGTGTAAAAAAAGACGGGCGATTTGTTGATGTTTCCATTTCTGTTTCTCCACTCAGGGGTCCGGGCGGGCGAATAGAAGGTTTTTCTTCAATAGTTAGGGATATCACGGAACAGCAGAAGATGGAGCAGGAAATGGCCAGGCTTGACCGCCTGAACATGGTGGGGCAAATGGCCGCTGGCATCGGCCATGAAATAAGGAACCCCATGACTGCAATCCGGGGTTTGCTACAGTTGCTGAGGATTAAGCCGGAGTGTGAAAATTATGCCGAATACTTTAAATTAATGATCGGTGAACTGGACAGGGCCAATTCAATAATAACGGAATATCTGGCCGTGGCCAGGGATAAACCGGTGGAGCGGACAAGCCGGAATATCAATGCGATAATCGGTGCGTTGTCCCCACTGCTTATCGCCGATGCCATGAACGAAAAAAAATATCTAAAGATTAATGAGCAAAAGATTCCTGATCTGCTCCTCGATGAAAAGGAAATCCGCCAATTGGTACTCAATCTGGTCCGCAACGGGCTGGAGGCCATGTCTCCGGGCGGCTGCATTACCATTAAGACTTTTTGTGACAACAGAGAGGTTGTGCTCTCGGTCAAGGATCAGGGTACTGGTATAGATTCCGCTGTTCTTGAGAAAATAGGGACCCCCTTCTTTACCACCAAGGATAAGGGAACCGGTCTTGGCATGGCGACTTGTTACAGTATAGCCGCCCGACATAAAGCAACCATTGATATTGATACCGGGCCGGGAGGGACAACCTTTTTTGTGAGGTTCAAACTGTAAAAACGCTTTGATACGTGATATATCACGATACCTTCGTTTTATTGAAGTTTTTATGGCAAAAATAAACCCGGAGGTTATCCGGGCCCCGCGTAAAGGATTACTATAATTCCCTAATACGTGACAAAATCTGGTCAGTGGTGTAGCCCGAGGCGTCAATTACCGGAGCCTTAGTGGTTATGTTTTGAATGTCCATGATGTTGTTATCCATCCCGGTTACCACTACCGCATCCGCATTATTATTCTTGCCCGGACTTACCACTTGGTAGCCATTTAATTTTAAAATTTCTTTTAAATCCGGCAGTCCGTCTTCCACGGCAATTATTTTAGCCATTAAAACACCTCCGGCATTTAGTATGACCGGAGGCAGAGCTTTTAATCAGCAAATATGTTCAGCTTTAGGCGTACAGCTCGTGTAGAATGGCGGAAAATGGATAAATATTCAAAAAAGCATGAAAGAAGTGGACAGTGTGTTTAAAAAGGACGGTAAATTTTGTATAACCATTAATTTGGGTATATCCACATCCTTCGTATTGCTGGTAGTGCTTACATCTCTTGCCTTGGGCAGTGTAGTTTTTTTGTCGGTGCGCCAAATTATCCGTTATGATTTGCAACAGAGAATTCACGATATTGTTGCGGTGGGCTCACTTTCTATAAACGGGGATGAGCACAACAAAATTCTTCACAGTGGTCAGGAGGAGAGCCGGGAATATATAGAGATTCAAGACTTTTTAAAGAAAATCCGGGCTGGGGCAACGGAAATACGCTATGTTTATACCATGAGGATGAATTCCCAAGGCGAGTATTTATTTATTGTGGAATCGGCTAAAGACAGCCCCATCGGGGAAGTATATGACACTCCTACCGATACATTAAAAGCAGCCTTTGCCAAGCCGGACAAAATATATGTAGAGCAAGAGTTTTCCAAAGATAAATGGGGAACATGGATTTCCGGGTATGCACCATTTTATGATTCCAATCATAATTTTGCAGGTATTCTGGGAGTTGACGTATCCGCCAGGACAGTTGTCGAATATGAAAGGAAATGCTTTTCCTATATTTTAATTTTTTCACTGCTCATCAGTATCATAATGGTTATAATCGGCATTATCATTTCAAAGAGGATTACTGATCCCTTAGAGGAACTGGAAAATGATATGGAAAACATACAAAGACTTGAATTTTCAAATGACGTACAGATAAAAACAGTATTCAGGGAAATACAGAGCATGAACAATACAGTGAACAATATGAAAGCCGGCCTGCGGTCATTCGCCAAATATGTCCCCTCTGATTTGGTTAACCAGTTGATTTTGCTGCATAAAGAGGCTAAATTGGGCGCCGATAAAAAAGAAATAACGGTATTCTTTTCCGATATAGCGGATTTTACAACTATCTCGGAAAAAATTGAACCGGACGAATTGGTAAACAGCATGTCAAAATATTTGAGCGGGATGTCCAAGATAATACAGGAAAACGATGGTACCATTGATAAGTATATCGGGGATGCAATCATGTCTTTTTGGGGTGCGCCCAGGGACATGGACAACCATGCTTATAATGCATGCCAAACGGCATTACGGTGTGTAGAATTTTTGAAATCTTTTAATGCAGAGCTGGATAAGCTGGGCTACAGCTTTAATACCAGGATAGGTATTAATACCGGGGAAGTTGTTGTGGGTAATATAGGATCAGACAATAGATTAAATTATACTGCCATCGGGGATAATGTGAATTTGGCCAGCCGCCTGGAAAGCCTTAATAAGTACTTTGGTACCGATATTATTATTAGTGAATTTACCTATAGAGAAATAAGAGAGGTCATGCTGGCCAGAAAACTTGACATGGTTGCCGTTAAGGGAAAAACGAGGGGTGTATACGTATATGAGCTGGTGTGTGATATTTCATCTGCCAATGAATGGCAAAAGGAGTTTGTCCGCCAGTTCAATGCCGCGATAGAACTGTACTTTAATCAGGAATGGAAAGAGGCTGCTGAACTATTTGAAAAAGTTCTGGATATTAAGCCCGGGGATACTCCATCGGCAATAATGATTGAAAGATGCCATAATTATATAAAGAACCCGCCTGGGGAAGGCTGGAGTGGTCTTACAAAAATAAAATAAAACAGCATTTAAGCTATTCTCTGTTTAAAGAATAAAACCAAAGGCGTTGGGTTAATTCGCCTCCGGTTTTATTCTTCGTCAGATTCAATTTTTTCAAGACCGATACTTTCAAGAATCTCATTGATTAGTTCTTTAGTCAATATTCATTCCCCCTTTCAAAGTGGCTTCTCAATATTACCACAAAACGTATTCACTGTCAATTATTTACTTGTCCTATTTATTGTTGAAATAATTGTTAAGCAAGATTTTGATGTAAGCGAGAAGAGGTAGAATGCAATGTGCTTTATTGTTTTCGCGTATGATTGCCATCCGGATTACCTGTTTGTTCTTGCGGCAAACCGGGACGAATACTATTCGCGGCCCACAGCCCCGGCCCGTTTCTGGGAAGAAGCTCCGGATGTGCTGGCGGGCAAGGACCTCGAACAGTCCGGCACCTGGCTGGGTATATCACTCCGGGGCCGTTTAGCGGCCCTTACCAATTACCGGGATCCGGCTTCACACAAAACAGGCGCGCCATCCAGAGGACACCTGGTGAAGGATTATCTTATTTCCTCAGAAAATCCCCTGACGTATCTTGAGAAGTTAGAGAAATTGCGGGAGGAGTACAACGGGTACAACCTGCTGCTTATGAATGGGGGTTCTATATGGTATTATTCCAATAGGATAGAAAACCCATTTAAAGTCAGCCCCGGAATTCACGGATTAAGCAATCATCTGCTGGATACGCCCTGGCCCAAGGTGGAAAAGGGGAAAACCGCCCTCAGCAGGATTATCAAAGGATCTGAAGACGTCCTGGTGGCCAGCCTCTTTAAACTCCTTTCAGACTGCGAGCGGGCCGGGGACGAAGACCTCCCGCGAACCGGAGTCACCCTCGAATGGGAGAGGCTTCTGTCTTCTATCTTTATTCAGAGTGAATCATACGGCACACGGTCTTCCGCCGTTCTCCTCGTTGAACGCGGCGGCCTCGTACGCTTTTACGAACGTTCATTTGGAAGGCGGGGTCAGGCTCTTAACTTATTAACTTATTGTCATCTAATGGCTTAACTGTTTCTCGCCCATACAATTCTTTGTAATACCATACAAAACAAAAAACGGTGAGTTTTCAGCGGGATTGGTCCATTTGGCTGAGCGGTTGCTGGGGGATGAAAGGTAGTGTTACTTGGTATACGTTACAATGAACAAGGGGGATAATAAACGAACAGGGGGGATAATAAACGTGAGAAGAATTGCAATTCTGATAGTATTGTTGGCGCTGAGTGCGTTTTTAGTTGGTTGCGGACAAAAAACTGAGCCAACGTCACTGCCACCACCGGCTACACAAACTTATATCTCTCCACCAGCGCTAAAGATCCAACCAACTGACTTTGTAAATCTTAAAGAATATATTCCCACGGTGGAAGTTGAGCTGATTTATTTTACCGAGAATAATTTTACTAAGCAAAAGCTCTACGATAATCCTACAGCCTACTTGCGCAAAGGGACTGCCGATAAACTAAAAAAGGTTGCTGAAGAAGTCGCCGAACGTGGCTATCGCCTAAAAATATGGGATGCTTATCGACCACCTCGAATCCAGTTCAAAATGTGGGAGGCTTTTCCTGATAGTCGCTACGTAGCAAACCCACATAAAGGCTTCTCCTTTCATTCGCGGGGGTGCGCAATTGACCTGACCCTGGTTAATTCCAACGGCATAGCACTGGATATGCCCAGTGCCTTTGACGAATTCAGCCTAAAAGCTAACCGTGATTATAGTGATGTAAGCCCAATCCAGTCGGCTAACGCCAGGTACTTGGAGGAAGTCATGGTCAAGCAGGGGTTTAGATCAATACAGACAGAGTGGTGGCATTTTGTTGATGCTGACGAAGAGAACTATGATGTAGCTCAAGATGACGTTTTGCCTTAAGTTCCAGCCGTTCCATCTAATTAACCAAAAGGGAGACAAATGGGACAAAAGCTTTTAAGTGACCCATAGGAATCGGTACTTGACAGCTGCGTTAAATACTAAGTATCCTATAGGAAGGTTTAAAGGAAAGTATATGTCGGGTCCAGTCTTTTTCCGGTAGCTGTTTTTAAAAATGCAAATGTTTTTAAAATAAATACAAGGAGTTATTTATGGATATAGGTCAAAACATCAAGACATACCGGAAAAATAAGGGTCTATCCCTTACCAAGGTGGCTGAGCTAACTGGATATTCTGTAAGTTTTTTGAGCCAGATTGAACGAAATATTGCTAACCCCTCGATTAATTCTTTAAAAAAAATCAGTGATGTGCTGGGAATTCAACTGGCATATTTTTTTAATGATCAGGAAAATGGTCAGACAGATGAGAAGCAATATGTTGTTCGGACATATAACAGAAAGAAATTGGCCAATCAGGAATCGAAGGTGGAAATGTACCTGTTATCCCCAAATCTTAATAATAAAATTGAACTGATATTAATCATAGCCCAGCCCGGAGGCAAAAGCGGAGATTACTACCGGCATAAAGGCGAAGAATGTGGTTTTGTGATTAAGGGTTCATTATGTCTTGATCTGGGCGGTCAGTCTTTTGACCTGGATGAGGGGGACGCCATTCAATTTAATTGTGATACCCCTCATAAATGGAAAAACAAGGGTTTGGATGTTTCAGTGTCTTTATGGGCTATTACACCTCCATCTTATTGATTTTTTACAATCGCCTTCTTTAGTCATATTCTTTTCGTCCGTTCCGATAAAAATCTTCTTTAACATATAAAAAATTCCTGTGAGGCTGAACCGCCTGTTTTGAAAAGGCGGCTTTTTTGTCGTTAAGTAATTCAGGAAAGCATATGCCATATTAACATATTAGAACGTCTAAACTGAGCCGCCCGTTGGGCGGTTTTATATGTTTTGCATTGACAGTAAAATAATATTTAGTATAATTTAAGTATATTTAAATAGTGCGAATATATTGTAATATTTGAAAAAAGCTGAACCGACGTATATCTACGGGATTGGATATAACGAGATAATAAATTGTACAATTTAAATATTACTTAATAATTGTACAATTTAAATATTACTTAATATTGGTACATTATGTAAAAGCTCACACTATTCCCGGATGGGTAAAAATGGTGGATTGGTGAAGGGGATTTTGCAATTTCCGTTGCGGCTGTTCATTAAGTTAAAGAAAGGGGTGACAACTTGGAAGGCATTGATTAAGGCCGGGGGTTGATGTTTCAGATTGGTGCCCACACGGATAGCAAATGTGCCTTGAGTGGCAAGGAGGCTTGAAAAATGGAAGAAAAAAAGAAGAAAAAATCATCGGCTAAAACGCTGCAAACAGCAAGGGAAGCAGGTTATTTCGGCAAAAAAATGCTTGCCGGCACACGCCAGGCTTACGAAGAAGGTAAACCGGTGGCCTGGTCCATGGTTGACTGGTGGATGGGTAGCACTATCACCAAGGCCATGGGGATAGAACTTTGTTACCCTGAAAATTACGGTGCTTTTTGCGCATCGGTAAGGAAAGCTGAGCCTAATCTGGATTATGCCGAAAGTGACGGCGTTCCGAATACCATCTGCGGTTACGCCCGAAATTGCATAGGTTATACCCGTAAATTGAAAGAAAACAATTTCATCATTCCGGAAGACTCCCCCAGCGGCGGCATGCCCAAGCCGCTCTTTCTCCTGGCCTGCGGCGCTGTATGCGACGCCAGGTACAAATGGTTCCAAAGCCTTGGCCGGTACATGGAGGTGCCTGTATGGACGTTGGAATTTCCCCAGACCGGTGTTAATGAGTACTTCATGGGAGACAACAAGAAAGACAACATCAAGTTTATGGTCCAGGAGTTAAGAGAGTTTATCGCCTTTTTGGAAAACCTTCTGGGCAAGAAGATGGACTGGGATAACCTGAGCGGGAAATTGGATACATTCTTTAAGACACACGAGTTGGCGCACAAAGTCGACTTGTTAAGGAAATCGGTTCCGTCCCCGGCCGTATGTACGGATTTCTGGTCGATCATGATACCTCACCTGTACATGCCGGAGGACCCGGAGGCGCTTGATTTTTATCAGAGGGTATACGACGAAGTAAAGTACAAGGTAGACAATAAGATCGGCGCCATTCCCAACGAGAAATACAGGATGCTGTTCGGCGAGCTGCCTCCCTGGCATACTCTTGGCATATTTGATGAATTTGCAGAAAAATACGGGGTGGCGTTTGCTTTTGAAAGCTGGAACTACCATGTTCCCAGCCCCCTTCCCGATGATGAGCGGTATGGCATTAACGATCCCCTGGAACTTATAGCCAGGTATTCCTATCACAAGTTTAACGAACACGCCCAGGTTGCCAGAGAACAGTGCATGGAACCTACCCTCTTCACTGCTCCTTATATGAAGTTTGTTAAGGATTACAAAGCCGACGGGTTATTCTGCCATCCCCTGATTTCCTGCCGCCCGGCCACCTATACCCTGATGCACGTACGCAACCTGCTGATGGAAAAATTTAAGGTTCCGTCGGTCGTCGTTGAGGGAGACATCGTTGACCTCAGGGTATTCAACGAAGAAGAGGCCCACTCCAAAATGGAGGCCTTTATTGAAACAATGGACCATTACCGGGAGGTAAGGAAAAAAGAAGGCTTTGAATGGTAAAGAAAGGGGGTATTACTTATGTCTGATCTAAAAGGACTGGCCCGGGCGGCGCAAATATACAGGGGCCGCCACGAAAGGGCTAAAGAAATAAAAGCCGGGGGTGGCAAAGTAGCCGGTTATTTTTGCTGCTATCCCCCCCTTGAACTGATGACCTCTTTGGACTACATGCCCTTGAGGATTTTGGGGGATATGAACGAGCCTTTGACCGAGGCGGACACCTACCTGCCCACGGCAATGTGCTGCTTTTACCGGAGCGTGCTGGACACTGCCATGAAGGGGAGATTTGATTTCATAGACGCCTTCATCGGTGCCCATGCCTGTGACGGGGCTGAAAGGGTAAGCTATATCTGGAAATCCTACCTTAAGAGCCCGTGTTCCTTTTACCTGGACGTGCCCCATACAAACCACGCCGCTTCCATTGAACTCTTCAAAAAACAACTGATGTACCTGGGCGAAGAGCTGGAAAAAACCGCCGGTAAAAAGGCCAACAGGGAAATGCTCAAGCAGGCGGTGGCGCTTCATAACAAGCAGAGGTCCCTGGTGCGCCGGCTTTATAGCCTGAACAAGGGCGATCCTCCCCTCATGTCCGGGTCCGAAATATTACAGGTACTCATAGCCATAATGTGTATCCCGGCGGTAGAGGGCAACGCGCTGCTGGAGGAGGTTATTGAAGAGGTCAAAGTAAGGGCGGGCGGGCCCAAGCAAAGAAAGGGCAGGATACTTGTCTGGGGCTCATTGATAGACGATATCGCCCTCACCGGACTTATCGAAGACTGCGGGTTAAATATAGTCATAGACGATACCGCCATTGGCACCAGGAGTTTTTGGGTGGATGTGGATGAAACAGAGGATCCTTTCGATGGGCTGGCCATTCGCTACCTCGACAAAGTAGTCTGCCCCCGGACCTTCAGGGACACCAAACAAACCCGCATGGAAGACCTGGACAACAGGTTTGGCTATCTGAAAAAGATGGTCAAAGAATGGAACGTCAACGGGGTGTACTTCAATATAATCCGCAACTGTGACATACACGGCTATGAAATTCCTGAATTAAGGGATTACCTTGAAGGTATTGGACTGCCCGTGCTGGTCATTGAGCAGGACTATTCCACCACCGCCCTGGAACCTCTGAGGACAAGGTTCCAGGCTTTTGCAGAAAACATAGGCTAGTTGCCTGGTTAGTTAAGTCTGCCCTGAACGGGCAGCTTAACTAACCTTATCTTTAATTAAAGAAGGGATTAAATTGTTTTTTGCCGGCATCGACATCGGGTCAACCATCACCAAAGTAGTCATCAAAAATGAAGAGGGAATACTCGTCTCAACCGCTCAGCCCACCGGGGCGGAACATCGCAGGCTGGCCCACGAAGTAATCAAGGGCGCCCTTAAAAAGGCGGGATTAACCTTTGACCAGATAGATTTTATAGTAGCCACCGGATACGGCAGGATTAACGTTCCTTTTGCCGATGCCCAGGTCAGTGAAATCACTTGCCACATGCGGGGCGTAAGCTGGCTCTTTCCCGGTGTAAGCACTGTTATTGACATCGGTGGCCAGGACTGTAAAGGGATTAAAGTAGCCGGCGGCAGGATGAGAAATTTTATCATGAATGACAAGTGTGCAGCGGGAACCGGAAGATTCCTTGAAGTAATATCTGATACGCTGGGATTAAAGCTGGAGGACATAGGGGAAATATCCCTGCGTTCAGATAATCCGGCAGGCGTAAGTAAAACCTGCACCATTTTTGCCGAGCAGGAGGTATTATTACGTCTTTCCGAGGGTGTGTCTGTTGAAGATATACTGGCGGGGCTCCACAAGGCCCTGGCCGGAAGAATACATTCAATGGTTAGCAAAATAAAAATAGAAAAAGATGTGGTTATTACCGGAGGGGGCGCCAAAAACGCCGGTTTGTGCAAGTACCTGGAAGAAAGGATTGGTTTTCCGGTGCTGATACCTTCGGAGCCGTTAATTACGGGTGCGCTCGGAGCATCCATATTAGCCCAGGAAATGGCTGCCAAAACCTCCGCAGACGAGCAGGTTAAAAAGGAAAGAAAACTGGAAGCGGTCACCTTTTTCGATAAAGAAGATTGACGGAGAGAAAGAGAGAGGGTACATTAATGTTATACAAAGCCGGGCTGGATATCGGATCGGTGATGGCCAAAGCCGTGATTATGGATGACCGCGATATCCTGTCTTATAGCATCAGGCCTATCAATGGAAATTTTGCTGCGGCTGCCGGTGCAGTCCTTGAGGAAACGCTGGCTAAAGCCGGTCTATTCCTGGAAAAGTTGGACGTTATCGGCTCTACCGGCCTGGGGGCTTCTTTTTTAAGCTGTCCCCATATGGAAATAACAGATGTAGCCTGCCAGGGCCGCGGTATAAATTATCTTTTTCCTTCCGCAAGAATGGTCATTGAAGTGGGGGATCAGTCCAGCAGGGTAATCAAGTTAACCGAAAAGGGAAAGATTGCCGATTGTATAATCAACGATAGGTGCGCGGCTGGGAGCGGCAGGATTTTGCAAATAATAGCCAAGGTCCTGCGGATAAATATCAATGAACTGGGTGGACTGTCTTTAAAATCTACCAACTCGGTCAGATTCAGCACCGGTTGTTCTGTCTTTGCGGAAACGGAGGCAATTTCACGCATTGCCGAGGGCACCAAAATGGAGGACATCATTGCCGGCCTTCATTATGCCATGGCTATTAAGATATACGGCATGGCACAAAAGGCGAAGCTGGAAGATATATGCGCCTTTACCGGCGGAGGCGCCAAAAATTTGGGGCTTGTCAAGATGATCGGGGAAACCATAGGGAAAAACCTTTTAGTTCCGGAAGAGCCCTTTATCACCGGCGCTATCGGCGCCGCCCTGATGGCCCTGGAAAAGGCCGGTTCCCCTTGCTGATAAGTTATCATAGGAACACTTTTGTTCATTCGCTTATGTTTATACTTTACCGGAGCAAAGTAAAAAGAGGAGAAAAAGTTATGTATAAAATTTTAAGCGCAGATTTGGAAAAATGCACCGGCTGCAGGACATGCGAACTTGTGTGTTCGATGAAGCATCACGATGAATATAATCCCCAAAAGTCAAGAATTCGTGTTTACAATTTCGTTGAGCAGGGATACTTTGTACCCGTCGTTTGCTTACATTGCAACGAGGCCTATTGTGAGAAAGTCTGCCCGGCCGGCGCTATAACAGTGAATTACGACGAGAAAAAGGGCGTCAGGGCGGTTCAGATATCAAAGGAAAAATGCGTGGGGTGCAAGATGTGCATATTTGCATGTCCTTTCGGAAATGTACGCTTTATTGAAGATGGGTATTCCGATAAGTGCGATCTTTGCGGCGGCGATCCCGAATGTGTCAAATCCTGCGCCAAGGAAGCCCTGAAATTTAAAGAAGTAAGTGCCAGCTACATGCAAAAAATCAAGTCTACTGCAGAAAAAATCCTGGCAGCCTATCAACAAACTTAACAGGGTATTTCCTTTAAACTAAACTTTTTCCCGGAGGATTTATAAAATTGAGCAAGAGTAAAAGGTTAGTCATTATAGGCAACAGCGCAGCCGGCCTTAGCGCTGTAAAAACAATCAGGGAAAAGGGCTGTTCCTGTCCCGTCACGATGGTGTCAGCGGAAGAATGCAATGCGTATTCACCGGTTCTTCTGACTTATTACCTGGCCGGCAAAATTCAGCGGGAAAGCATGTTTATTACCAATGAAAAATTTTACCAAGACTACGGCGTCAAAACAATATTCGGGAAAAGAGCTGTAGGAATAGACGTTTCCAGGCAGGTGGTGCAACTGGAAGATAGCCGGGAGATTGAATATGACAGTTTGCTCATCGCCACCGGTTCTTCTCCAAGGATGCCGGGAAATATTGATGACAAAGCAGGCGAATACATCGCCGGGCTGCGATCCATAGAGGACGCCGACCGAATTATTAAATTTTGTACAACCGGTAAAGAAGTTATTGTTATCGGGGCAGGCCTGATCAGCCTGCAAATTATCAGCGCGCTGGCCGGAAAGGGAGCAAAATTTACCGTAATTGACATCCTGGCGCAGATACTATCTCAAAATATGGACTCTGATTGCGCCGCAATTGTAGAAAGGAGAATCAGGGAAGAAAAGCAGGTAAAATTTCTTCTCGGGGAAAGCATTAACAAGATTCAGAGGAAAAATGGCGGTATTTTTGTTGCGCTGGATTCAGGCAAGGAATTAACTGCCGGTGGGGTCATAGTGGGCATAGGGGTCGTCCCTAACATTAACTGGTTAAAGGACAGCAGCATTTTATTAAACAAAGGAATACTGGTTGATGACCACCTGCGCACTAACTTTGAAGAAATTTATGCAGCGGGGGATGTCTGCGAAAGCAAAAACATAATTACCAAAAATCCCGGTGTCATTCCCAACTGGTACAACGCCTGTGAGCAAGGCAGAATCGCCGCCTTAAACATGCTGGGATATAAAGAAAAGTATGCGGGAGCGCTAAACGGTAACATAACCGGTATATTCGGCCTGATTATCGCCACAGTTGGCCTGAGCAAACTCCCGGACGAGGTGTCGGAAGAATTAAAAATAGTCGATCCCGCCAGGGGAATTTTCAGAAAATTTATAATCAGGGAAGACAAGCTGCTAGGGGCCACTCTCATGGGAACAAAAAATGATATTGAGGATATTGGTATAATCAGGAACCTGGTGGAGAATTCCCGTGATATATCGCAATTTAAGGACTATCTGGCAAATTTCAAATTGAACACAGGAAGGCTTTACTTTTTCAACTAATGAGAATATGTGAACTTATGGGGGTTTTGCCATGCACGGTTATAGTGGAAAAATATTGGACGTCAATCTGACTTCAGGCGAAATTAAGATGCGGCCCATAGAGCAGGACTGGCCGAAAAAATATTTAAGCGGCCTGGGCTTCAACGCACGTATACTTCATGATGAAATACCCCCTGGCACAGATCCCCTGGGGCCGGATAATGTTCTTGTCTTCGGCGTGGGGGTGCTAACGGGAACAGCGGTGCCGAGCGCATCCCGCACTGAGGCCTCATCCCTTTCACCGCTGACAGGTACTTTCGGGACTTCCAATTCAGGCAGCCACTGGGGAGGAGAGCTTAAATACGCCGGGTTCGACAGTCTGGTCATCAGGGGAAAGGCTGCGTCACCCGTGTATTTATGGATAAGCAACAACAGCGTAGACATACTGCCGGCCGGACACCTCTGGGGAAAAGACTCATGGGACACCATCCGGGAAATTCATAAACAGTATAATGACGAAGGTGTCCAGATTGCCACCATCGGCCAGGCGGGGGAAAATATGGTCCGGTTTGCGTGCATTGAAAACGGTCCCTATGACGCCTGGGGGCGCACAGGTCTTGGAGCAGTGATGGGGAGCAAAAACTTAAAGGCTATAGCTGTGCGCGGCAGCGGGCCGGTGCGGGTCGCGCGCAAGCAAGAGTTCCTGGGGACGCTGGCAGAGACCCGGGCTGCCATCCTGGGATCACCTTTTTTCGGCCCGGTATCACGGTTTGGATCCCTGCTGGCCGCCACCCCTTTTAATGAGCATGGGGCTCTGCCCGGGCGCAACTACCAGAAGGGATCTATTGAGGGATGGACGGAAACTCGCACCCGGAAGGTTTTACACAAGTACAGCAACCGGAATGTGGGCTGCATGGCCTGTCCTATAGCCTGCGCCCACTGGGTCGAAATAAAAGAAGGACCCTACGCCGGCCTCCGGTTAAAAGACATGGAAGTTACGCCGCTGCTGAGTTTTGGCGCCGGGTGCGATGTAGATAATTTGCCCGCCGTGGCCAAGCTTCATGAAACCTGCCAGCGTCTTGGCATGGACATGGTCTCTTCCGGCAATTTGGTTGGCTTTGCCATGGAGCTGTATCAGAGAGGAATAATTAGTGAGCAAGAAGTGGGTTTCCCGCTGCAGTGGGGTGACGAAAAGGCCGTTCTGTCAATGCTGGACATGATCGCCCACCGGAAGGGATTCGGGGATATTCTGGCTGACGGGGTAAAAAGGGCCGCCCGGCATTTTCCCGAAGCCTCAAAGTACGCTATGGAAATAAAGGGACTTGAATGCTTTCAGGTAGATCCCCGGGCCCGGTGGTCAACCTGGACCCTGGGTTTCATCACCAACATTCGGGGCGGTGACGACCTGCGCACCCGCAACCCCGTGGAGAATTTACGCTTTAATGAAAATCCGGTCCCTTATTTCACCGAGAAATTCAACTTTCCTGACGACATTTATAATGGGCTGGACATGCCTGAGCCTCTGAAAAAGGAGATTTTCGATCCCGAAACCAAGGATGTAAACATACCTAAAATGAACAAATGGGCAGGGGATTTAATGTCGGTTTACAATTCCCTGGGCATGTGCATGCGGCCTCCAGTGCTGCACACCGTCGGGCCTACCCTGTTTTCACGCCTCTATTCGGCCCTGACGGGTATAGACATGACACCGGAAGAAATAATACTGGCGGGTGAGAGGATTTGGAACCTAATCAAATTGTTTAACATTCGCCACGGCGAAAAGCCGTCTGACTGTGATTTCCCATCCCGTTTTTACGAGGAGGCGGTCAGTGCCGGCCCTGCGGCCGGGCGGAAGCTTGACCGTGAACAGGTAAAAAATGTTTTAAAAGAATACTACAAGGCCCGTGGCTGGGATGAAGAAACAGGGATGCCAGGCCCTGAAAAACTGGCGGAACTTGACCTTCATCAAGAACCTCAAAACATAAAATTTAATTCATTTTGAAGGTAATTTTGGGGTGGATATATAATACTATTAAAACTTCAATATTTACTCCGAACTCTTGTACCTAAAAGCTGGATGAAGCCAGGGTATTTGAGTCGATGGGTATAAGGGGAAACCCTTATGCCTCCCAGTGCGGAAAGGAGAGTGATGGCTGTCTGAAAGTCGGCTTGTGCTGCTTCTTGTTTGCACCCCGGCTTTTTTTGTGCCGTATTTGCCTTATATTTACCTGAGATTTTGAAAGAAGAGGTGTTGTCGAACATGAAGAAAACAACTAAAAACATTTTAGCCGTCCTGCTGGTATTGACGATGGCTATTATGGCTGGCTGCGGGGCAAACTCCGAGAACGGCAAGGATAAAAGCCAGCCGGGAGCAGGGGGTGAGCAATCGGCTAAAAAACTGGAAGGAAAATTGGTTATCCTTCATGCCGGGAGTCTTGCCGTACCCTTTGATAAGATGGAAAAAGAGTTTGAAAAAATGTATCCCCAGGTGGATATTCAAAGAGAAGCAGCAGGTAGTCGTGACTGCGCGAAAAAAATTACCGATTTGGGTATAAAGGCAGATATTTTAGCTTCAGCCGATTACACGGTAATTGATCAATTGCTAATCCCTAAATATGCCGATTGGAACGCTTTATTTGCCAATAACGAGCTGGTCATTATGTACTCGGACCACAGTAAGTTTAAGAATGAAATAAAAACTGATAATTGGCAGGAAGTGTTGCTAAGAGATGGTGTTAACTACGGGCATAGCGACCCCAATGCCGACCCTTGTGGTTACCGGGCTTTAATGGTCTGGCAGTTGGCTGAAAAATATTACAAGCAGCCAGGCCTGTATAAAAAACTGGTGGACCAATGTCCGCCAAGAAATATCCGTCCCAAAGAGACCGACCTGCTGGCATTGGTTGAGTCCGGCGCGCTTGATTACCTGTTTATCTATCGCTCTGTTGCAGAACAGCACCATATGCCGTATGTAAAAATGCCGGCAGAGGTTAATCTGGGTGATATTAATCAGGCAGATTTATACAAACAGGCCAAAGTTGATACTACCGGTAAGAAACCCGGGGAAGTGATAACTCAAATTGGTACGCCAATCGTTTACGGCGTGACGATGGTTAAAGATGCTCCGAACAAAGAAGTGGCTCTTGAATTTATGAAATACCTTTTAAGTAAAGATAAAGGGCTAAAAGTCATGGAAGAAAGCGGACAGCCTGTACCGGAGACAATTAAAGTAGAAGGGGAAGAAAAATTGCCGCCGGAATTGAAAGCGGTCATTGGCAAGTAGGCATATCCTTAAATTTTGCCGGGGAGGATAACACCACCCCGGCAAAAAAATTAATTAGTGAAAGCGTGTTATGTCTAAATGAGATACAGAATCGACAAACTTTACCTCATTTCTGCATTGTTTGGTTTTCTGATACTGTTTTTTATCATGTACCCCATTGTTAACTCTTTGCTAACTATCAAAGCCGGCATTTTGTTGCAGACGTTAAAAGATAAAGAGGTAATAGACTCAATATATACAAGTTTTCAAACTGCTACAATTACCACACTCCTATCTTTTGTGTTTGGAGTGCCCTTTGCCTATTTTCTGGCCAGAAATGATTTCCGTGGTAAAAAATTCGTGGAAAGCATCGTAGATATACCGATAGTCATCCCGCATACCGTAGTGGGCATAATCTTGCTAATGGTTTTAGGTAACCGGTGCTGGATTGGCCGTGCATTGGAGCATGCCGGCCTTGAAGTAATCGGGACAAGAGTAGGGATTGTAGCGGCCATGCTTTTTGTCAGTATGCCCCTGCTCATCAATGCGGCCAGGGATTCCTTCGCGTCTATCTCACCAAAGCTGGAAAATGTCTCCCGTACTCTGGGGGCAACACACTGGCAGACTTTTATCAATATAACCTTTTCCATAGGATGGAGGGGCATATTAAGCGGGATGATTTTAACCTGGGCCCGCTCCATTAGTGAATTCGGGGCGGTAATCATACTAACTTATCACCCGATGATTGCCCCCACTTTAATCTTTGAACGTTTTAACTCCTTTGGCCTTGACTATTCCAAACCGGTATCCGCGATTCTTATTATTATTTCTCTGATTGTCTTTATTGTATTACGCATGCTTGCTGGCAGGGGTGTTAACAGTGATAGATATTAACAACTTAAGCGTATCTTTCCATGGTTTTTCATTAAATAACGTTAGTTTAACTATTAATGACGGGGAGTTTTTTGCTTTACTGGGGCCAACCGGTTCAGGAAAGACGGTGCTCATGGAATCCATCGCCGGGTTGGGAAAATTGAAACAGGGCCGGATAATCATTAATGGCCGTGATGTTACCGGTTTAAAACCGGAAGAAAGAAATATTTCCATTGTTTATCAGGATTATGCCCTCTTTCCGAATATGAAAGTTAAGGAAAACATTTGCTACGGCTTGCGATTCAGGAAAGAAAAAGTGAATAAAAACGGTACCGGCAAGTTTGACTTGCTGGTGGAAGTGCTGCAGATTGGTCATTTACTTAACCGCTACCCCAATAATTTGAGCGGGGGTGAAAAGCAGCGGGTGGCGCTGGCCAGGGCATTGCTGGTAGAGCCTGATGTGCTGTTTCTGGACGAACCTTTTAGCGCGTTGGATAGCAATACCAAGGATACCGTGCAACTGGAAGTCAAGAAGCTGCATGAGACACTAAAGACTACCACTCTTATGGTGACGCATAATTTTTCGGAAGTTTTTTCTCTGGCTGACAGGATAGCCATCATTAATAAAGGCGTTATCCAGCAAGTGGGAACAACCGAAGAAATTTTCAAAACCCCGAACTCCCAGTTTACAGCCCGTTTTGTGGGAATGAAAAATATTTACCCGCTGAAGAAATTAAAAGGGAAAATAATGCTGGCTGAACAGCTTGAGCTTGATACTGTATGCCTGGAAGAACGCGAAAACCTGCAATACTATGCAGGTTTTCGCGGGGAAGATATTGTAGTCGGCAATAAGGGCCTGAATACTGATTATCAAATAGAAGGTAAAATTAGCGCTATCTTAAACAATGGCATTTATACGGAAGTAAGAGTGCATGCAGGAAGTATAGACTTTATTGCCTATCTTACCGCCAACAGATTCTTTGAACTTAACCTTTACCAAAATAAACAGGTTTTTTTGGGCTTTAACAGGAGAGACATCAACATTATCAGGGAAGACTTAGGTACCGGTTAACTAAGTTATTAAGTTATTTTCCGGAAAAACATGTGGTCGTCGAATATGTATCATTCTCACGTTCGGCTTAACCCTTGCTACTATTCTGCACCATTACTGGGTTAAGTGCAACTTCTGGTTCCCACGCTGCAGCGTTGGTTTAATTCTGTTCCCAACAAGGTTCTGTTCGCATGGCAGGAAAAACACCAGTCAATTATTTTTACTCAAATATTTCGAACTTACTATATAAATTCTTTTTACTACTGTTCTACAGTGCTTTTTTGGGGGGCACCTTTTCTGTTAGTTTATTTACGATCCAAGCCAGCAAAAGGCCATAAATACCCGCTCCGATTACGTCGGACACCGGTGTTTTTAGGGGGAGATTCAAGGTTGGCTCGACTTTAAATAATAGTGTAATGCCATAGATAAAAAACCATACCGACCATCCGAACAGCAAGCCCTTTAAGATGTAGTGCTGGTGCGTTACGTAGGGGATTAAGTACACAAAAACGATGCCTAGAAATCCGCACCACATAAGGTGGACAATAAAACTAAAAAAAAGCTCACCCGTGGAAAAGGGCCCGCCCTTCCCGTAGATGACTATGGCTGACCAGTCCGCCATGCGTAGGGTGGTTAGGCCAAGGGCATAGGAGAGAAAGCTCCATGCATCTTGCAGTACACCCGCTCCCAACCCCGCGTAAAACCCCCGCGTCAATCGGTCCCGCTCCATCATAATGATGACTCCTTTACTCTTGGAGTTAATTTATACCCAAGCCGGAACGATGCTATAAGATTATGTAGCAACTGCATCTGCTGTGATAGTCCTTGGGGCTTAATCTAATAAATAATCCTACCCTTAGTCCTTTAAGTATATTCTAGTAATATCCCGAGATTCAAATAATATGCATATAAAGAGCTTTACTCCCGCTCCAGGGTCCTAAAACCTCTTTGGTCCTGGTATTAAAAAAACATAGTGCTCTTTAGCACCATTGCCCATAACTTTGATTTTAACTGGGTCAGGTCGACATCTTCAAGGCAGATATTTTAACAGCTCTGACATCCTCAAACTTGTGTCTAAGAGCACTGGCATTATGCAGTAGTTCCTAAACCCTACAAGTGTTTTATTATCTGGTTGCCCCAGAAGAACACGAACATTACCGCCGCCTTCGGGCAAAAAGTAAAAGAACTGGAAGTAAGTTTGGAGGAGGCTGCCCGTGTCCGTGACGACTTTACGGAGTCAACTCCAGGATCCGCCTGCAGGGCAGAACCAGGCCGGTGCAAATGCTGAAGATAGATCTGCAGCTTGACAACAAGGACGCGGCCATGCAGAGGATGAAAGAATACATCGAAGACTGTATCGTGAAGGTAAGAGAGAAAACCAGGCAGGAAAAAGGAGCGGATGAAGTCAGAAAGAGCGTCGCCAGGCTGATGTCCAGCCGCGAATTGCTTAATGTGTTTCTGGGCAGTCCTTATATTCCGGTTAGTGTATTTAAGATTGACTTGAATATGCAGAACAGCCGCTTGAAGCTTTGGGAGGATGCTGTTCGTGAGAATTCTGGCGGTGAGAAGTTCGTGGTCTTCTTTTCCGTGCTTTCCGCTCTGATGACGTATACCCGTGCCCGCGCCATGGAGGCGGCGGGAGCGGATTCCGATACTGATACCCGTGTACTGGTGATGGACAACCCGTTTGGGCCAATATCTTCGGAGCACCTTTTAAATCCGCTGTTTGAGATTGCCAGAAAACACCGTACTCAGCTCATCTGTTTGTCGGACCTCAAGCAGAACTCCATCATGAACTGCTTTAACCTGATATATATGCTCAGGGTGAGAACCAGCGCCATTGGCAGCAATGAATATTTAAAGTTTGAGGAAATTATTCGGGACGTTAACGTTGTCCAAAATGATGAAAGACTGGAAAAAGCCGTATTCCGGGCTTCGGATATTAAACAGCTTTCCCTGTTTGACGAAATGTAAGCAAAACCCGAATGACAGACCCGTACTGATGTTGTTAATGAAAAGAATAACAGTAATTATCAGTAAAACTAAAAGTATAACCGGCCAGTATAAAAGCTTCGGGATCATGTTGTACCGGTAATGAATAAAACGTATGTTAATCTAAAACTGCATTACCTTACTAGGAAGCATTAATGCTTTTTAAGGCTATAGAAATTGCTTCTATCATATCTTTTTTATGCTTTTCATAATCATTTAAACCATTAGTTTTACTTTTCCATCTGTCACCTACTGTACCCCTAATAAGGTAGCAGGAGAAATCCTGACATTTTAAAATGGATAGATTATCCTTTTTAGAAGTGTGGCCTTTAATTTTGCCATAATTAAATTCAGCGACTTTTTTAACAAATGAATCATATGCCCCGAAATATGTAAAAAATAGTAATCTGGGCTTTTTAAAGCTAATCTCATTTAGCAAGTAAGGGATACAGTTTCTTGCGCATTCTTCGATAGAAAACTTAGTTTTATCATCTTTCCTCTTCTTAGATGCATTAACACTAAAGCACTTTACTAAATCGGTTAATGCAATACCACGTCCAACACGCAAGCTACAACCTGAAACTTTTTTAAATAGTTTATCTATTTTATCATTGTAATCATAGTAATAATCTTCAAGAATACCGTATTCATTAATCATGGGGTTCTTTGTTCGGAATAATGTTGCATTAATATCATGTAAACGCTCAAAGAAGGCATTGTCCACATAAACATTCTGATATCTATCTTTATTATAATAATAATTTACGCTACCTTTCTCAGAAACTTTTATAATATTACGAAAAATTTCTCTTAGTGCAGGGTTATATCCAACCGCCCAGACCTTAGAGTCATCATCTACGCCCACCATTCTCCCAATTGGCAAATCAAGATTGCACTTATTACATCGTGGTAAAGCTTCAGCTAATTCTTTAAAACTATTAAATTTTGGTAGTTCTTTGTTATTAGGTTTCATCTCTGTTGTTTTTATTTCAAGGATTGATTTAATCACTTTCAAAAATCCTTTCTAATTAGAATGTCCATGACCGATACCAGTAACCGGCTTTCCATCAATGATGTTTTTGGCATAGGTCATTTAAATGCTGAATGTTTAATCGTCTTCATTAGTCATAATAATGTCGTCAGTATTTTACTAACGATTATTTGAACTTAGAAAGCTCCGCTGCAGTCTGGGCAATATCTTTAATCCCTGCCGAAGCTTCGAATATACTATCTACAGCACTTTGCGAACTGGACGCTATGTAACTGATTCTATCAGTTATAAGGTTCACTCTTTCAGCCGCTGTAACAATAGCATTTGAAATGTCGCCTACGACATCGGATTGCTCTGCAACAGCAGATGCAATCGTACTTGTTATCTGAGTTACTTCATCAACAACCTGCAAGATGATGCCCATTTCATTAACAGCGTTTGCCATATTTTTTTGCATTACATCAATTTGCTGGCTGATTTCTTCCGTTGATTGAGCTGTCTGTTTTGCCAGTTCCTTAACTTCACCGGCAACAACTGTAAAGCCTTTTCCTGCTTCCCCTGCTCCAGCAGCCTCTATTGCTGCATTTAAAGCAAGCATATTGGTTTGATCAGCAATTTCATTTATAACTTTAATGATTTTACCGATTTGTTTTGAAGAGATACTAAGCTTTTCAATAATTTCATTTGTGTCAATTGCCTTTGATTTAGCATCAAGCGTTATGTTCTTAGAACGTCCGCAATTGGTACTTATATCATTAAGTGAAATATTAATCTCCTTCATTGACAGAGCAACGCTGTTGACAGAACTGGAAACATCATTGGCAAAACTGGAAACATTATTTGTATTGTCGGCTATTTGGTTAACCATTTCGTTAATCTGAGTTACACCTGCAGAAGTTTTCTCAGATGCTGATGCAAGATTTCTGATAACAGTAGCGATTTCCTCCGATTTTCTCAATCTTTCCTCACTAAGACTGTTAACTTTTTCTAAAACATTATTCATTTCTACATTTTTCGCTTCCAGTTCTGTGGTCTTAAGTTCAAATTTATTTTTTTCCAGCATTGCCTCCCGTCGATTGAAATCCATACAGTTATATATAACATTTAAATTGTTGTAAATAGCTTTTACCATATCCCGACATGTGCTATATCCACAGGCTGAGCAATTTAGCTCGCGCTCTCTTTTTGTATTTTTGTGAAGCCGTGTAAATATTTCATTATATTCCGATTCGGTAGGCTCTTTCAGAAAAGGTGCCTTCGTATTATTGTTGTATCCCCTGGTGAAATCATCCAGCTTAAGGTTCTTATCGAAATACTTATATAACCAGTCAATCTTCTTTGTTACCAGTTTCCCACCCTTGTCATCCAGTTTCTCAGCTTTTAGGGCATTGAAAGTAAAATCAGCGTCATCCGCAGTAATATTTTTAGCTGTGGCGCTGCCAAGATTACAGCCTTTAGAACAATTCAAGATGTCTACCAGCAGCGGCAACGGCTTATCACTTGCTAATCTTTGGCTATATTCATCCAGGTATTCGTACGCATACTCATGGCCTTCCACCTGGCGTATCCATGCCCCTTTAACCTTCGCTTCGACATTTTCCCTAAGTCCTCCGGGCCTGCTGAACAAACAGCCCAAGCTGCAGCCAATATCTTCAAATCCATGTTTGTTATAATTGGATAAATTAATCCTTTTTCTTTCTAAATAATCCAGCAGTTTTGTATAGGTAACATTGTATTGTATATAATTACTGGTATTAGGGTCGTTTATTTCGTTGATTTTGCCAATGCACGGAGACAAAAATGCTATATTGCTTGAAACACCGGCATATTTTCTTAGGTATATCGCCGTGCACATCATAGGACTGTGAATGGGAGCAAGGTTTCTGATTAACTCAGCTTTATATTTTTCAATATAGCTTACAATGGCAGGACAGGGTTGGGCTATTATAGACGAAAGGTTTTTTTCCTTTATGGCTTTTAAATAAGCCCAGGTGGTAATATCCGCTCCGAAGGATACATCGTAAATCACATCTGCACCTTTGGATTTCAGAAAGCCAAATAAGTTTTCATAATTGGCAAAATTCACCCTGATAGAAGGGGCTGCAATAATAGAAATTTTTTCCCCACTATCCAAAGCCTCAAAAAACAATTCTATATCATCCCTAAAGTTCCTGGCTTTATGATCACATACTTCAATACACTTACCGCAGATTATACACCTTTCCGGGTTAACCTTCACCTTATTTTGCCCTTCCGAAATATAAGCAATATTTGCGTCGAAAACAGGGCAATGTCTGACGCATTTATTACAGCCGACGCAGTTTTGCTCATCAACCAAGATCACCTTATCCATCTTTATACCCCTCTCCAGCGAATAGTTCGAGTCACCTACTGCCTGTTGCTGCTACTAACCCGGGTGAATTTAATAGAATTCCTAGTTGGAGATTCAGCGGTTGATCAAAGAAACCATGTTCCTTTGATGATTTTTTAAAGATATTGCAAGTGCTATAATTAACATTATTGGCAAATTATGCCTAAATCATCGTATTATGCGCTCATGTTTTTAAAGGTTTGTGCAATAATTTCCCGTTGTTTATCCATCGGCAAAACACCTTTTTAAATTGCTTATTGATGGCATATTCGGCATAGTATTCCTTGTTCCTGCTAGTTCATGTATGTGAAATACACAGGAGTCTCTCCGAGCGCAGACTATGCTTTAAATTTCGCCCCGTTGGCGGCCACAGTCAACCTTCGCTGGCGCTATCTCGATGAGAGTCCAACCAGGCTTCGAATCGTCTGCTTGCCACGTTAGCTGTCCCGGTTAAACAGATACCGAAGAATTCATTGGACTATGGTCAGGGTTGTGAGATGCAGGATCTCCTTTGTGCTGGAGACCAATGCCTAATAATTCGAGGAACCCTCCTTGTCTTGTGTAAATATCGATTTAGTTGTGATATAATATATCAAAATACATGTTATTCACGGATACCAAGAGAGACTCAAATAGTTACGAATAAAAATTGTTCTAAACTACTATCTTTCGCGTAAGTTTTAGGAAGAAGATGCCTTACGGAGGTTTGAACAATGACGTTATTAACCAAAGAAGACATCCTTAGATTCCTGAATATGCTGAATGATGAACTACAAATCCTTAATATAAAAGCCGAATTAACCTTGTTTGGCGGAAGCGTGATGTGTGTTGCTTTCGAAGCTCGTCCTGCGACAAGGGATGTAGACGCTGTTTTTAAGCCAAAGAGTAAAGTATATAAGATAGCTAATGACAAAATTGCCCCAATATATGGGTTGCCGCATAATTGGCTTAATGATGCTGTATCTAGGTATATAAGTTATTTTGGTGAGAAGGAAGCTTTCTTGAATCTAAGTAATCTATCCATATATGTTCCAAAGCCGGAATATTTCTTGGCAATGAAATGCCTAACGTCTAGAATTGATTTCTCGAGTGACATTGAAGATATTAAATACTTGCTAGATTTCTTGCATATAAGCTCCTATGAACAAGTCACGGAAATATTTGACAAGTTCTATCCTAAAGGATATACACTTGATGAGGTTGAGGAAATAATTCAGAAATACTTGAATGACAAAGTCGCAGGTGATTCAAATGGAGTTTAGTAAACTAATGGAAGTTATTCAGAGAATAGACGCTGATTTTAAAAATAAAGGATTATATCTTGGACAATTCCTGGATGATTTTAAGGCCGCAAACAATAAATCTGTGCGTTATTACTTAGTAAAAGACAAACCCATTTTTAATGGAAACCAACCCTATTTTAAAGCGTTGATAGCCTCCATGGTTCATAAACTATGCAACGATTATCATTTGAAACCACCTAAATGGGTGTTTGAACCGGAATTCTACCTGGATGATGTATATTTTTCTGGAAATATCGAAGGAAAGGGGAGAATACGCCTGTTGGTGGAGAGCCCCCCTGAATTTAAGTTAAGAAATGTTTACGTATCTGGAAACTCACTGATGCGGGTATAGTGTATCCCTTAGCCCGGTGAGGGTTTCTGGTCGGGAACGGCAAGCAGTGAGCTTACTTATTCCTTGTTCAAGGCAACGATTAAAGTTTCGGCCTCTATTAGCCGTTCCACCCTTGCCAACGGGTTTTCGGCCAGATATCCTTCATCTACAATTAAGCTGAAAAACCACCGAAGGGTGAATTGAAAAATGTCCCTTCACTTGGAGGGACATTTTCACCCTTATTAATATACTTCAAACGTTTTGAAATGCTAAGCGTAAATCAGCGGATATTGGTAGAGTAAAAAGATCTGTCCGTAATAATCTCGTAGAGAAAAACAGAATTTCCAGGTTTTCAACTTCCTCCGTAAAGGGATTTAATCTTGCCACAACATCATCGCCAAGTTCTGTTGTCTCTTGTTCAGGATAAGGTGTTACTTTGTCAATGTATAAAATATCGGATTCACGATCATAACGAAAAATTAATTTTTCTTCCATTCGATTACACCCCCTGATATATTACGGGTAATGTATGCAGTAATTACCCAATGGCGGCCTTCCGGGGCATCATCAGAAACTACAACAATCACAACATATTTACCTTTTCTAACATTGTCAAACCAGCGGCAAAACATTCGGGCGTTGCCAAACCTGGTGCTTCGGCGAACCGTGTCCGGATTAGACAATGTTTCAGCAATACACCAACGATACTCTGGAATTAACTCCGGATGACGTTCAGAAATATGATTTTCCCGCTCTTCTGTCAATTCTACTTCACCCTGCAGATATGGACATGAATATCGCATAGGCATTTCACCTTTTTCATCTATTATATCACCGCTGAGTTTGGTTAGACGATAGGGAACAGTGTCTTTTTTGCCCAAAAAGATTAGACAATACTGCAGTATTTTAGCCCGTTTTAACGGGGGTGGGTACCTTTGGGCTATAATGTTGTAGGCCGCTATGTGATAAATGAGCAGGAGTCCAGGGTGGTCAGGCTTAAAGGTCTTTTCTTCAAACACGTGTGTATGGCGTCTGTTAACACCAAAATTATGATAATTTGAAACCTGCAACACTTCCCCTGTCAGTTGGTTGAACTTCAAGCCTCGCGTCAATCCGTTCCTTGAGTTCCGGAACATGGGATATAATTCCTACCAGCTGGCCGGATTTCTGGAGGTCAATTAAGGCCCTGATTGCAAAATCTAACGATTCTGGATCAAGTGTACCGAATCCTTCATCTACGAATATAGTTTCCAGGTGGATACCACCTGCATAGGATTGGACCACGTCAACCAACCCAAGGGCAAGCGACAGAGAGGCTAAGAAGGTTTCACCACCTGATAGGGTTGCCACGCCTCGGGCCACGCCGGTATATGTATCAAACACCTCAAGCTCCAGCCCCCCAGCCGCATTGCTGCGGGTCCGGTCCAAAGTGCGCTGCAAGTGATAGCGGCCTCGGCTCATCAACTTCAGACGCTCAGTAGCGGCTACGGTCACATCATCCAATAGTGCTCCCAGTACAAATCGCTGAAATGTCAAACCATACTTATTTCTTCCGTTAGCAACTTCAGAGAGACGTCCTAGTATTGCATAACGGTTTTCCAACTCCCTTAGAGAGATTTCGAGTTCTTGAATCTTTATTAGCCAATTATCCTCTTGTTTGGACTGCGACTGAAGCTGTGTACCCTGGGTCAGTGCCTGCTTGCGGTTTCTGCTTCAGTTAAAGCAAGGGTTAGTTCCTCAATGTACGACTCGTTTCGAGATCAGCTACGATTTGTTGCTTTGTTTTAATGTCTTTTTCCGAAGGTAGTGATACTTCGCTTTTGGCAGGAGTGGGGTGCTTCAGGGAACCACAAACTGGACACGGTGCCCCGTCCGTTAAACCACTGGCCAATATGGTGGCCTGTCCTTTGTTCCATGTTTCTTGTATTCTGAGAAGTTCTTGTTTGGCAGCAGTATAATTATTATCAATTTGCTGGAGAGCTATATTGGCAGTGTCAAGTTCCTTTTGTGTATTATTCAGCTCCGTACGCAATTCTTCGAGAGCTTGTCTCTTGCTGCTTATTTGTTCTGCTTCCTTATAGGCGGCTTCCAGCGCTGGAGCTTGAACTGCGTGATTTGCCGCCTCAAAGTGTATTTTGGTCTTCTCAGCAATGGAAGTCTGGATAGCGGCTAAAGAATTTTGAGCCAGAGTTTGGTTCTTTTCCGCAGACATAAGTTCTTTTTTGGCCTCAAGAACCTTTTTACTAGCGTCGTCTAAAGCAGTTACCTTTCCGGTAAGATTTTAAAAGTGCAGAATTTAAATACATGATTATGTCTTTTGCTCAGAAGCCCCTTCCCAAACAAACATGTGTTTGATATAATTATATAAACACTTGTTTGGGGGGATCTGCAATGGCAAAACAAGAAGCCATTAATTTACTTCAATTCCAAGAAAAGTTTAATACAAAAGAAGCATGTCAGGAGCATCTTTTTAAATTAAAGTGGCCAAATGGATATAATTGTCCTAGATGCGGCCACACCATTGCCTATGAAACAAATACCCGAAAATTAACACTATACGAGTGTGCCAATTGTCGCTACCAGGCAACGGTTACTGTAGATACAGTAATGGAAAAAACCAGGACGCCATTAAATATTTGGTTTTGGGCTATATATCTTGTGTCGTATGATAAACGTGGAATATCTGCGATTGCACTTGCCAAAGAATTTAACCTGAACTATAAAACTGCTTGGTTAATGCTGCATAAAATTAGACACGCCATGACA
>LADO01000001.1 GCA_000961595.1 Peptococcaceae bacterium BRH_c4b
AATATTTCTTTACAAATTTTATGAAGGCCAAGTTGATGATATATTTGCTGAAGGAAAAGATAGCCGCCGTTAAAAGAGCGCTGTTCATCTTTTGCAATCACCTTGGACGGTGAATACTTAACCAACACATCACGCTTTTCTTCCTTTTCTTTTTTGTTAAGTTCTTCAATATATTTTTTTGCCCACTCAATGGGATCCTGTCCGTTTAATTTATTTTCAAGTTCAGCAATGGTTCCTAGTTTTTCAACTATCTTTGTGGAACGTTTTCCTTTGTTGTAAATTGATTTTATAACATAAAGAGATGCTGCATTTTTAGATTTAGATATTTTTAATCTCAAGCCAATCCCTCCAATTCCTTATATTATAACACAGTACGCAAAGGTACGCATTATAAAAGTGGCCAAATTTGACATTTTTGCAACAAAAAAAGCCCTGTTTCCAAGGCTTCTAGAAAATCTATTGGTTATTCAACTGTCAAAGACCCGAATGTTTTCATTTCTTTTGCCCATCAGCACCCGACTCCTTTTACAGTCAGTTATTCATCTCCGTTTATTATATACTAAAACAGCAAATAACAGTTAGTTCAATATGGTAATAGCACTACTTTAGGCTTGGTCAGTAGAGCTGTTGTAAAACCCGCTCGAAGTAAATATAATACTACTCAGGAGTCAGGAGTCAGAATGAGAGAACGGTTTATCGTCTAGAACTATTCAGAATTCTGACTACTGAATTCTGAATACCTGAATAGTAACTATATAATGTCTTAGTGTGGGTCCCGGGTCTTATTACTGAACGCCGGGGCAAGGGAGGAGGGGGTTGCCTGTGGATGCATCTGGTGAACTGACCGTCAGGCAGGGTACGTTTTCGGGCCGGGACAAATTCAGGTTTTTATGTCATGAGGGCCTTGAGTGTTTCGGTAAATGCTGCCGGGATATAAATATTTTCCTTACCCCTTATGATGTGCTGAGAATTAAAAATATCCTTAATATGCCTTCGTGGGAATTTCTTGACCGATATACCGTGCTTTTAACCGCAGGACATAGCGGTTTTCCTGTGGTTGTTGTAAAGATGCGGGAGGATGCCAATCTGGTTTGCCCCTTCGTCACGCCCGGTGGCTGCAGCATATACGGCCATCGTCCCTGGTCATGCCGCATGGCGCCTTTGGATATCAGGGGGGAAGATGCCTTTCGCATCGCCTTTGACCCTTCCTTCTGTCATGGGCTGATGGAAGATAGGGAATGGGATGCGCTGGAGTGGATGCAAGACCAGGGGTTGGAAAATTATGACCCTGTGGAAGAGCAGTTTGGCCGTATACCCCTGGCCATAAAAATGAGCGGGAAAAAGGAAAAGGACAGGCAGGTGGTGGATGTTTTTTACAACACCTGCTACAATATCGATTTGTTCAGGGAATTTGTATCCAGAAAAAGTTTCCACTATGTCTTTAACGTTCCCCGGGAGTCGATAGAAAAAGCCCTGGGGGATGAAGTTGAATTGCTGAAATTCGGTATTGACTGGCTTTTGTCGGGTATAGATTTTAAGAAGGCCGGTAAAATAATGGAAAAAATAAAACATTAAATTTGCAATTCCTTCGCACTCCCCTATATTTGGGACGGAGTGCGATATTATTTATACTTTTAACAGCTTGCTGCACATATAAATTAATAATATTTGTTTTGGGTATATTAAGAGAAATACTTATCAAGGGGGATAAAAATGGCAAAGGCTACAGGTATCGTCAGGCGCATCGATGATTTGGGCAGGGTGGTCATTCCCAAGGAATTGCGCAGGAACCTGAAGATTAGAGAGGGCGATCCCTTGGAGATATATGTTGACCGGGGCGGGCAAATCATGCTGAAGAAATACAGTCCGATTATGGAACTGGGTACCTTCGCCCAGGAATACGCCGAATCGCTGTATGAAGCCCTGGGACATCTGTCCATAATTACCGACAAAGACAACGTGGTCTCCGTGGCGGGAAACAACGCCAAGGATTTTACATCCAAAACCATTGGCCAGGTGGTTGAAGATGTCATGGAAAAAAGAAAGGTTCAGATGTTTTCGGATAACGTTATCATAACCGCCGACGAGAGGGTTGTCTGCAGTACTGCGGTTATAGCGCCCATTATATCCGGAGGTGATCCCATTGGCTCGGTGATCATTGCTTCCAGGGAAGGAGCCGTGATGGGTAATCTGGAAAGCAAGCTGGCGGAAACGGCAGCCGGTTTTCTGGCCCGCCAGATGGAGCAATAAAACGGATACAGGGGTGTATTTATGTCGTTCCATACATAGAGGGGCAGTCTTACGACTGCCCCTCGAGCATTTTTACCTATTGGGCTGCGGGCAAGATTTTAATGATTGTTTTGTAATCCTGGCAAAGGTCTGTAGGGGCGGGGCGTAGAATACTTTCTGCAGCGAACAGAAAGGGAGATAAAAATGCAAAAATATCGTCGGGAATTACTGGAAAGCCTTGCAGAGGGCAGTCTTACCGGGCTGGAGATGAACCATCAATTCAATTTTGAGTGCCAGGACGACTGTATGGGGCGCTGTTGCAACACCATTAGTATTATGCTGGACCCCTGGGATGTGGAAATAATGGCCCGTCACCTGGGTATGCCGGGCAGGGACTTTCTTAAAGAATACTGCATTTACGAAATAGATCGTGGGTATGGCTGGCCCTTTGCCAGGTTCAGGCACGCAGAGAAGGGCCCTTGCGCTTTCATGTTAAAGGACGGGAAATGCAGGGTGTATCCGGCGAGATCAAGGAACTGCCGCACCTATCCCCTGGGCAGGGCGGTGAGGGCCAAAGCTCCAGAAGAGGGAGGGGGCCTGGAGGAAATGTTTTTCATGGTGGAACGCCAGCCTTTTTGCTTCGGTAACAGGGGCAGGCGCACCTGGACGATTCAGGATTGGCTGGATGATGCTGATGCTCTGAAGATGTACCAATTATTTGACCTTTATATGGACGTTATAAATTATTGCACCGGTGAGCTGCAAAGCAGGGCTTGGATGTCCGACGCCGTGTCCTCCATGATGGCGCCTTTGCTGTTCGGCCCGGATATGCTCCGGGAAAGGCTGAACATCGACCCGGATCAGGTAGGCCACGAAGAGTTCTACCGTCGGCGCATGAAGGCGCTGAAAGCAGTGTTAACCGACATAGCAGGGGGATTTGGCTTCGGACCGGCGGTGGGGGGTGGCAAGGAGGAAGGTTCTGTAAAAATAATGGACAGGATGAAGGACATACTGGTTAACGGTTAAAACTGGAGAAATTGCAAAAAGGTTTTTGTAAATGCGAAACGCAGTGATCAGGCTGCGTTTATTTTTTTAAAGCAGTCGATTTTAGGCGTTATCCTGCATACTGTTTTAACAGGTGGCCGCCCCTGACGCGGGGCCGGTATCACCTGGGACAACGGGGTCCCGGACAATGCGCCCAGGGTTGCCGGGAACGCCGGCCCCGGGGAGAATACGTAACAAGGGAGGAAATGCCAACAATGTGCGGGATTGCCGGCTGGATAGACTGGGATAAGGATTTGAATCAGCAGGGGCGTATTCTTGCTGTCATGGCGGAGACGTTATCCTGTCGGGGGCCTGACGCGGAGGGGATGTGGCTGTCGAAGAGCGCCGGCCTGGCCCACCGGCGCCTGGTGGTGGTGGACCCGGAAGGGGGAGGCCAGCCCATGACCCGCAGGCGGGGGGAGAGGGTGTATACTGTTTCGTACAACGGGGAGTTGTACAACACCCTGGAACTGAGGAGGGAACTGGAGAGCCGGGGTCATACATTTTTAACACGCAACTCGGATACAGAGGTTCTGCTCATCGCCTATGTGGAATGGGGCACCGCCTGCGTTGACAGGTTTAATGGTATTTTTGCCTTTGCCATCTGGGATGAGGCGGGTCAAAGGCTATTTATGGCCAGGGACCGGCTTGGCGTAAAGCCTCTATTTTATGCGCACAGGGGCAATTCATTTATTTTTGGCTCCGAGTTAAAGGCCCTGCTTGCCCACCCGGATATTTCGCCGGAAGTTGACGCGGAGGGACTGGCGGAAATTATTGTCATGGGACCTTCCAGGACACCTGGCCAGGGCATATTCAGGGGGATTTCCGAGGTGAGGCCCGGCCAGTGCCTGGTTTATAACCGCAACGGGGTTCATTTACGCCGCTACTGGAACCTGGAAAGCAGGCCTCATGACGACGGCCTGGAAAAAACCGTCGCCACGGTAAGGGAACTTTTGCAGGATACCGTGGAGCGCCAACTGGTGGCCGATGTGCCGGTATGCTGCTTTCTTTCCGGAGGGCTTGACTCCAGTGCCATTACCGCTTATGCGGCTGGTGCTTTCCGCCGCGCAGGCATGGATAAAATCCATACCTATTCCGTTGACTATGTGGATAACGATAAGAATTTTACCCCCACCCGGTTTCAGCCCAATAATGATGCTGACTGGGTAAAACGTGTGGCGGATTTCCTGGGAACCATACATCACTATATATATGTCGATACTCCCGAACTGGTGGAAGCCCTGAAAAACGCTGTCAAAGCCAACGACCTGCCAGGCATGGCCGACGTGGATTCATCACTGTATCTTTTCTGCCGGGAAATAAAAAAGAATGCCACCGTAGCCCTCTCCGGTGAATCCGCTGATGAAGTTTTCGGTGGTTACCCGTGGTTCCGGGAAAAAGATATCTTGAACTCCGAAACATTCCCCTGGATCAGGATGACTTCGCAGAAGGCAGGGCTTTATACCCCCGAGGTGGTGGAAAAGATAAAGCCGGAGGAGTACGTGGCCGGGCGCTACTCGGAGGCCCTGGCCGAGGTACCCCGCCTGCCGGGCGAGGGTAGCCGGGAAAACCGCATCAGAGAAATGTTTTATTTAAATATTACCAGGTTCATGCCTACCCTGCTGGATCGCAAGGACCGTATGAGCATGGGCGTCGGCCTGGAGGTAAGAGTACCTTTCTGTGACCACCGCCTGGTGGAATACGTGTGGAACATTCCCTGGTCAATGAAAACATACGGGGATATGGAAAAGGGCATTCTAAGGCGGGCGCTGGTTGATGTGCTTCCCGCCGATGTTCTGGAGCGTCGCAAGAGCCCTTATCCCAAGACGCACAACCCGTCCTATCTGGCGGCTGTGAGGTCATGGCTGTTACAGATTCTTGATGACTCTACATCACCCCTGCTAGACCTGATTGATGTCAATGCAGTAAGGGACATCGCCACTAACGGGGCCCCGTCCTTCAGCCCGGCCTGGTTCGGCCAGCTCATGGGAGAGGCGCAGCTGCTGGCCTATCTGGGGCAGCTTGACACCTGGCTGCGGGAGTATAAGGTAGTGATTGTATAAGTCGTTTGCAAAAAATTTATTTAGATTACAGTTTTGTGGGTTATTTTTTTTATCGCAGTTAATTAGCCGGGGGAAACCACTGTAAGGTATCATAAAACGAGAAAAAATTATAGCCGGTTAGTAAATAGTTAACTAATCGGTTTTTTTGTGTTATGATAATGATTAAATATTCGCAATATTCTGAGGGGAGTTGTGTGTTTTGGAATTTAAAACATTGATTTATGAGATGAAAGAAGAAAAGGTAGCTTTTATTACCCTGAACCGTCCGGAAAAATTTAACCCCTTAAACAATGAACTTGCCCGGGAAATGAAAGAAGCAATGGATATGGCGGAAAAGGATGAAGATGTCAGGGTGCTGGTACTTACCGGCGCCGGCAAGGCGTTTAGCGCCGGGGGGGAATTGTCTGTACTGGAGGCGGCGGACACCGTGGGGAAAAAGAGAGAAATACTGGACAGTGTCGCCATGATTATCAAGACCGTGGAGAGCTTCAGCAAGCCTCTGATAGCCGCGCTTAACGGCGTGGCCGCCGGTTCCGGTACAGCCCTGGCACAGCTCTGTGATATTATTGTGGCTTCCGACAAAGCACGTTTTGCGCCCAATTTCGTCAATGTTGCCCTGGTGCCGGACGGCGGGGCATCCTGGTGCCTGGCCCGCAGGGTGGGTTATCAGAAGGCCGCCGAGCTGATGCTCACCGGGACCGTGCTGGACGCCCGGGAAGCACTGGCCCTGGGCATATATAACCGGGTGGTAGAGCATGAACGCTTGAACGACGAGGTCCTTGCTCTGGCCCGATCCCTGGCCCAGGGTCCGGCCAAAGCAATGGCGCGGATAAAAATGTTGCTTAAGGCCAGTTTGAGCAGTAACCTGGATACTCAGATTGAGCTTGAGGCATCCTGTCAGCTGCTGGCCTTGTCGGAAGACGACTTTGCCGAGGGGGTCAGGGCTTTTTATGAAAAACGCAAACCAAGTTTTAAATAGACTCTAGCGTAATGTATCCCGGTGGCCGCCAATTAGCGCCGCCGGGTTTTTTATCCTGTTCCAGATTATGCGGTAATAGGGCAGCCTGTCCACATTTTTTCCGGTTACCAGGGCCGTTTCGGCAATCAGTTCGCCGCCTGCCAAAAGCCGCATTCTGCCGGCCGGAAAGTTTTTCTGCACCGGTGCTGCAAGCATATCTCCACTGAAGATCTCCCTTTCTATAATCTCCCCGCTATCCCTGGGTACAGTGACATAAAGATCCCTCTGCACGGTGAGGGGAGCCACCGGAGTATTGCCGTACTGGATTTTTATCGACGAGACAATATCCCCCGCCCTGACGGCGGCGATTCTGTCAAAGTTCTCAAAGCCGTAATCCAGCAGCCTGGAGGAATCGGCATAGCGGTCACCGCTGTGCAGGACTACAGCTATCAGGCGGCGGCCATCCCGGTAGGCGGAGGACACCAGACACTTACCGGCGGCACTGGTAGTGCCTGTTTTAACCCCGTCGGCCCCCTGATAGCCCCATAACATTTGATTGGTGTTGCTCAGTTGCCTCCGGCCGCCCGGCCCGCTGATGAGGTGGTTTTTAGTCGATACTATATTGTGGAATACCGGGTTGGCCAGGGCGTACCTGGTGATGAGGGCCAGGTCGTAGGCGGTAGAGAGGTGTTTTTTGTCCGGGAGGCCGTTGGTGTTGCTGAAATTTGTGTTATCGGCTCCCAGCAGGTGGGCTGCCTGATTCATCATATTAACAAAGTTTTTTTCGTTTCCGGCCACATGTTCCGCGATGGCCACACAGGCGTCGTTACCCGAATGCATCAGCGCCCCGTACAGAAGTTCCTCCAGGGTAAGGCGCTCACCGGTTTGCAGGTAAACACTGCTGCCCTCCACGTTGGCGGCATGCTTGCTGACCGTGGCGGTTCCTTTTAAATTACCGCACTGTATGGCGACCAGGGCGGTCATTATTTTGGTGGTACTGGCGATGGGCCTTGGTTTGCTGGCGTTTTTGGCGTAGAGCATCTGCCCGGTATCTGCGTCCATTAGCACCGCCGAGGCCGCTGTTATCGCAATACCCACTTTTCTGACATGTTTTTCCTTGGTGGTTGCCGCCAGGGCAGGCTCATAGATATACAGCACATCATTGGTAATTCCTGCCGTCTTTCCGCAGGCTATACCGCACCAGGCCAAATTTACCAAACAGACCAAGGCCAGAACCAGAAATAATTTTTTAATGCTCAATTCCGCAGTCCCCCGTGAGCTTTTTTCCCGTTATAGGTTGCCCCGGGCAAAATAAAGTATGTTACCGGAAAGTACAGAATTGTGTAGTGGGGTGGCTTTTTCCAGAATGTTCTTTTCCTGGTAATTAAGGCATATAGAATATTGTTCGGACAGGTTGGGAGCTTTCCGGAAAGGAGGTACTAGATGGCTTTTTTTATGCTGTTTTAGGTATGCTGTGCTGGGGACTTGCCCCGCTTTTTGGCAAACTTGGACTGTACAATGTTAATCCTGTGACAGCCCTTACCATAAGAACCATTATTGCCGGCAGCATCGTAATGGGGTGGTTAATAGGCACCAGGGGTTTTCATCATTTTCTGGAAGTACCACCGCTGTTCTGGCTATTTATCAGTATTGAGGCTATACTCGCCACTCTGCTGGGGGACCTGGCCTATTTCGCCGCCCTGAAAAAGGGCAACATCAACGATGTTACTCTGGTATTATCCTGTTCCCCTATAGTTACCATGCTGCTGAGCTATTTTTTCCTGGGTGAGGTGGTGGCGGGTTACCAAATTATAGGAGTTGCACTGATTACCGCAGGGCTAATCTGTATAAGCATGAATTAGGAGAGGAGGCCGCTGAAAAACTGCGCCTGGCGTTTAAGGTAAGGGGACACACCTTCTGTGTTGCCTTAATTCTTACCTTTTAACAAATTTCTAGAAGGAATGTCCCCAACGAATGCTCGCCGTACAGTATTAATTGGGGACATTCCTCCGAAGGAGGTGTGTCCCCTGACCTCTGACCTACCAGTACGCTCCGCGCTGTTCGGCTTCGCCTTCCGCGCCATGCTTGTTTTTGAGTGGCCTCTGAATGACTCTTTAGAGGCCGCTGAACTCGTTCGATCAGTGTCACCCTGGAGGATGCCGGCATATACAGGGTGTATATTGATTCAGCGAGGTGAAAGTTTCATTGAATACACCCAGCCAAACACCCATACTATCCGCCCTCAAAAGATACATAGATGATAAGACGATCAGGTTTCACATGCCCGGCCATAAGGGGGGCGGGATGGCCGGCAATGCTCTGGCTGATTTCCTTGGAAAAACTGTGTTTGCGGCTGATGTTACCAATGTGCCTGGGATGGATGATTTGCACCAGACCTATGGGGTGATTAAAGAGGCCCAGGAGATAGCGGCTACAACCTTTGGCGCCGATTATACTTATTTCCTGATTAACGGAAGTTCCTGCGGCCTGCAGGCCATGGTGATGACAGTTTGCAACCCCAGGGACAGCATTTTGGTTCCTCGCAACATGCACCGTTCAATACTGAGCGGTATAATTTTGAGCGGCGCCGTACCAGTTTTTTTTAGGCCGGAATATCACCGGGAATATAATATCCCCTTGGGAGTTACAGCGGAGAGCATAAACAGGTGTCTGGACCGTCACCCTGGCGTGAAGGCGGTTATGCTGGTCAATCCTACTTATCACGGCATAACATCGGACATTTCTTCCATAGCCAGGATAGTCCACGATAGGGGAATTCCTCTGCTGGTGGATGAGGCCCATGGACCACACCTTTATTTCCACAGAGAACTACCCCCCACCGCCATGGATTGCGGAGCGGATGCCGTAGTTCAGGGGACCCATAAAATTCTTTCGGCTTTCACCCAGGCATCCATGCTGCATCTGAAGGGGAGGCTGATAAACAGACAGAGGCTGGAAGCCACTCTGAGGCTGCTCCAGAGCACCAGTACCTCCTATCTTCTTTTAGCCTCGCTGGATGCCGCCCGGGCCCAGATGTCGACACAGGGCAGGGAATTAGTGCAACATGCCCTGGAATTGGCCGGTTACATAAGGTCGGAGTGTAATAAAATACGGGGCCTGTCATCCTTTGGCGTAGAGATTATAGGTAAAAGCGGGGTGTCCGGTCTGGATCCCTGCAAGGTGACTATTTCCGTAAAAAACCTGGAAGTAACAGGTTTGTGGGTCGAGCAGTGGCTCAGGGCAAACCGGAATATTCAGGTGGAAATGTCCGATGTATTTAATATTCTTCTAATAGTTACCTCTGGCAACTGTCAGCAAGAAGCCATATACCTGCTACAGGCACTGCGGGAAATGAGTGAAATGCCGGACAAAAATTGTTCTGGTACGGCTTGGCAGAGCAATTTGACCGATTTTAACCTTTTGCCGGATATTCCGGAGCTGCTAGTCTCACCCAGGGAGGCATTTGGCTCCCCGGTGAATGTTCTGCCCCTTGAAAATACCGTGGGCAGGATAAGCACCGAAATTATTAGCTGCTATCCACCGGGAGTACCGGTAATTTGCCCCGGAGAGAGAATAACCCGGGAGGTTATAGAGTACCTGCTGACCATGAGGGATCTGGGTATTCATTTCCAGGGTTGCGCCGATCCCGCACTTAATACCGTCCGTGTGATGGAGAGTTAGCAGGCCGTTGAAAAACTGCGCCTAGCGTTTAAGGTAAGGGGACACACCTTCTGTGTTGCCTTATTTCTTATCTTTTAACAAATTCCTGGAAGGAATGTCCCCAACGAATGCTTGCCGACCAGTGCTCACGTACTACCAGTACGCTCCGCGCTGTCCGGCTTCGCCTTTCGCGCTATGCTTGTTTTTGAACGCCCTGAGGTGTACAGATCTTGCTTAGTTTATCTTTTTTGCGGCCCGCGTTCCATTATGCGGGGGAAGGCGTTATAATAGCTCGTCCCCTTGTCTTTGGTGAGTACTGTCCCGCCCGGTTTTTCTACTGTTACCCACGACTTGACAATATAGCCGTCCATGCCGGGCATTACTTCTTTTTCCGTGCCGGGCTGGAGTGAGGGGTTGAAGCGGTATTCTGTCCAGAATACCGCTCTTTTTATGACCTTGTGGTGCCAGGTAACCCGGGGCGGTTTTTTACTGCCGTATAGCGCCATGAACAGTGAGTTGCCGACCTTGCGGGACCAGATAAGCACCGGGGTGCCGGTATCATTTAAAAAGCGAAAATCCCTTACGCCGTAATAAACCGTAGCGTCTTGTCCCGGTGGCACATAAGGTACAATCATGGAATGTGAACTGCGCATGACTATTTGCATATCACTGAAAGTTACCACATTGTACAGCATGGTGGCGATCTTGCATACCCCGCCGCCCACCGTGGTTACCAGGTGGTTGCCGGCATAGGTGGGTCCGTCACGGTAGCCCCGGTGGCGGGCATAGGGCCCGATGGTATTGTTCTGTGAAAATATTTCCCCCGGCTTCACCATCGTGCCAGCCAAATGTTCCGCCGCCAGGGAAATATTGTAAGCTTCCGACAAGATGGGATCATGAAGGGTGGCTTTATATGCTGCCATCAGCACGGGGGTATTGTTCTTTTTAACGGCTTCCAAAAATACCGTGTCTTTTTCCCAGGGCAGGGGGCCTTGATAGGGTTTTTCCATATCCTTGAAATCCCTGTATATCTTGTAATCGTCCGATGTGGTTTCCTGAGGGTGGGTTTGGTTCTGGGAAAATGATGGTGTTAGCAATAATAATGAACTTATAAGAATAGCTATTGCAAGGAGTGGTATTTTTTTCATAAAGTACCTCCAGCTATAAATAACATTAAACATGGGAAATGTTTTGTACTTATCATATTATGTTCAAAATTCATTTATATTAAGAAAACGTTATTAGACAAATATATCATTTACTACCTTCAATTGCCTTGGCGAAATGAATGGATAAACGTATAATTTATTGGTATTCCATGTTACAATTTGGACATTGTGCTTCCCGCGACTAAATTAAATATTTCAGCATGATAGACGGGAGTGGGTAGTATATGATGAAAGATAAAACAGAATTAGTATTATTAATCGTGGTAGCCTGTTCCGTAATGTTTATCGCCGGCATCTACATGCTGTCCGGCAGCCCGGGCACGGTGGAAAAACCATTGTGGCAGGTACTCAGGGAAAAAAACACCACAACTGTTACCAAGATTGTTGTGGACAAGTCCGAGGGTACCCTCAGCCTGTATGCGCGCAATAAGTGGCTGAAGTCGTACTGGGTTGAATTTGGTGAGGGTGGCGCGGGGGATAAGCAGTATGCCGGTGACAAAAAAACGCCGGAGGGAAATTTTTATATCACAGAAAAATCTGTCCTGTCTCCTTCCGATAAATATCTGGGATCAAGGTGGATGAGGCTCAGTTATCCCAATATTGAGGATGCAGACCGGGGGTTGCGTCAGGGGCTTATTGACCGCTACACCCGGGACGCGGTGGTGGCGGCCTTTAGCAGCGGCAAAACCCCTCCCCAGCGAACGGCTCTGGGCGGCGGTATTGGCATACACGGGGGAGACAAACCTGAATTTGGAGATAACTGGACCTGGGGCTGCATAGCCCTGTCCAACAGTAACGTAGAAGACTTCTATAACTATGTAGCTGTCGGCATACCAGTGGTAATACAGAAATAATTGATACTCATAAAGGCCTTTATGCCAGTTAACATTAATACGGTTTATACTAACGTAAACAGTTTGTAAATAGTTTATGGTAATGCTGCCCGCAAGGGCTTTTTCTTTTAGGTTGTAATAATTGGCTTTTTTGGTTACAATGTTTAGGAAAATTTATTTGCACAGATTGGGAACATTTCTTTGCGAGTTAAAAAGAAGGTATTCAAACAACCAAAGAAGGTGTGTCCCCTTTCCTAAGAAGAGAGGTGCTTTTTTGAAAAGGGTGGTTAGCGTGAGCCTGGGCTCTTCGTTACGGGATCACCGGGTGCGGGTTAACCTGCTGGGAGAGGAATTCGAAATCAGCCGGCAGGGTACGGACGGTGATATTGACCGGGCTCTGGCCTTGCTCGAAGAACTGGACGGAAGTGTGGATGCCATAGGCCTCGGAGGTATAGATGTTTACCTTTATGCCGGAAAGACCAGATATACCGTAAAGGACGGTCTCAGGCTGCTGGAAGCGGTTAAAAAAACACCTGTGGTTGACGGCAGCGGCCTTAAAGACACCCTGGAAAGGCAAACGGTATACTACCTGCGGGAACACAGCAACCTGATACCCCCAGGGTCGAGGGTTTTGATGGTGAGCGCCGTGGACCGCTTTGGCATGGCCGAGGCTTTTGTTGAGCTGGATTGTGATGTTACATACGGTGACCTTATATTTACAGCAGGCATTCCATATCCCATAAAAACTCTGGCGGAGCTGGAAGAAATAGCTCGCAAGACGCTGCCCGAAATGGTCAAACTGCCCTTTCATATGCTATACCCCACCGGGAAAAAACAGGATACCAGGGATGATGTTAAAGTAAAAAAATTTGGCTACTATTACCGTGAAGCCCAGGTTCTGGCCGGAGATTTTCACCTGGTAAAAAGATATATGCCGGACGATTTATCGGGACAGACTGTTATTACCAACACAACCACTCAGGATGACATAGCTTTCTTAAGGCAGTGCGGAGCCGGGACGCTGGTGACCACGACCCCTGAACTGGAGGGCCGCTCTTTCGGTACCAACGTCATGGAGGCTGTTTTGGTGGCTATTACAGGAAAGGGATGGCAGGATATAACAGCGGGAGAATATCTGAAATTGCTGGAGCTTTTGGATTTCCGGCCCAGAATTGTAGAATTGAATTAAGGTCAGGCAGCACGAGGGGGACAGTACCAAAAATGGCCACACACCAGGAAATTACCGATAGCCTGAAGGCTTTCGCCGAAGGATACAACTCCAATAAAAGACTACAGACAATGAACAGGGATTGGAACCGGGTTATCCAGGTGCTCACCACGGATATAGAATCCGCCCACACACTGGAATTAAAAGACGGGGAGCTGCGTTTTTGGGAGGGAGCTGCGGACAAGCCGGATTTGACAGTGCTAGCTGACAGTGAAACCCTGGCTGATATGTTTTACGGAGATATAACTCCCACGGAGCCATATATGAACGGAACCCTGAAGATTATGGGTTCCGAGGATGATATAGTCAGGCTGGATTTTATATCCTTACTTATATGGGGTGAATGATGATTAAGCTGAAGAAAGTCCTAACTCTAAGAACTATAGTTGCCACTAGCGCTGGCCTTACTCTGGCCAGTTCGTCATTTGTGGCGGCAATTCAGATGGCCGGCTTCCTGGCCGGGGATTCCGCCTGGATCGCCATTATGGTGGGGGGTATGCTCTGCCTGGGGGCGGGCGCCTGCTTTTCCGAGCTTAACGGCATGCTCCCCTCGGCGGCGGGCATAAGACTGTATTTCGGGCGGGCCTTCGGGGACACGGTGGCTCTGGCGGTTTCCCTGCTTTATATGTTTGTAGTGATGTGCGTGGTGGGGGCCGAAAGTTATGTACTGGGAAACATATTGAGCGAGGCCTTGCCTGTGGTGGCCCCGGTGGTCTGGATTTTGTTCATGTTTGTAGTGGTTACGTTAATGAACATCCGGGGGATAAGGCTGGCGGGTAACTTCCAGGACATGGTGACTTATGGTCTGATGGTTTCCTTGATAGTACTTGCTTTTGTGGGATTTTACCATACCGGTTTTAGGTTTACCACTCCAGTTGCGCCAGGAGGCATAGTACCGGTAATTAACGCTGTGGCAGTAGGCGTTTTTTTGTACGTAGGCTTTGAATGGGTAACACCGCTTGCTGAGGAGGTTACCGAAAGCCGCCTGATAGCCAGGGGTATGCTGGTGGCGGTGGGGCTTTTAAGTATTATATACTCGCTGATTACCATGGCCATGACCTCTGCCGTGCCCCGGGAGGCCATAGCCGGCTCACCGGTGCCCCTGCTGGTTTTCGCCAGGTATGTTCTGGGTGAGGCGGGGGTACTCTGGGCAGTGGTGATATGCTTAGCTTCCTCCATTACCACCTTTAACGCCGGGCTAATCAGCGTATCAAGGTTTTTTTATGCCTCCGCCAGAGAGAACGTGCTACCCAGAGTGTTCAGTAAAATAAGTATGCGATATTTTACCCCGTGGGTTGCTATACTGGGGGTTTTGGCGGTGGCGCTGATAGTATCCATGCTGGTGCTGATTACCGGACGCTATCTTGTGCTGCTGAACACGGCGGCGGCCATGGAGTCCATAGTGTATGCCATGTCCGGGGCAGCTGTTCTGGTGCTGAGGAAAAAGTCACCCGGACTGCCGCGTCCGTATATTGTGGCGGGAGGTGCTGCCGTACCCGTTTTAACAATAGCAGTTTTTTTCTTGCTGGCGTTGTCTGTAATGGCTTTCGATCCTGTAACGGCGGTCAGTATCCTGGCCGGTCTGGGAATCAGCTTCTGGTACGTAATGAAGGTTGTTCCGGTGCTTAAAGAAAAGAACAGCGCCAGGCGTCCAGCTGCCCGGCGCCGGCCCGCACCGGTTTCTGAAAGCCAGCCTGAGGCCATTCCGGCTGGGACAGATACTGGTTCTAAGCCTGAAAAAGTATAACCCGGCCAAAGCCGGGTTTGTCTTAATCAAAGAGATTTTCCAGCATGTTCAGCAGGCCCTTCTTTTTGTGATGCTTATGGTGGTAGTTGTCGTGGTCGTCAAGATGCTTATAATTGTCTTTATGCTCTTTTTCATAATAGTGCTCGTAATCTTGCTGGTATTCCCTGGCCTTGCCCATAAGTTTTTCCAACTCCCCGCGGTCCAGCCATATACCCCGGCAGCGGGGGCACGCATCAACCAACACTCCTGATTTTGTTGTTTCCTGCAATTCTTCGGTACACCTGGGACAGTGCAAACCTAACCCCCCTTTTTATTTTGTTAGCATTATTTTACACTTTTTATAGCCGATAATCCAGTTTATTTGAGTCCCAGGGACTGATAAACCTTGGCGTTTACCGAGTTATCGAAGGGGAGATGAGCTTCTTTCCGGTATTTTATAACAACCTCTTCCATTTGCTGTCCCCAGATGCCATCCACAGTTATTTTATAACCCAGTCTTTGCAATGCACTCTGTACTTCCATTACCGCTGCTCCGCGATCTCCCTTTCTGAGTATTTTGTATGTGGGTTCCATATAGTTGAAGGGATTGCCCACGATGATTATCGGCGCGCCTGCCGGTATCCAGGGAAACATTTCCTCAACGTGGCTGTTGAACATGCGGATACAGCCGTGACTCTGGTAGCCTCCAATGGAGTAGGGTTTGTTGGTGCCGTGGATGCCGTAAATGCCCCATGGCACATTAAGCCCCAACCAGCGGGTACCGAATCCTGTTCCCCAGTTCCTGGCCTTGCGAGCCACCTTCCAGTTGCCTATTGGTGTAGGTGTTTCATGCTTGCCCAGGGCTACAGGGAAGGTTTTGTACGGCTTGCCGTCAGAAAACACGGTAAGTTTTCTCCTTTTAGTGTCAATTATTATACTAATCTTGCCCCCGGGTGGGGGTAACACCTTGCTGCTGAACGGCTCGACGGCTCTGCCCAGGGTTTCCCAGGTTCCCCCGTTGACCACCCCGTCTGGATTAAGCCCCTGATTCAACTGGAAATTTTTCACCGCCTGATATGTGTGCTGGTCATAAACACCATTACTGGGACTGTTGAAAAAACCCAGCCCGTGCAGCATTTTTTGAACTCCGAGGACGTCCTCTCCGGTGAGGGCCGGGTTTTTTAGGGTAAGTTCCCGGGATTCCTCGCAGTTAAAGGGGCAAATATTAGCATGAGCTTCTGCCCGGGCCGGAGCAAAAGATATGGTCAGCAATAATGATATAGCCGGGAACAAAAAGAACAAAGTTAATTTCGGCCGCAAAATTATTTTCCCTCCGGCATATAAAGTCAACATATTAGAGATTATCCCCCCGCAGCAAACCCTTTTATGCGGCTCCGGTGCAGAGTCCTGAAAATGCCAGAAAAAAAAGTAGAAAAATATGCTGTTTTTAGGAACTTATTGCCTGCATTTACCGTCAAAAAGGTAGATTATTTTTTAATAACGGCAAATTTTGTCAGGGGAGACGTGTATGGGGCAGAGAAGGCGGGTTGGCAAATATATAACTGGTTTATTAATTGCATTGCTAGTACTCACAGTTTCGCCGGCACTGGTACTGGCAGCGCAGCAGGCTGTGGTGAAGGGCTCATCAGTGAATGTCAGGTCGGGACCGGGAACAAACCACAAAATAACCGGATCTGCCCTGCGGGGAGATATTTTTGTAGTTACCGGGAAATCCGGTGACTGGTATCAGGTCAAGCTGCCCGGAGGATCTGCGGGCTGGATAGCCGCGTCCCTGGTGAATGTCAGCGGTTCTACCGCTGGCCAGGCCAAAGCAACGTCACCCGCAGTTCCGGCTGCCACAGGTCAGGCTGTGGTTATGGGCGCCATTTTAAACATGAGAAGCGGTCCTGGCACGGGTTACCAGGTGGCAGGACAATTAAAACAGGGAGCTGTTTTACAAATACTGGGCAAATCAGGCGAATGGCTCAAAATAAAAACATCCGCCGGCTCCACCGGGTGGGTTGCATCCTGGCTTGTGACGGTTAAAAATAATGCCGTTCCGGCAAAGATCACACCTGCGCCGGCACCTGCCTCCGCCGCAACTGGAGGCTGGAAAGCTGTGGTTAGCGGCAGCGTGGTGAATGTGCGCAGCGGCCCGGGAACAAATAATAAAATCACGGACAAGCTTAACAGTGGTACAAGCCTGCAGGTGTTGCAAAAATCAGGCGACTGGTACAGAGTACAAACACCGGCGGGGCCAGGCTGGGTAATCGGAAGCCTGCTAAAGGTAACCGGGGCACCCGCACCAGCAACCCCAGCACCTGTGGTATCAGCCAACAAGCCCGTCCCGGTGACTTCCAGCGGGCAGGCAGTCATTAACGGTACTTACGTCAACATAAGAAGCGGCCCCGGTACGGAATATGACGTGGTTTCCAGGGCCAGCAAGGGGGACAGGCTCCCTCTGGTGGACAGGTCCGCCGATTGGTATAAGGTAAAGCTGCCCGGCGGCTACTACGGCTGGGTGGTATCCTGGCTGGCCGAGGTGGACGACTCTCAACAGCCGGCTCCGGAAGGAGATAACAAACCACCGGCTAACTTCCCCGGTGGTAATGTAGATGGAGGCGTGATACCACCGGCTCATAACGATACCAGCGTACAGCCCCCGGAACAGGGGGAAGCTCCGGGCGACGGAACTGTTCAGCCAGGGGTACAGGAAGATACTACTAAACCGGAGGAGCAGAACGGCACGGAAGATCAGGTTGACGCGGATTTGGCGCTAAAATCCTTACTAATCAAGGAAGAGGGCCGGAAAACCGGGGTAACCGTGGAATCCACAGCGCCTATAAGCAATGTGTCTGCTTTCAGACTTAGCGGCCCTGACCGCCTGGTGATTGACATGGTTGGCGTTCAGCCCGGGAGCCTGCCCGAAAGTGTGGAGGCCGGAACGGAACTGGTGGGCCAGGCCCGCATGGGCTGGTACAGCCATAGTCCCGACACGGTGAGGCTGGTATTGGATTTAAACGGCGCCTGTTATCATTCCACTAAACTTTCTGCCGACAAAAAAACATTGTGGCTGGAATTGAGCCCGCCCGGACCGGGCCGCCCCCTGGCAGGCAGCACCATAGTGCTTGACCCCGGACATGGCGGCAGTGACCCGGGAGCCATCGGCCCTACGGGGCTGTATGAAAAAACGGTCAACCTGAATGTGGCCCGGAGGGTGGCTGAATACCTACGGCAAAAGGGAGCCAACGTAGTATTAACCAGGGAAGGCGATACATTCGTGGATTTATACGGGCGGCCGGCCATGGCCACAAGTTGCGGGGCATCGGCATTCGTAAGTATTCACATGAACGCCAATCCCAGTAGCAGCTATGACGGTACCAGCACTTATTATGTCCGTACCCCAACTCTGGGTGGTGACCGGCTAAAGACTGAAGGCAGCAGTCTGGCCAGGAAATTACAAAGTCGTGTGCAGGGAGGACTGGGCACCCGGAATATTGGTGTGCTGGAGGCCAATTTTGTGGTGCTGAAGGCTTCGGAGGTGCCGGCAGCCCTGGTGGAGGTAGCCTTTATCTCTAATAGCAACGAGGAAAAAATGATGAAGACCGACGAATTCAAGGATAATGCAGCCAGATGTATTGCCGAAGGCATAGCAGACTATTTCGGGGAGTAAAGAAAAGTTTATTTTCGCCGATGGGAGAAAAGAATATAATGAATTATCAAGAAACCCGAAAAAAGGGTTTCTTTTTTCGCTATTTTTTGGCATTATTTTAAGGTGAATATCCTGTATATGGAGTGTTGAAATTGCAAAGAGTTGGCATTACCACTACTGTGCCCGTGGAGATTGTTTATGCTGCAGGCTGGGTGCCGGTGGATTTGAATAATATATTTATAACCGACTCCAACCCGGGGATGCTGGTAGAAGAAGCCGAAATCGCCGGTTACCCCAGGAATGTGTGCGCCTGGATAAAGGGTCTTTACAGCTCTACCCTGCGGGGCGGCATAAAGACCATCATCGCTGTTACCCAGGGTGACTGCAGCAATACCCACGCCCTGATGGAAACACTGCAACTGGCCGGCGTTCGGGTGGTTCCCTTTGCTTTCCCCTTTGACAGGGATTACGATTTGCTAAAGCTACAGATGGAAAAAATAATGGGATTTTTCGGGGTCAGCTGGGGGCAGGTATACCGGGCAAAGGAAAGGCTTGACCGGGTGAGGGAAAAAGTGCACAGAATTGACGGGCTGACTTGGCGGGAAAACCTGGTGAGCGGCCGGGACAATCATCTCTGGCAGGTGAACTGCAGCGATTTTAAGGGCGATCCGGAAGCCTTCGCCAGGGAAGCGGATCAGTTCCTGGCTGAAGTGGGTAATAAAGAGGCCGGAAAAGAAAAATTGAGGCTGGGCTATATTGGTGTCCCGCCCATTATGGATGATCTGTATGACTATCTGGAGGAGCGCGGGGCCAGGGTGGTGTATAATGAAACCCAGCGGCAGTTTGCCATGCCCTATGACGTGGACGATTTGGTGGAGCAGTACAGACTTTACACCTACCCTTACGGTATTTTCTACCGCCTGGAGGATATTATCCCGGAAATAAAGCGCAGGGAACTGGACGGACTAATTCACTACGCCCAGAGCTTTTGTTACCGGCAGATTGAGGATATAATTGTCAGGGAGAAAATAAAAATGCCCGTGCTTACCCTGGAGGGGGATAAGCCCAACAGGCTGGACGCCCGTACCAGGATGAGAATCGATTCCTTTTTAGAGATGCTTAAATAGGCAGGGGGCATGCGTTAATGTATTGTGGTATAGATCTGGGCAGCAGGAATGTAAAAATAGCGCTGATGAATGGTGAAACCCCGGCGGCTCTATATAAATTCAACACCATAGAATTTTACCGGGAAAGGGGCAGGCTGGAGGACGGGCAGCTTGTTCTGGATTTAACCGGCCTGCCCGGCTTGGCGGGGGTGGAAATGGGCGCCGTGGTGGCCACAGGCTACGGGCGGCAGGCCATAAACATGAAAAACACCCGGATCGTTCCGGAAATAAAGGCTCATATGCTCGGCGCAGCTTATCTTACCGGGAAAAAGAATTTTACCCTGCTGGATCTGGGCGGGCAGGACAGTAAGGTAGCCTTGGTAAGGAACGGAAAAATGATAGATTTCATGACTAACGACAAATGTGCCGCCAGTACCGGCCGGTACCTGGAAAACATGGCGGCGGTGCTGGGCATCGACATGGAAGAACTCTCCCGCCACCACTTGAATCCGGTGGAGTTAACCTCCACCTGCGCCATTTTTGGAGAAACGGAATTAATTGGCAAGGTGGTGGAGGGGCATTCCACTGACTCGCTGGCGGCGGGAGTGAATTATACCATATTCAAAAGGATCAAGCCCATGTTGGTCCGGCTGTTGGGCGACCGGCTGGTGTTTACCGGCGGGGTTGCCAAAAACGAGGCTATTTGCACCATACTGGAGCGGGAATTAAATATACCCGTCGTGGTGCCGGATCATCCTGATTTTGCCGGAGCACTGGGATGTTGCGCGGAAGCGTTAAAGGAGGTGGAAACGCCATGAGAATTACCGTGTTGGGCTGCTGGGCGCCATATCCCCGGGTTGGCGGCTCCTGTTCCGGTTATGTTGTGCAGGACGGGGCCGCCAATGTGCTGCTGGACGTGGGGAATGGAACTTTTAGCAGGATGGGGCATTTTTTCGATTACAAAACAATCCGGGCCGTGGTGCTCACCCATCTGCACCCAGACCACTATGCTGATTTACCCTGCCTGCGTCATGCCATTGACGGAGCGCTTCGTAACGGTACGCTGAAGCAGGGCAAGGTGCCGCTTTATCTTCCTTCCCGGCCGGAAGCGGTGGCTAAGGAACTGGCAAGCTATACCGATGCCTTTGAGGCGACCTTCATTGAGGATTTACCCCGGGAAAGCGTTTCCCCGGGAGTTGAGGCCGGGGTTTTTGAGGTAGGCCCGGTGAGGTTTTTCCTGCTTCCGGTGCAGCATTCCCTGCCCGCCTATGCGGTGGGGGTAGAGGGCTCGGGATACTTTGTGTATAGCGGGGACAGCTCACCCACCGGAGAACTGGAGCTCTTGGCCCGGAGGGCGGATATATTGCTTTGTGAGGCCAGCGGCCTGGATAAGGATGTGGAATATATGAAAGGCAACCACATGACCGCCAGGCAGGCAGGAGAACTGGCTAAAAGGGCGGGGGCCAAGGAACTGATTATCACCCATTTTTATCCTGATTACGATCTGGAGGAATTGAGCGCCCAGGCCCGGGAAGGCTATGGAAAAAAAGTTGAGCTGGCGGTAGAGGGAGACACATATTTTGTATATTAAGGACGGGGCAGTTTTGCCGGACAATATTCCTTCCTGCCGGTTTAAATATCAATTGTGTTGTTCATCATACTTTATATGCTACCGTGGTTACCCGGTGAAAAGGATGAGTAAATAATTATGACGGGTACTTGCAGTGAGCTAAAAGCAAAGAGAGGGGTAAAATTTTGGACAGGATTGACGGGAGAAAAGCCGGGCAACTCAGGCCGGTAAAAATAACCAGAAACTTTAACCGTTACGCCGAGGGCTCAGTGCTAATCGAAATGGGCAATACGAGAGTTATCTGCACTGCCACAGTGGAGGAAAAACTGCCTATGTTCCGAAAACTGGAGGGTCTCGGGGGTTGGGTGACCGCCGAATATGGCATGCTGCCCCGGGCCACGGGCACCAGAAACAAAAGGGAGGCGGCCAGGGGGCGGATAGGTGGAAGAACTTTCGAAATCCAGAGGCTAATCGGGAGATCGCTCAGGGCGGTTATGAATCTGGAGGAACTGGGTGAAAGGACCATAACCTTGGACTGTGACGTAATCCAGGCGGACGGGGGCACAAGAACCGCCTCCATTACCGGGGCATTTGTGGCCCTGGTGGACGCTCTGAACAAATTGATGCAAGAGGGCAGGCTGGAAAAGATGCCGCTGAAGGATATGGTGGCAGCCGTCAGCGTGGGTAGGGTCAAAGGCCGGTTGGTGCTGGATTTATGTTATGAAGAGGACTCCGCCGCCGAGGTGGATATGAACATTGTGATGACTGGCGCCGGTAAATTTGTGGAGGTACAGGGAACAGGGGAAGAGGCTTCCTTTAGCAGGGAAGAACTGGACGGCCTGCTGGAATTGGCCAGGGACGGTATCGGGCAGCTGACGGAGTATCAGTACCAGGTTCTGGGGCAGGTGGCTAAAAAGATTAAGGCTGGTGGCATGAATGAGATTGGTGCTGGCAACCCGTAACAGAGGGAAGGTTAATGAGCTTGCAGAACTGCTGTCCCCCCTGGGGGTGGAGGTGCTGTCCCTTGACAACTTTCCCGGTGTTCCGGAGGTTGAGGAGGACGGGGATACCTTCAAGGCTAATGCTTTAAAAAAAGCACTGACCGTGTCCCTCCACACCGGGGAGATTGCTCTGGCAGACGATTCCGGCCTGGAGGTTGATTATCTGGGCGGGGCGCCGGGGGTGCACTCAGCCCGCTTTGCCGGGGTAGGCAGAGACGACCTGGAGAATAACGAAAAACTTTTGCGCCTTATGAAAAATGTTCCCCCGGAAAAGAGAACCGCCCGGTTTAGATGCGTGGTTGCCCTGGCCACACCGGAGGGCCGGACCTTTACCACAGAGGGCGCCTGTGAGGGTATCATCGGCAATTCGCCCAGGGGGGGCGAGGGCTTCGGTTACGACCCATTGTTTGTGGTGCCGGAGTTCGGCAAAACATTTGCCGAACTGGACATGGAAACAAAGAATCGCATCAGCCACCGGGGCAGGGCCTTTAGTCTGGCTACGGAAATAATAGACGGAATTATAGATGGTAAATCCAAGGAACCGGCGCAGATATAGCAAATATTTGAAGGATGCTAATATATTTGTATAGGGTAGACCACGATTGTTTTGCCCCGGGGACGACTTTCCGGAAGCGGTGATTGTTATGAGAATTGGTGTGATGAGTGATTCTCATGGCTTGTTGCACTACGCCCAGCAGGCGGTTGGAGCCATGGGGAAGATAGATCTGCTTTTGCACGCCGGGGACCATTACAGGGACGCATCGAAAATTATTGTTCCGGCATCAGTGCCCGTTCACGCGGTGGTGGGGAACTGTGATGCCCGTAATGACGGGCCCGGGGACAAACTGCTGGAGTTGGAGGGAATAAAGCTGCTGCTGACCCATGGGCACCATTATCTGGTGCATATAGGGCTGAGCAAATTACTGTATAAGGCCGCCGAGTTTAATGCTGCTGTAGTTGTATTTGGTCACACCCACATAGCAGGCTATGCGTGGCATGAGAATTTACTGCTGTTTAATCCCGGCAGTATCACCTCCCCCAGGGACGGCAGGGGAGCGGCCTATGGAATTTTGGAAATAAGGGACGGGCAGGTAATTCCCAGCATATTTCATTTGTAGGCCAATATAACAATAAATTGTTTTTGACTACACGGTACGAATTTGCTATAATAATATCGTTGTCGCTAACAATATAGTTTATATAAGCGGGTGTAGCTCAATGGTAGAGCGTCGGCCTTCCAAGCCGATTACGTGGGTTCGATTCCCATCACCCGCTCCAATTTATATACGTCCCAGTAGCTCAGCTGGATAGAGCAACGGACTTCTAATCCGTAGGTCACAGGTTCGAATCCTGTCTGGGATACCAGAGAAACCCTACAGCCACAAAGGTTGCAGGGTTTTTGTTTTTGCTATAGTTTGCGTAAATCAGCGTAATGGGGAAATCCTGGGGAAATGCCCTTTTTTTACGGAAAGAAAAAAACAGATGCTCTGATAAAAAAATACTTCAGAAAGACAAAAAAATACCGAACATAAAGATAGAGGGATGAATAAATATAAAAGAAGAGGGAAAAATATTATATACAATTTATTCATTTTCAAGTGTTGACAAGATTATTTTTTATTGATATGGTTACCCCAAGGGAAAGCCTATAGCTCATCTGCCATGTGTAGAAGGAGTAACAACGCCGCCTATTAGGCGGCGTTAGCATTTTATACTAGAATCATATTCTTTTTGAAGCTTTATCCTGGTGTGATTATATTTTACACAGTATGCTGTCCACAAAAGTATGTAGTCAATTCTATCAGCCAAAACGACAACATAATCCCTTTCCCTAAACCACATCACAATGCGCTTTTCAGTTCCACGAGTGTTTTCCCAGCACAATATTTTCTCGTTAGTATAATTATCAATTATTGCACGAGGCCAGCGGATTCGTTCACATCTGCGGAGTTCAGGAATTCTCTCGGTTTCAATCTTCCCTTCAGATGTAATATGCCAAAACGTGGCTTCTTTATCATTAAGTAACGGGTGTCGTTTTATACCAAATCTTTTACCCTTAAAAGAGTCGGGCTTATTTTTTATAAAATCTAATTTAAATATATTATAAACTTCTTCTATAAATCTTTCCCAATTACCACCATAATCTTCAAGCTTTACCAGCTCCGGAAGCCAATCCATTATCCCACCTCCGAAGCATTCCAACGAAATATATTTACCTTATGTTCTCTAAGTAAAGTTGTTTTTGTTAGCGAATAACCAGACAATATTTTCATCTTTTCAACAAGTGCAACCTTAGCCGGACTGGTATCCAATCCTCTATTAGCATAACTTATAACACCTATAAGCAGATCTGTAATTTGCAATAGTTCTACTTCGTGGGAACGAACGGTCTGTACTCTTTCAATAATTTGCCGACTAAAATCATACATATTATTACAAAGTACATCGTGCAATTTTTTCAATTTTACAGACCCTCGAGTGTCCTTTATATCTAAATAAATATGATAGGAATCATAGGGATTAAATATTACTTTTAATAAAGTAAAAAAAATTTTGTAATACCAAACATCGTGGTCTTGGCCAAAAAAATCATGATTTAGTTTTGTTTTATCTGGGACTATTAAAGTCCGAAAATGTAAATCATCGTTTCTAAAGAAATAATCTAACAATTCCAGATAAAAGTTTTGCTTGGCTGGAGAAACCTTTGTCCATTTTATTTCAAAATCTTTATTAAGATTATGATTCTCTTTTATCTGTCGTATTTGTTTGCTAATCTCCTGAACCCGATTAAGGGGGCACCATATAGACCCTATAACCATTATTTTTTCGTGGTCATTCTCCAAGTGACAACTTTCGTCACAATAAATATTGTAGGTTATTGCCATGCCATCACTCCTCAATTGAGGTAATCAATATATGAGGATAATTATACCATGCACTCTAATAATTTTTAAACATACAACCGGTTTTAGGTAATGCTCCCAAAGGACAAAAGGCAAAAACAGCCCGGAGGCTGTTAATATTTTCTATGCCTGTTTTTTTAATTTCTCGCTGAACAAGTTTTCCAACTTGTCCGCTGCGTCCCTGTCGGCTGATTTAAGAGCGTGGCTATATATATTTCCTGTGGTTGATACATTGGCGTGTCCTGCCCGTTTACTCGCTGCTGCAATATCGCACCCCTGGCTAATCAATAATGTTATGCTTGTGTGCCTCAGTCCATGGAAATTTAGCGGGGGCAGGTTCTTCTCTTTAACGAATTTACAAAACCATCTTGAGGGCCAATCAGGGTGTCCGGGCCTGCCGTCCCAGGTGGTGAATAGCCTGTCTGATTCCTGCCACTTGTCGCCCAGTTTTAACCTGTGTTCGTTCTGTTCTGCCTTATATTGCTTCAGTAGTGTTACCAGTGAAGCCGGGAGGGATATTAATCTTTTAGATGTTTCATTTTTAGGGTCTTTAGTTATTAGCTCTTTGTGTCCTGGTATGTACTGGCTTGACCGTTCAACCCTGATTGTTTTTTCCTCAAAATCCATATCGCCCCATTCGGCCCCCATGATTTCACCCCTTCTCATGCCGCCGAACAATGCAAAGTGGACAAGGGTTTTATGTTTTAATGTTTTTTTCTTAATTGAATCCTTTTCTACTGTCTCCAGAAGCAAGGCAGTTTGTAATTCATCATAGTATTTTGCCTCTTTCCTCTGGACCTTCGGGGGTTTTACCCTGCTTGCCGGGTTAGAGCCGATCACCTGCCATTGTACGGCATCGTTCAAGATGCTGCTTATAATCCTATGATGCTGCATTATGGTCTTGCCGGATAAGCCGCCTTTCTTTCCATCCTTTCTTATTCCGTCTTCTGTCAGGTTGTTGTAAAACTCTATCAGGTGTACCGGCCTTATTTGCTCTAACTTCAGGTGTCCCAATGCCGGAATTACCCGGGTGTCAAGGATTTGTTTGTACCTGTGTACTGTCTTGGGGGCCAGGTCCCTTTCTGCATATTCCGTCAGCCAGCGTTTAATGAAGGTTTCAAAGGTTATCTTTGACGGTTCAATAAAGTTATTTCCTTCAATCTCAGCTATGAATTTTGCCAGTTCCTTTTCTGCAGCCTTGGGGCTTGCTGCCTTGACGGTTTTGCAATGCTTCTTTTTGTCTTTCATGTAAACCAACCTGAAGGAATTACCTCTTTCCTCAATGTGTCCGGCCATTATTTGGTCCCTCCTTTGTTATTGTTAACGCTATTCTTAGGTCTACCTCTTTTACCATTGCCGCTTTTTTGTTTTCTGGTCCTTTCCCATTCCTGATATCCTTTTATTCCGCCATGTTGATTTATAATGTGTGCCTGCTTACATTCCGACTTGCCACAGTGGGCCTTTTGGTAGTTATTGCTTGGATATGTATATACATCCCAGCAATAGGGGCATAGACCGGTCTTAATATTATGATCTATTGCGTGCCATATCTCAGCCCAACACAGAGGAAGAACACCATTAGATTCATATACTGGTTCAAATTTTCCTTTATACAACATGGGCCATGACTTAAGTTCACGGCATCGGTAATAAAATATACCCGTGAATTTTGTTGTATGAGATGGTTTCTCAAATAGCATTTGAATATGTTGTTTGTGGTGCTTTGGATGTAGCCAGAAACGTATTGCATGGGTAAGTTGAAAAACTTCTATGAGAAAATTGGTAGTTTTATACAGTTCAGTATTTTCTTGTACACTTTTAGGCAGTGGGTCGTTTATCATTCTGTCTACACGAATTGGTTCGTCTAATATGTCAGGCTGTCCGGTAGCCTCAGTATAAAAGCTTTTTAATGCTGCATTAACGTTCTCTGGTGAAGGCAGTGGATCGTTTTCGGTTTTACCTGAAAGGAGTTTATAAAAATGTCTTAATAATGTACCCGTGAGGAAAAAAGTAGTTTTTGGGGACCCAGTTGAAAAACTGTTAGAAAAATAATCTTCATATTCTAGGGAATAATTATCCGGATGTGTCGTTAAGAATTCTTGACCACCAAAGATATACAAGGAAATACTGTATTTTTCTTTCTTTTCATCGCCTTCCGACTGTTCAGTGTGTTTCATATACGCTTTTAATAACTTGTCAACATATTCTCCCATTTTAGCCACCCCTTTTAAAAATGGTTGTAAATACTTGCAAAAATTAACGAGATTAAGAGCATGGGTAATGTACTTTAAATTTACACAAAAACAATTTTTATCCGCCCTATACCATTTGTGGGCGTCTTTGCAGAAATGGATTTTTATTTGTATTATATATATGATGACGATGATTGTAAAGGGGGGTTGATATGTTTAAGGAAAACTTGGAAATTCGGCAGAAACTAAGAGAGGCCGGGAAAAAGCAATGGGAGCTTGCTGATGCCCTAAACATTAGCGAGGCTACTATTGTACGTAAGCTTCGTAAAGAGCTTCCGGAAGAAGAAAAAACCCGGATTATTGCCGTAATTGAACAGCTTAAAAACCGGGCGTGTTAGGAGGTGAACATTAATGCCAGGTCAACAATGGCAAAGCACACCACAGGAGCGGCAGGCGGCATATCAACGGGCGACACTCACAGCCAAAGAAGCCGCCGAGGTGCTCGGGATCAGTTATTGGTTAGTCCTTGAGTTAGTTAAAAGAAAAAAAATCCCAGCCATTCACGCAGGTTCCCGGGTTTTGTTCAGGCTTGAGTCATTGAACAAGTGGTTAGACGAGCAGGAGCAAGGGAGCCTGCGGCAAGAACCGGAGCGGGGGAAATTGCGGGTCGTGGGGCAGTGAGTGGATAAAGTAAATAAATCAATAACCTATACCATGAAGGCTAAAAGCTGGATGCGGGTAAGGAAGAAGGGATCATTTTGTCTATAGAAAGCAGGAAAAGACAGAAAGAGCGGCAGAAATTAAAAAAAGTTAACAGCATGGGCAAGTGCAAAGGTTATGACGTTAAAGACATAACCCCAGTAAACGCTTTTAAAGTGATGGCGGCCAGGGTGCGCGGGGAGATTAAGGAAAATGATGATCATTGGAATTATATTCGACTCTAATAGCGGCCAACGGCGGGGCCGTTTTTTACTGCCCAAAAAGTAAAAACCCGGCTGGCGGGCCGGGCGTTGCAAAGGACATCTGAAAACGAGGTATTACTTATGAAAATATTAACACAAAAGGCGAGTAATTGCCAGACAAACATATTCCGGTTGGCCAATAGGGTACCTGTTCAGGATATTGCCCTGCGTTACATGGGAACCCCAAAGAAGGGGAAATGGTGGCGTTGCCCCTTCCACCAGGAAAAAGAGGAATCATTTACCTACAAGATAAAATTCCGTTGTTTTGGATGTGGCTGGAATGGTGGAAATGTGGACCTGGTAATGAAGCTATTCGGGCTTTCGCCGCTGGAGGCTGCCAGACTTATTTGCAGAGACTTTAGTATCCCGATTGACGACCATCCACCGACCAAGGAGGCCATGGCCCGAGTAGCCGAAGTCAGGCGAGAGCGGGAAAGAGAGGAAACGATAAAAAATAAAATAGAGCAGACATACAAAGAAACGGCATTATTGCACCGGGTAGCCTTTCAATTAGGAATGGACCATGTTGAGGTTGTTTTGGCCGATGTGCTGGACGGATTACAATCGCGAGAAAAGGCCCGGCAAATAGAGGCGCTCAGGTACGCGCGGAAGTGGTGGCTTGCATGACGGAAAAATATGGCGATTATTTGACTGATGAGGAAAGGGCGGAATTCGGCCAGGAGCAGGAGCAAGACGAGCAACCAGGGCAGCAGAAAGAAGCCACACCTAAAAAAGCTCTAAAGTTCGTCTGTATGGCCGATGTGCAACCGGAACAGGTCCGGTGGCTATGGGAACCTTATATTCCAAAAGGAAAAATTACCTTACTTGAAGGGGACCCGGCAGCAGGCAAGACATTCATAGCGTTAGCAGTTGCGGCAGTTGTCAGCACTGGAGGCCCTTTCCCTAACAGTGAGACAGGCAGGGTTATAGGTCGGCGGGACCCGGGGAGCGTTATATATCTCAGTGCTGAGGATGGCACAGCGGATACATTAAGGCCAAGGCTAGACATGGTGGGGGCTGACCCGAAAAGAGTTTATGCAATAACCGGAACCGTTGAGGATGAAAAAGAAGGAATCTTCTCGTTTGATGACTTGGCGCTGCTAGATGTGATGGCCGATACTATAAAGCCTGAACTGATTGTCATAGATCCTTTGCAAGCCTATTTAGGGGCCAGCGTGGATATGCACCGGGCAAATGAGACAAGACCAGTGCTGTCACGACTGGCGGCCCTGGCCGAGCGCCACTGCTGCGCGGTGTTGTGTATTAGGCACCTGAGTAAAGCCAGCACATCTAAGAGTATATACCGGGGCATGGGATCAATAGACTTTACGGCTGCGGCCCGTAGTGTTCTATTGGCCGGTAGCGACCCGCAGGAGCCTAAAACTAGGGCGATTGCTCACATAAAGAGCAGCCTGGCACCCGCAGGAGCAAGCCAGGGGTATGAACTAGGAGACGGCTTTCTCTGGATGGGAATATCTCACCTGACGGCAGCGGGTATGCTTGCCTCAGAAGAGCCCGTCAAAAAAGAAAAGACAAAGGAAGCCGTTTCCTGGTTGAAAGATATATTGAAAAACGGACCCGTCGAAAAGCGGGAAGTGGAGAACATGGCCGAGGACGAGGAAATATTATCCATGACACTACGACGGGCAAGGGAAAAATTGGGGGTAGTAAGCAGGAAAAGGCCCGGGGAGAAAAATGGTCCATGGTTATGGGAATTACCAAGTAAATTTATGGAAAATGACGACTTGTTCAATGGTCAACACGTCGAAGATGCCCAAGGGCACAAGATGAGCAACACGTCAACACGTGAAAAATCCAGTAACGACAGGGGTTCCACGTGTTGCTCTGGTAAAAATGGTGAACAAGACGTGGAAGCCAGTAACGGCGCGGAAAATCAACGACTTGACGACTTGCTCAACTTGTTCCCTAAGAGTGAACAACCCGAAGAACAACCTAATGAGCAAGGCGAAGGAATAAATTCAACTGGTAAAGATGGTGAATTATGGGAGGTTAATTTGGATGATATATAGCCTCATTGACCAACTGAATAGCCAGGGGGTGGCCCTCTCGTTGGATGATAAGGGCCACCTGAAAGCAACCCTTCCTTGGCCGGTAAAGGAAATACCGTCTAATGTACTGCCTATGCTGCAGAGGGTAAAAACATCCCGCGCCGAGGTTGAGGAAGTCCTGTCCTGGGATGAAGAAAAATCCTTTACTGTCTACCGGGCGGCTATCCGAAAAATGGGTGCGACATTCGGTAAGTTGGCCCTTGGTTCTCTCCCCTGGGCGCGGCGCCATAGGCCGGAACTTGAAAAGGTTGTACGTGACGCAGAGCAAGCCTTCTGCCGGGCGCATAATGAGAGGGACATGCCCGGTGTTAGGGCAGCATCGGCGGCAATGGAAAAGGCTGGCATGGTGGTATGTGTTGAGTTTAAAAAGGCTGCTGATGAGGTAAGGCGGCGCAGGGAGGCGGGCAACAAATGAAATTCGTCGAGATTGCACTGACAAAGTACAAGCTTTACCTGACCGAGGCTGAGTTAGTCGGTCTGTTAGGGAGTAACCTCTCGTTGTGGCAAGAGGGAATTATGCGTGGCAAAGCGTTTACCAGGGCAAAACAGGCCCGGGAGCGGCAGGCAAAAGCGCCAAGGCGCTTCCCTGATGATGGCCCGGGGATTGCTTAATTTAAAATGGAGTGATTAGAAAATGATAGATTTAGACACAAAAAAGCAATGGGCAAGCATCCTTATCAGGTTGAAAAGAAATATAAAACGAGTCTCCAAAGAGCGAAAGGAAGTAACTGAATTACGCCGGCAGCATACAGAGCGGCTAAAAACTGAAGAGGAAAAGACGTTCAAAAATCAGTATTACATTGCGGAACTCCGGGAGGCTATTCTTGAACTGGATGAAACCTGCAACAGCCTCAAAGGCAGGCTAGCCATGTTCGGGGAATTCCTTTATGATGCCTTGCCAGCATATGAGGCAACCGGATCCAGTGATCATGATTTCGCCCAGCTAATCAATTGCAATATACGGAAGATGGAAGAACACCGGCAGGATTTTAACAGCAGCGGCAATCAGGGACATTCGTTTTTTGTGGATGCGGTGTTTGTTTACAATGCAGAACTGCCACTGGCTCGGGAAAAGGAAGACTTCATTTCAGATTTTACCGAGCTTCCCTTTTTTGATGCCATGCGTACACATTTTATGTTCATGCTGGAGGTTAACCAAAAAATGCGGCAGGCGGCGCATGATGCGCTTGACGAGGTATTTCCTGAGATGAGAGCACATCAATACATAGTAAATGAAGGGCCTGACGGGGTGACCCTGGAGAAATATTACCCCCCGTTGAAATTGGTAAAAATGCCGGGGTGATTAATAAGAAAAACGGCAAATTAATGCTCATAATTCATGTTTCTTCCCTTTCCTCTTCCCTTTTGCTATGCCCGGGATTAGAAAGGCTTAGTTTTCAGGGGTTAGAGGGAATAAATCTTCGGACTGTAAAACCGTTGATCATATGAATGTAATTTTATAGGTGGTGATTATCAATGACAACCCCGGGCGGAAAAAGTAAGATGGAACGCAAACAAGAAGCTGCAATTGCTGCCCTGCTGACTGCCCCGACTATAGCGGCGGCAGCCCAGGCCGTGGGTATATCGGAGGGTACGCTGTGGCGTTGGTTGCAGTTACCTGAATTCCAAGAAAAGTACCGGGAGGCAAAGCGGCAGGCAGTGGCCCAGGCGATTGCCAGACTTCAACAGGCCACAACAAAGGCGGTTGATACCTTAGAGTCAATAATGACAGATGATGAAGCCCCTCCCAGCAGTAAGGTAACGGCAGCTAAAACCGTTCTGGAAATGGCAATTAAGGGCATTGAATTGGAAGACCTGGCGGCCAGGATTGAAACCCTGGAGAAGTCTTTAGAAAAAAGGGGGTCTGCCTGATGAGCATAAAAACAAGATTGTCAAGGGTTGAAAGTGGTATGAGGAAAACGGCACAGCAAAGCGGCAGGATTCTCTTGGTCTTTACCAACGAGAAAGCCGGTACAATGGAAATCCATAGCGGAAACCAGCACCTTTTTTCGGGGACCATCGAGGAAGGTAATGAGTTTATCCAAAACAAAGACGACCTGGTTGTAATACTACCCGGGGCAGATCCGAGGTGGTGTGCCTGATGAGTATTAAGACGAGGTTGGCGAAGGTTGAAAATACCTTTAAGGAAAAGAACATGGCTCAAGAGCTTGGCCTTATACAAGTGGACAAAAACGAGGAAACCGGAATGATGGAAATAACTGACCGTGATAAACTGGTTTTTTCCGGCTCTATTAAGGATGGAGAGAAATTCATTGCCGGACTTAATTATAAGGTTTTGATTATTGATGATATTCAGGGGTGGCAAGAATGAGCCTTGAAAAAAGAATAAATAAACTGGAAAGGAGCATAAACCCTCCTGATGATACCGTTTTAGTACGGTTTAAGGGCATAAATGGAGAATTGGGAGATCCCTTCACCATGTCTTTAAGGGAATGGAGAGCGTTTGAAAAAGACCTCTTGGAAGCCGGTATATGGACAATAGAGTATGAGGAGGATTAAACAATGAAAATAAAATCCCGGCTTGAACGGCTGGAAAAATCACATTCCACTAACGGACAGTTTAAATACACTGAAGCAGATTGGACCCCTAGTGATTGGGAGGAACTTCTTTCCGGAGAGTCGCCAGCAGCCCAAGAAAAATTCAGGCTCACGCAATGGCCCGACAGAAAACTTGAAGATTACTTTATTTAGGGGACGTGAAGCGTAATGAAGCCATTAATAAAAAGAGTTCAACAGCTTGAGAAGGAAGCCGGTGCCCATTCGGATAACGAGCAATTTAGGTATGGGGCGGGTGATTGGACCTTCGAGGAAATAATTCAACTATTCGATAATCCCACGCAGGAACTTATCAACAGGCATAATGATACTGATTGGCCTGCTGTGATGGCAACCTTATCGGTTGATGAATTGCGCATAGTTGCATATAAGCACGAAAACCAGGCTCAATAGGCCGGGACACCAGAAAACAGACCGCACAGGCTAACCTAAAAGGTTGGTCTTTTATTTTAAGGGGGGATGCCATTGAACAAAGGCCAAGTAAATTATCTCTTGTTGAACTATCCCGCTTTGACTGAATGGCTGGAGAACAGCCGGGAAGATATACTTCACGGGTACCGGCAGACGGCTTTTGCCGGGGGCAACCGTGGAAGCGGCCACAGTGACCCGACAGCACGGAAAGCGGAACACCTGCTAGAATTCCAGCACGTTGAAGGTTTATTATCCGGTGTTGGTGGATGGATTGACACTGAGCTTGAGACGTACGACAGGCCCGTCTTGATTGAATTCTGGCGGTTACGTCACCTGGGGTTGTATTGGGTGGCCCGGAACCTGAACATGGAGCCGTGGAGGTGTAAAGCCAGGTGGGACATGATGACCAACAGTTTAATGAACTATCTGAGGAAGAATCAATCTGCTGGACATGCCTTCGCGCTTCCTGGTGGTGCCTTTGTCGATGGCCCACCGAACACATACCCGGCATTGTGACGAAACGGAAAGAAAACAATACAAAGGTAGTTTTAAGGTGTCCTTTGCACTGGCAGGAAGCGCCACTAAAAAATGGTAATCAATGGAGCGAAAAAGGGCAAATTTAAGGCCCATTTCCCCGTAGATTTCCCCAAGGGTTAAAACCATCCTTTTAAAGCCAGTAATAACAAGGGATACAGCTTCAAGACCTGCGGTTTATCAATCCGCATATTGGGCAAAGGAGGGGTTATATGCCGAATGATGACATGGATAAGATTAGAACAGCATTGCTTTTTAATTGTGGGAGTTTATTCCCTGATATTTCACCGGAAACACTGGACGAATTTGAAAAGGTCTTTAGTGAAAATAAGGCAGTTAATGAAATAGTAACAAGGCTGTATGACATTATAGTGTCTGTAAATAGCACAAGTATAAAAAACTGGCGTTGTATAAACTATGTAGCCGAATTATACAAAAATAATGACGTTGAATTGCATGAATACATGAATTGTTTAGATGCATTCTTGAGTAAATGCAATAAATCAAACATCAATTAAATATCTACAACTTAATATCAGAGGTTCATTAAAAACCCTTAATTCTTTATAAGATTGGGGTTTTATTATTTTAGGGGGTGTATTAAATGGCATCTAATTCAAGCCTTAACTCTGATTATGGAAAGACATGGGGAGCGGGTAGCAGTTCAAGCAAGTCTTCCAGTTCCGGCAGTTCATCCAGCAGCAAAAGCAGCAGTTCGAGTAGTAGCAAATCCAGTAGTTCGCCCAAGTCCAGCGGAGGCGGCAGTTCCAGCGGCAACAAGGGTTACGCCTACACCGACAAATACGGTTTTTCCCATGTGGTGGGCGACTACAATACAGCACAGCAATACGCAGCACCTAGCACAGGCGTATACGACTATGCAGGTAAATATGGCGGCGGATATGCCTTGGATAACGACAATAACCGGATTGCCTTAAATACGCCAGGGGTAATACCCTACGGCAACGATGTGAGGGACAAGGTTAATACTAATTTTACCTCTACGGGCCTGGGGGGAATAGCGAGTCCGTTGATACCGTCAGCACCGAAACTTAATACAACTACCCCGTTGATACCTTCGGCAACTGTGGCGGCATCGGCACCAAAACTAACCCCATTACCAACAACGGGTGGTTATCAATCACACCTTAGTTGGTTCGGCAGTCCACAAAGCTATGCTGAAGCAATCAAGAGCAAGGAAGCAGCCGGCCTAACCCTTGACGACCCGGTAGCGGCGGCAGCATTTAAGCGGGACTATGCGAGCCTGTTTTCGCCACTTATACCGGCAGCACAGACACAGGAGTTCCAATACTCGAAACTTATACCTGACTTGCCGCCGATGCCCAAATATGACGTATACACACCGAAGGCGTTTGATGCTGCAAGGGACTACACACCCCCAAGTATCGGCGGGGGGGACATTACTTGGCTGCCGACTAACCAGGCGATTGCTCAATTTAACCAAAACGAGCAGAACCAGTACAATGCCAGCCTGAACGGGTACAACTCCCAATACGATCAATGGAAGGGTCAATACAACATTGCATGGCAGCAGCAGCAGGAGTTGCAGCGGCAGAAGGAATACGCGGCTGAACTGGCGGCAAAGGCGAAGACGCTGGAGACTGAAGCGAAGCAGGATGCTTACAATCAGGCGCTAAAGCGTTTGGAGGCTACAGGGAGAGTTCTGACCGATGCGGATGCCAAAATACTTGGGATGCCAAAGGGGGCGACTACACTGGAATACCAAGCGACTCAGTACGAGTTAAAGAAGCCGTACTATAACCCGAATAGTGGGGGTGGTGGTTCTGGCGGCAGCGAAAAACAAAGCGACTGGGAAGGCGCTATCTACAGCACGGCGGATTATTACAAGAGCGGAAAAGATTATCTTGCCGACCTTGAAAGATACAAACAGCCGATAATTTCCAAGGTTGGCGTAAATGGATATAGACGGCTTGTAGAAGATGCCTATAATATGGGCACAGGTAGCAAATTTACACCGGGCGGCAATCCCATGTTTACCTATGAAAACGGCAGTCCGTTGGGAACAGCACTTAAAAACGCGGGCGCATTGTAAGGGGGTGGTATTGTGGCAGACTTAAACGCATTCTACGCAACATTTAACCAAGGCGGCAATGAAAAAAGGGCAAACCAGACCGCCTCAAAGAAAAAGAAAACCACATTAGATAGCTTTTATGCTACCTTTGAGCAGCCGGCCAAGACTTCCCCGGCATCGAGTGATTATTTTAAGGACCCGGCAAACCAGCTTGCCATGTTCGAGGAGGAGCCGGTTAAAAAGAAGACGACAGCGAAGCCAGCTTCAGGCAAGCATGCAGCCGGTGAATTAACGCCTGGGCAAAGAGCATATGAAGAAAAATGGATGAAAGAGCATCCTTTTATTACAAAAGCCGCTAAAGTAATCGGTACGCCTTTCGCGGCTGTCTTTGGTAATCCGTTCATGGAGCGTGTAGGCGAGGCGGGAAGCGAAGTCCGCTTTATGACGGATAACCCAAACAAAACTACTACGGGCAATAAAAAGTTAGACACGGCTGCTGATTTCCTTGGCGGCATGACTGGGTTTGTCGGTAATCCTGGCGGAGCAGCGCCGTCTGTTGGTGGGGCGGTATTTCGGGCAGGAGAAAAGGGTGTTGAACAACTTGCCGCTAAAGCGCCGCAAATACTACCCGGTATTACTAAGGTGGCACAGAAGATTCCTGCTCCTGCATCAAAAATACTGGAGCATTCAGGGAAGATCGCTGGTGGTAGTGCGCTGTATGAAGGGGTTACGGCGTCAGCTAGTGACCATCCTGTCAGTGCTGGAGAACTTGCGAAGGTGGCTGGGCAGAATGTATTGCTTGGCCTTTTTCTTCGCGGCCTTGCAAAAACGGGTACGGAGCTTAATAAAACAGGTATCCCAACTATTGAGAATCTTGACTTGAGAGGAATGACACCTGAGAAGGCGCTGAATGTGGAAGGAGCGAAGCCGGGGCAGGTTATTCCCTCGCGTTCTTCTCGCAGTGGTGGAACGGTAAGCACGACACCTAAGCTATCCAGCGTAGAGAAGGATACGCTAAGAAACAGGCTAAGTAATGAATTGGGGATTAAGCCGGAACCGGTTGCGCCTAATGCTGTATTACTGCCACAGACTCCCCAAAACCCTTTGTACCGAAGCGGAGCGCAGAACATTGAATTTCCCAATAGGATGTATGATCCGGTTCTCGCTAATGCAAGGCCGATACCGGGAGGCGGTTTCATCCCTGCACCACAGAGAACACCATTAATACCGCAGGAGATGCCCCAGGGTGGACAGTTACCACCTGGCATTAGCCCTATGAGCTTTACGACCCCCAAGAAAATGTCACCGGTGGGCGAAGGGCAGAAGGCGCGATCATTCCAGGTGTCAGCGGCCAAAGCGCCAATAACTGACGATATGACAAGGGCCGGTTTAGTGTCGGATATTTACCCGGGCGGACCGGGGGCCTATAATCCTGTCAAACTGAAAGAGGTAGACGTTGAGGCAAGGAAGATGGTAAACATTAACCCTGAAAAGGCTTATCGGTTTGTTATGGAGGATAAGGAACCCGGCGCATTGCATACAGCTGCAGGTATTCGCCTGGTTGAGAAATATCAAAACCTGAATAATTATGACCGTGCCATTGATGTGGCGGAAGCATTGGCCGAAAAGCTGACCAAACAAGGGCAGGCGATCAGTGCAGCCCGGCTAATGGGAGCATTAAAGCCTGACGGTGTCTTAGTGTTCGCACAGCGGCAGATTCGCAAAATAAATAACAGCAAGGCATTTAACACCAAAGACCTGAAACTTACCCCGGACATGGCAAAGGGTTTGAAAGAACTGTCTCAGAGGGTCCAGGATGCCGCTGACGAGGGCGTAAGGTTGGAGGCAAGCCAGGAGTTACAGCAGGCATTGAATAGCCTTAAACCTGCTGGAATAGGCCGTAAAATAGCCACAGGACAGACCATAGCGCAATTACTGAATACGAAAACAATTATTCGGAACGTGGCCGGCAATGAATTGTTCTACCGTCTTGAACGGTTAAACAAATACCCGGCTACTCTGATTGACTGGACCCGTAGCAGGATAACCGGAGGCCCGCGCACAGTAACATTCAGGACGGCAGGCCAGGGCGGGTACTGGAAGGGCTTTTTGAAGGGCGCTAAAGCTGGCTGGAAAGGTGTTAACCCGCAAGGGATCACTACCCAATATGACCTGGGGTATGGTCCGGCGTTTAACGTCAAGGGAAACATTGCTGAAAAAACCATGGCTTACCTTGAAAGGACTATGGGTGCCACGTTAAAGGGATTTGATCATGCCGCATTTAACAGGGCGAAAAACCAGACCCTTGGAGAGTTGGCAACTCTCCGGGCAATAAATACCACTGGCAGAGCGAACCCGGCCACAGTGCGGCAGTTTATGACCGAAGCCGAGGACAATATTCTTAATGTTGCGGATGAGTACGGAAAATACGTTACCTTCCAGGATAATAATATGATCAGCAGGGGTCTTGTTGCAGTTAAAAGGGGTCTAAATAAATTGACAGGAAGTGAAGACTTCGGATTGGGCGATATTGTCTTAAAGTATCCCAAGACGCCAGGTGCCTTGATTGCCCGTGGCCTTGAATACTCCCCGGCAGGCTTTCTTAAATCGGCCTATCAGTTAGCAAAGGTAAAGGGCATACTGAGAGGGAAGGCAGACCCACGGGAAGTAACCCTTGCGCTTTCCCGGGCCATAACCGGAACGCTGGGATTAACCGGCCTGGGTTATTACCTGGCTGACGTGGGCATTATCACCGGCAGCGCAGACAAGGACAAGGACGTTAGAGCCTTGCAGCAGCAGGTAGGAGAAGGGCCATACCGTGTTAATGTTTCTGCTCTTACTCGTTGGGTGCGTAGTGGCTTTAACCGTCAAGTGGCCGAACCGCGGGAGGGCGACAGGTTAATTACTTACGACTGGGCACAACCCGTAGCAATGGCGATAAGCGCAGGAGCCAACATAAACCAGTCAATCAAAGAAAAGGCCACGGCAGAGGATGCCGCCAAGGGCATGGCCGGAACCCTGGCGGGAAGCCTGGAAGGGGCAGTTAATACCATAGCAGAGCAGCCGGTATTGCAGGGCCTTACAAGGCCGCTGCAAGGGTATAGCCTGGGTGAAAGCCTTACTGGTGTAGCTAAAAGTATACCGGCGAGTTTTGCGCCCACACTGGGCAACCAAGTGAGAACCTATGCAGATAATACCAGTAGGCTCACGTATGACCCGAACCCGGCAAGAGAGGCACTAAACAAGGCGCAGGTAAAACTGCCCTTTGTTGCTGGCAAGCTGCCCCCGGCCTATAACACGTTCGGACAGAAGAAGGAAACCTACCAGGACGGCAGTAACAACCTGTTTAATGTGTTCCTGAACCCATCCTTTGTAAGCCGGTACAACTTAACACCGGAGGCCCGTATGGTAGTTGATACATTCAAGGAGACCGGCGAAACCAAGCAAGTGCCTCGGGTGGTACCGAAGAAGTTTATTGTAAGCGGGAAGTCTTTTGTGCTGACACCGCAGGAGTACAGCGAGTTTCAGCGGATTGTTGGCGAAAATACCACAGAAGGATTCTCCCGTATACCGGACTGGTTGCCTACAGACAGAAAAATTGACCGCATGGTTGATGTGCTGACGGATGCCGGGCGGAAAGGAAAGAGGGAGTTATTAGAGGCCCGGGGGATCAGGGTAAGAGAAAAAGGAAACAGCTTGATATTAATGCCATAGTTTAATACTAAATATAACCGCTTCCAGGGGTGGCAGGCTGCAGTCCTGTCAGGCGGTTATAATAAAGCAGCTCGGGGGTGTCATCTCCTGGGCTGCTTTTTTTATATCAAACAAAGGCCCGGACGGTGTAATGCTGCTCCGGGTTTTAATAATTAGCAAAGTAAATGACCACTATTAATATAACAATCGCAGTAATTCCTCGCACGTAACCAATGCGTTTATGCCTAACAATAAATCCTCCCTTTTCATCCCATGCTGTTTCTCCTTGACCCTTTAACCTGCTATAAGAGGCTAATATTGTAAATAGGGATATAACGGGAATGCCAAGACCTAAACCTGTCAACCATAAATGAATAGTTCTTTTAATGGCTTTTTTAAAGGTTATTTTATCACCGTTAATTGTTATTAATTCCTCTCTTAACAACCATTTTCCTGGTGTAGTTCCAAAGGTAGAAAGGCAAAATGCCTCTAAAAATATTAACGAAATAAAGCAAATAGACATCAAAAATGCATATGCAAAATCTGATTTATCATAAAAATAACTTGGGATATATTGATATAAAGAAAACGAATTGAACAATATAAAAAAACATAAGGCTCCAAGACTTAAATCTATATACCTTGCTCCAAATCTAACCCAAGGTCTAACTTGAATGACAGCATTAGTTTCTCCATAATAATTGTAGCTATCTTGCTGGGTAGATGAGTAATGACTTTTTCTTAATATGTCGTATCCTTCTCTTTTAACCGGGTCTATTAGGGATTCATAAGCTTCATTAATTTCTTTCATTGTTGTTTCGTTACCACCAACATCAGGATGATGAATTTTTGCAAGTCTTCGATATGCGGCTTCAATAACTTCTTTGCTGGCATTGGGGCTGACTTGTAAGACCTCGTAATAGTCTGGAATAACAGACACTTTTATTACCCTCCTACTCTTGATACGGTTAATTTATGAATTATTAAAAACCTTGGCTTAATTTCGGCAATCAACTACAAATTACCTTCGGGAAAAATGTCGAATATTAAGATCAGAAAAATATTCCTGTTTTATTGACTGGTGAACAGTGACGCAATATAATTAATATTAACTTATAATGACTAATTGAAAGGGGTGAAATATGGAGCAGGAACTATTAACTGTTGAGGAGCTTTGCCGGTGGTTGAAAATAAGCAGATCAACTGCTGATAGATGGCGGAAGGAAGGAATGCCATTTATAAAGCAAAGCAGACTTGTAAGGTTTGATAGGGAAGAAGTATTAAAATGGCTCAAGAAAAACAGCAAAAAATAAGGAAGTCGCCCCTCCGCCAAGAGATAACGACTTCCGAAAAACCCCTACCGCATGGGGAGGGTTTTCTATTGCCTTTTTCAGGATAAACCCTCCCCGGAAGATTGTCAATACAAATTTTGGGAGGTAATGTTAATGACATTAGAATATGAGAGTTTTCCGCGTCACGATATAAAAACCCCAGCCGGTAACACAATGCACCTTTTTATTATTCCTGCAGGCAGTCGGTGGTTCAGACCGATGGGTGTTGATGATGTAAGCGCATTAATTCAAGTTACGGAGTCTCTTCTAGGTGATATGCCAGCCAGATCAGTGTATATCAGAAAGGAAATGGTTGATATAGATAGTATAGAAAGCAGGCTTTTAGAATTAATGGTTATGTTGGATGTATTCATCTCAAGAGGCGTAGAAGGATATTGTATTTATAAGACCAGAGAAAACTTCAAGGATGAATTTATGAATGGGTTCAATACTCAAAACAGAGAGGCGGTGTCTTAATGAACCGTTATTTTGCAAACCTACCTAAAGAATTGGCAGAATTTACGAGTACAAAAGAGCCAGTCATTCAATTGATTAGTTCACGGCATTGCCCAAATTATGACCGGCCATGTAAGGAAAAATGCAATAATGACGGCTGTTGCCTGGGTGAGATTAAATGCGGGAATGAGTGTCCGAACTGCGGACAGTGCCCGAACAACGAGGGGGTGGTTTAATGGATGACGCGGCATGGGCGGAGTATGTTTTGGAGGAGCTTGAAAAGGCAAGCCCGGAAAAGCGCGAAATGTTAATAACGACCATAAACTATTTGGCGGCAAAGAGCAAAGGCGATGTCGAGCAGGCCCAGGCGTTATTGTTTCTCTTGCCTAAATGGGTGAGGCAGGTTATAAAGATGGTATCCACCCAAAGCTGCAATACAAGATAAGCCCCTCATATTCCCTTGTAGCGAGAGATATTAACCCCGGTAAGGGTTTATACCTCCGGGGTTTTATATTTATGGTCGCCCGGTGACCGTAATTCTTTTTTTTGTGCTCTCCCCAATTTTGGGGTGAGTGCAAATTGTTGAGCGTTCCATAATTTAATTGTCCAACAGTTGGACGATAAGTATTCCAAAATCCTTACCGGCACACATTCGATTTATTGGTGGAATCCACCAGTAAATCATCTCTTACTTGGTGCTTTATTTTGCGGGAGATTCCCGCGAAATTCTTCTCTTGCCTGCTCCTTTGTGATCTCTACCAACTCAATGTATTAATGCATTAGTACATTCTCTTAACTTGGTGCTCGGAGCAACAGGTTTCGACCTTGATTTGCTGGCATTTGGGAACTTGAGTTCCCAAATTATTTGCTCTTTCAATTAGGGGGGTTGTGTCGCCATATTGTGAAAAGCCAGTAAACAAGCGAGAACGGGAATCGCGCGCTGAGGCGGCAGGAAAGACCCGGAAGCGTCTTGCTTATGCAGGGCGCTTTATTATTTCAGAATAGGGTGGAATCCACCAGGGTAAGATTTTTGTTGGGGACAAACTTTGCAGCGATGCAAAATTTAAAATTCAAACTCGGGTTGGAATTTGGAAACTGCTCAGCGCTGAGCGTTTTGTTAGACAATTAAATAATTTAATCCTCCAACAGTTGGAGGAACGGGAGGCAAATTGGAAATCGTTTGCGAATTTGAAAACTCCAAGCGATTGGAAATTTAGACTGCGCAGAGAAAAAAGAGCAGGAAGACAGTAGAACCAGTTAACCACAAACGAAAAGGCCAACACTCCAACCCTGGGCAGGTACAATCACCTTGCCCGGGGTTTTTTCTCGTTCTACAGGGCAAATATGGAGGGGGTAGTTTATATGATTTACCGGGAAAGGTTATTGGTTTGCCGATTGTTTAAATGATTGGTATATTGTAGCGAATATTGTATAATAATGGTGAATTAATATAGGCCTCCAGGCTTTAAAGCACAGGCATAAAACATAGAACCCTCGGCGCAAAGTTGGAGGGTTTTTATATAAGTTATATTTAAGGAGGAATTGAGTTGAAAAAAGTATTTTTATTGGCTTTTATAATGACATTGTTGTTTGTAGGCGCGGCACATGCTTCCGTGGTAAGGTTGCAAGTTAATGGTGAATACATTAAAACTGACGTGCCACCACAAATAATTAATGGGCGGGTAATGGTTCCGGCTAGATATGTTTCAGAATCTTTACTGGCAACAGTAAATTATAATGAATCTACTAATACGGTTATAATTGAATGGCCCGACATGATAAAAGCAGGTATTGGCTTAATTAATACAATGAATGAAAATGTAGCCTTTAGGAATGAAGTTATGGCGGTATACAACAAATACTATGGTGAGCAATCTACAACCTCAACCGAACAGTCAGAGCATGATAACCAGCAAAGCCTAGAAGGTACCATAAAAGGGCCGTTATTGTTATTTGCCGACAATAAAGATAAAACCTATCTTGGCAAACTAACTACTAACAGTTCAGATACTGATAGTATATTTAATGATTATGGCACATATGGCAGTAAATATAATCAAAACTCTATATGGAATGATTATGGAACATTTGGTGGAAAATTTTCAGCGTATAGTCCATTTAATGAATTTAGCGCCACGCCGCCATTGATTGTTGATTCTAATGGAAATATTGTTGGTAGGTTAACGGTAAATAAATTTGTTCAAGGTGCAATAAGTCCGTATACCATAACGGGAGTTTTAAAAGACATGGGACAATAAACTTTGTTTCATTAATTATCCTTGAGTTGATACCATGTCCACACCCACCACCATGGCCGCTTACGTGCGCGTCAGTACGGAGAAACAGGCCGAGCAATGGTTATCATTCCGGCGCAAAAGTCAAGGGTTGCTACGGGGAAACCCTGGGGAAACCCGGGGGAAATCCTGGGGAAAAAGTTGCCTTAATTTCCCCAAACGATTCCGAAGGGGAAACCGAAGAAACCTTGATATACAAAGGATTCCGAATTTTACCTAACTATACCTAAGGACTTTTCCCGGACTTCTAATCCGTAGGTCACAGGTTCGAATCCTGTCTGGGATACCAATCTTACTAAGAGAAAAGCGAAAAAGGGAAGAAAAAGGGAAGAAAAAAATACCGCCTCAATGGGCGGCTTTTTGTTTTCTATGCCTGTTTTTTAATCTTGTTTGGATTAAGCACCTCCATTTGACTGGCAGCTTTTTTCTGTGCGCCCTTATATGCATGGGCATAAAATTTTAAAATTGTATTAGACGAGGCATGACCAGAAACTGACTTTATACTTTCCACGTCTTCCCCTTGGTGAATCAGATAGCTTATTCCAGTGTGTCGCAATCCGTGAAATGAAATTCTTCTCTGTTTATGCTTGTCTAAAAATTCAGGGAACCAACTGCTGATAGTGTCGGGGTGTATCCTGTTCCCTGTTTCGGTTACGAAGAGGTAATTATCTCCTTTATAAAGGTTATCCATGTCTTCTGCAATTTTCGTCTGCCGCTCGTTATGCTCTTTCAATAGTGACCTTACCCATGGGGGGACAACAACGGTACGAATAGAGTAATCATTTTTCGGATCTTTTATGTGTGTAGGTTTGCCCGGTATATAGGCGAGAGATTTGTTAATTTTTATAACTCCGGTGTCAAGTCCTACATCATCCCATGTGAGGGCAAATAATTCGCCACGGCGGGCGCATGTGGTAACAGCCAGCTTGATAATTAATCCATAGATAAAATTTTCTTTATCGGCGGCTTTGAATAATTTTTCAATTTCATCAATGTCGTAAAAATTGGGGCGCTTGTCTTTTACTTTTATTTTATCTTTATCCACAAGGGCGCAAGGATTATGGCTGATAAGTCTTTTTCCCTCTATTTTCTTTTTCATTCCAAATATAAAAATCATGTTCAAAAGCCGGTGATGGTGTCTAATTGTATTAGGGGACAATCCTTTTGACTTCACGTCCTCACCTTTTTTATTTTTAAAGGTATGCTCTTTTTCGCTTTGCCTCTGGAAGCCCCTTCCTGAGCGTAGCGAAGGGAGGGGTAGTTCACCTTTATGGGGGAGCTTCCACCAATAATAACCCCTCTGTCATCAAATGGATAGGGGGTGTTATTATTCCTAGAAATAAAAAAGTTAGTAAAGCTGTTAAAAGCAACGACAAGCGCTTTGTATGTACCATGCATTGCACTTTGTATACAATATGCTGTCCAAATAAAAAGTTCGAATATTTTGTATACTTTTCATGTACTTGATTACAAACATAAAATAGTACTTTATAATGAAATATGGCGGCAGAATGAAAGGAGGTCAGGTTACATATATCTGGGAAATAGCTTGAAAAATATAAAGATATAGAATTTTCAGGCGTCGCTATGCTAAAAACAGGTTTGTCTGCACGGGATTGGTTCACGGGATTGGTTTAAGAAAGGAGTTTGGAAAAAATGTTCGATAGTAACCTGTCATCGTTATTTATTAATATTTTTCAGGGTATCCTTGGTTTTGGATGGCAGAATATGGTCATGATAATTATTGGTGCTTTATTGATTTATCTTGCCATCGTAAAAGGGTACGAACCGCTATTATTATTACCCATTGGATTTGGAGCAGTACTTATTAACCTGCCATTAAACGGGTTGATGGGCGATGAGGGAATCCTACGTGCTCTATACAATGCCGGGGTTGCAACCGAGCTGTTTCCATGCCTGCTTTTTGTAGGCATCGGGGCTATGACGGATTTCGGACCACTGCTGGCAAATCCCAGGATTCTGCTGCTGGGCGGTGCAGGCCAGTTTGGTATATTCTTTACCCTGCTCCTGGCTCTGGCTCTGGGATTTCCCCAGTTGGAAGCTGTCTGCGTGGGCATTATCGGGGCCTGTGACGGACCAACATCCATTTACGTCACCAGTAAATTCGCCCCGGAAATGCTGGGACCGATATCGGTGGCCGCATATTCTTATATGGCACTAGTGCCCATTATCCAGCCACCGGTTATGAGGCTTATGACAACCAAAAAGGAACGGCAAATATTGATGCCGTACACAAACATGAAGCCTGTTAGCCAGACCACAAAAATACTGTTTCCCATTGTGGTTACGGTTGTAACCATCCTAATCGCTCCCATGGGCGCCCCGCTGATGGGCATGCTGATGCTGGGCAACCTGCTCAAGGAATCAGGAGTTGTCAGCCAGTTGGTCAAGTCGGCGGAGAACGAGATTCCAAACGTTATCACGCTGCTACTGGGTATCACCATTGGGGCCACCATGGTCGGGGAAGTGTTCCTGCAGTGGAAGACCCTGGCAATATACGGGCTAGGCCTGGTCGCAATTGTCGGGGACACTGCTTTCGGAATCTTGTTCGCCAAGTTTATGAACCTGTTTATGAAGCAAAAAATTAATCCTTTGATCGGGGCAGCAGGCATTTCAGCCTTTCCCATGGCTGCACGGGTTGTACAAAAAGTCGGATCGGAGGAAAACCGCCAGAATTACCTTCTCATGCACGCCATGGGCGTAAACACCGGCGGGCAGATCGGGTCGGTAATGGCAGCCAGCATCATGCTGGCAGTAATCGCGGCTATAAGATAAAATAAAAATATGGGGGATGTCCAATGACAGATATGGAATTTGGTATTACATTGACGGTGTTGGGCGGAGGTTTGACTTTAGTTTCCCTGGCCTTTCTTGTTTTTGTAATGAAGGTTCTTGTGGGCTTTCAGTCCAAAGCCGAAGGAAAGAACGAATCCCAGTCTTCCTGACGGGTGCGATAAACTCTTGACGGCGTATAGGGCGTATAGTTTGTAATAATCAGTTTTCTACCAGGCTTGTTGAATATATTAATTGAATATATTATTAGTATGTTATAAGTATTATTTACCGGTGCGGTCCGGGCCTAAAGCGGAGCCCGGCACAGGACTCCACTTTAGGTTAGGTTTATTATACGGGCTGAGTCGAAAGGATGATCTTCTACAAATGGAATATCTTGCAATTCTTATGAAAATTTTTATGGTTAACGTAGTCTTGAGCGGAGACAACGCGGTGGTTATAGCCTTGGCCTGCCGCAAATTGCCCTCCAAACAGCAGAAGATGGCGATCCTGCTGGGAAGCGGCGGTGCGGTAATATTTAGGGTAATCTTAACCATTGTAATCGTATACCTTTTAAGAATTCCCTTCCTTCAGGCCATTGGGGGCCTACTTCTGGTTTACATTGCAGTTAAGCTCCTTAAGGACGAAGAATCCGGGGAGGACGTAAAGTCCGCAGACAGCATGTATGAAGCAATGAAGGTTATTATTGTGGCCGACCTGATTATGAGTCTGGACAACACCCTGGCCATAGCCGCCGTTTGCGAAGGGAACTGGCTTATGCTGATTATCGGTCTGGCCACCAGCATTCCCCTGATCATTTTCGGCGCACAGATAATCATGTATCTAATGAAAAGATTTCCCATTATCTTGTATATCGGTGCCGGAATACTGGGATGGACATCAGGTGAGATGCTGGTGGGGGATAAAAAGGTACTCGACTACCTGCACCATAATGTGGCTGCCAGCACAGTTCACATTATAGACATTGCAGTACCGGTGGTAATTACGGCCTTTGTTATTTTATACGGCTGGTTGGGCAATAAAAAGGCAAAGCGGGAAGAAGCCGGGCACGAAACAAACATATGAAATAAAAACTTTGAAATTCTCTAGGAATGAGATATTTTTTCCGGAGTATGATTTTAACAGGAGTTGGCAGTTAACAATTAGCTGTGCCGGCTCATCCGGGAGTATGAAAAACTGTAATATTTATAAAGAAAAAAAGCAAAAAACCTGACCGGAGGTCGGGTTTTTTGCTTTTGCGAATATTCAACTGCGGGCAGGGAATTTAAGTCGATAACTTAAATAGAGCATATTGGAAGTGAAGAAAAATTTTTTAGGTATTAATTAGGGCTTTGCTCAGTTCGAAGGTGTTTAATTTCGGTTGGTTTTTTATCTGCTGATGTTTATTAAAACTGGCAGCTGCTATATAATACTGAAATAACAGGGTTATAAGGCTGCCATGGAAAGATTCCGGGAGAAAACAGGATAACGTAAGACGGATCGCGGCATAGCCGCTTGTGGAGGGCTGGGAAAAGTGATCAATGCTGATAGAACGTTTAAAGAATTCATGGAATTGGTACAGGTGGATAGTGTCAGCGGGCAGGAAAGAAAGCTGGCGGACCTGCTTTTAGACCGACTGGAATCCCTGGGGCTGGAGGTTTGGGAAGACGATGCCGGTAAAAAACTGAACACCTCCGCAGGCAATATTATCGGTAAATTACCCAAAACGGTTGCCGGTGGAGAACCTGTACTGCTGTGTGCCCACATGGATACCGTGGAACCAGGAGTGGGAGTGGTGCCGGTGCTTGACAACAGGGTGATCAAATCCTCCGGCGATACAATACTGGGCGCAGACGATAAAGCCGGTATAACAGCCATTCTGGAAGTGTTGAGGGTAATCAGGGAAAATAATATTCCTCATGGTGGGATTGAAGTGGCCTTCACCGTTTGGGAGGAAGGGGGGCTTTTAGGGGCTAAAAATCTAGACTTTGACAGGTTGGAGTCTAAAATGGGGTTTGTGCTGGACTGCGACGGTCCGGCAGGAACAATTATTGTGCAGGCTCCGTCACAGGACAGAATTTCAGCCACGGTACGGGGGAGGGCCGCCCACGCCGGGATCAGTCCGGAAGAGGGCATAAATGCCATTGTAGTGGCCTCCAGGGCCATCGCGGCCATGAAGCTGGGCCGAATTGATGACGAAACCACTGCCAATATTGGGGTAATAACCGGGGGCAAGGCAATAAATATAGTTCCCGATGCTGTGACTATCAAGGGGGAGACCAGGAGCCTCACTGCGTCAAAAAGGGAAGCTCAGACTAAGGCCATGGTGGCGGCGCTGGAGGAAACGGCTAGGGCTAATGGCACCACAGCGGATGTGGTGGTGGAAACCATCTACCCGGATTTCAAACTGGGTGAGAAGAATCGGGTGGTCATCATAGCGGCCAGGGCCGCCCGCCAATTAGGAATGAATCCCCGTCTGGTGAAGACCGGTGGGGGTTCCGATGCCAACATTTTTAACAACCGGGGCATAGCAGTGGCCAATTTGGGTATAGCCATGCAGAAGGTGCACACCACCGATGAATATATCCGTTCCGAAGATCTGGTCAGCAATGCCCGCTATCTTTTGGAAATAATCAGCACAGTGCAGGAAACAGCGTGATCGTTATGTTGTTAAGGGAACGCCATTGCCGTTAATGGTATGGACAAGGAGAAACGCATGGAGGAAATATTTTGATTCGCGTCAGAAGGGGCCTGGTTACCGCTATTGAAAGAAAAAGGTTGGGATACACGGAGGCGCTGGTGCAGACCGGGGAGGCCCTGGAGAAGGCTGTTAGTTATGATGCCCTTACCGGCCCGTTACAGTTAGGGGACGAAGTAGTGCTGAACACTACCGCAGTGCATAAAAATTTAGGCACCGGGGGAATGCACTTTGTTATGGCCAACCTGTCTCACAGGGAGTTGGACCCTCCGGCTGAAGGACACATTATGAAACTCAGATACACCCCCGGGCAGGTGAAAGTGCTGGCTGTGGAGGAAGAGCAGCACCCACTGAACCAACTTTACCGGGGAACGGATACCCTCTCCGGCATGCCGGTCATTATAGGCACCCTGCACAGCATGCTGGGTCCGGCGGCGGCAACCCTGAAAAAATATGCCGGGGAAGGAACCAGGGTGGTCTACGTGATGACCGACGGCGCGGCACTGCCGCTCCAGCTTAGCAATTTAGTGGCGGAATTAAAGGAAAAGGGCCTGTTGCAAAGCACAGTTACCTGCGGCCATGCCTTCGGGGGTGACCTTGAAGCCGTCAATGTATACAGCGGGCTGCTGGCAGCCAGAGGAGTCGCCGGGGCGGACGCCGTAATCATCACCATGGGGCCGGGCATTGTGGGTACGGGGACATCTTTCGGCTTTACCGGCACGGAGCAGGGGGAGCTGGTCAATGCGGTAAATGTATTGGGCGGCCGTGCCCTGGCTATACCCAGGATAACCTTCGCCGATGCCAGGGAAAGGCACCGGGGTCTGAGCCATCATACCAGGACATCCCTGGGCAAGATTGCCCTGACCTCCTGCGTGGTTACCCTGCCGCTGATGGACGGGGAAAAAAACGGGCTGGTTAAAGAGCAGCTGGAGGACAGCGGCATTAGCCGCTTGCACCGGACGGTGGAGATAGACGCGTCCGCCACCGGGGAAATCCTCCGGGAATATGGCCTGAAAGTCGCCACCATGGGCAGGGGCTATGAGCAGGACAGTGAATTTTTTATGGCGGCCGGGGCGGCGGGTATATACGCCGCGAATCTGCTCAATGCAGGCCGGACCTGAGTATCTCCACCACGGTGGTATATTTGCGGCTGTATTCCCGCAGTGCCTTTAGCACCTCGGCAGGCTTGCCGCATACATAAAAGCGATCTTTGAATATATATACACGCATATCATTCACTCCCAATATGTTATGGGACTATAGTATGACCGCATGAAAAGCTATATGCATTTATACGGTAGAATAAAGCAGGGTGAAAAATGAAGGGTACTGTTATTCTTTCCACCGATGCCAGTGGGGCGGCGGAGGCTGCGGCCCGGGGCAGGGTGGTGCTGGTAGTAGACGTAATAGATTTTTCCACCACCATGGAGGCGGCCCTGGATGCCGGGGCACTGGTCATCTTCGGCGCGGCCCCTGACGCCGCCCGGCCACCGGTGGCCGTGGCGCCGTTTAATATTGGGGTTATGGCGGGAAAGGCGG
>LADO01000004.1 GCA_000961595.1 Peptococcaceae bacterium BRH_c4b
ACTGTTCTGCACTTTCATAGATTCTCCTTTTCGTTTCAATGGCTTGTTTTTTTCTATTATTCGGTTTTTCTTCTTTATTCACCAGCATCTCTCCTATATTGACAATATTGGCAATTAAATATATAGTGACTATAGTAGGTGACTTTAGTCACTGACTCTCGCGTATGATTATATCACATAATCAATACAAAAGGTCAATATTGCATCAAGCAAGAACCGTGCCCTCTTGTATGGCATCTCCATGACAAGGAGGCCATGTTAAACCATGGCCAGGCAGGGTGAGGGAAAATATAAAATGCTGTTAGCCATATCGAAGATGAATTTTATTGAGTTAGCCTCTGAGGATATAGAAAAACAATTACTGGAAAACGGATTGAAAGCCTTCTTGGGAGAAGAGGTGCAGAAGAAGTGAATGTCAATAAAATTCCTGTAGAAAAAAGGCATTCTGAAATATTTTCTGAATTATATAACAAATATTTCCCCAAGCTTTATAAATACACGCTTTATAAAGTAGGTGACTCTAACGCAGCAGAAGATCTGGTTAGTGAAGTATTTGAAAAAGTGTTAGTAAAATACAATACATATAATCAGCAAAAGGGTAGTTTCAGCACGTGGCTATTTACCATAGCCAATAATATTATAACTAACTATTATAAAAAGAATAGCCGTAAGGTTGATCCTGTTGACTTGGGAAAAGTGGAATCAACTTATCACTTGGAAGATTTGGTTATAGACCGGGAATTAAAAAAACTTCTCCTCAATGCAATTACATGCCTGGATGAGCGGCAGAGGAATATTATTGCCCTTAAATTCGGCGCCTGTCTGACAAACCGTCAAATTGCCCAGGTGATGAATTTAACGGAAAGTAATGCCGGTACAATTTTATATAGGTCGTTAAGGCAATTAAAGGACATTTTGAAGGAACAAGGAGTTGTTTATTAGTCAAAACTGTGGACCGAGGTGAAAAAAATGAATAAAAAACATTCCTTGAAATCATTTGTTTTAGATATAGACAAAATTGCATTATACGATGAAGCAGTCATTCCGGCTGAATGCGAGGATTGCGATGAAGAGTACAAGGAATTGTTATTGCTTGCTCAGTTGTTGGCGAAAGCAGATTATACAACTAAAAGCCAGGGCCGGATGGAAAATATGATGGCCAAGATTATTTCGAATGCCCGTAAAGATGATCAATTGGAAGATGATGAATTGGATATGGTTGCCGGCGGGGTTAATTTGAACGAAATGTCAGATAAGAAAAAGGAAAAAGGTTGAGAATAGATAAAAAAAGTGCGTGATACTTTTTGATGTTGGTTGTATAAATAATTAGATTTCAGAGCTTGCCGGGAGAATTAATATAGAAGAGAAATTAAAGCAGTTGCAAATAAAAGCAAGCAGCTGGAAATGGGTGAAAAGTTGAAGGAAAAAATATTCAGCAAGGAAACCCCGTTGATGAAGAAGGTATAAAAAATGTTTACTAAAAGGATTAACAGTTTCAAAACTGTTAATTTAAATAAATTATAGGAAAGGGGGGTCGGTGCAGGAGGCATACATTTTATTATTTCAAGGGTGTGTGTCCACTGAGTATTATTAACTTGACCCAATCATACAAACAAAGGAGAATAATAATGAGCGAAATCAAAAGATTCAACGAAGACCTTAGTAAGAACAAAGAGCTGCTGGAAGAAGTAAAAAAACTCGGTAATGATGTGGCAAAAATCGTAGCATATGCCAACTCCAAGGGCTATAATTTTACGGTTGCAGATGTCGATGCCAATGCCAAAAAGGGTGGGGAGTTGTCTGGAGAAGAGCTGGATAAGGTGGCTGGCGGATTTGTAATTGGTGCTATAGTTGCCTAGTAACCTAAAGGGATTTAGCTTTACCCTGGGGGATCTTAAAAACACTAAGCAGAACGTGGCGAATTAAGTGATTTTGGCCTCGATGATACTGCCGGAGTGGTCTGGGCTTTATGCTCATGTAATTACCGTTGTCGGTGTTGTGGTTAGTTAAGTATATGGCCCGGGTGCCATCAGTGCCCGGGTCATAGTTATGAGGAGGTATTGACGGCTTTGGATGAGCTGCGTTTCTGCGGAGATTTTTTCGACCGAATTAGCATTGAGGAAAAAAGGCTGATTCCACATATCAAACGATTCATAGAGTGCGCTATTGGGGATGCTGAATTTTATGCGGCCATTCAGGAGAATGCCGCCGGGTGTGGCCCCCTGCTGCAGTCAAGGAGGATATTTGGTGTGGATCCGGCACAGATAGCAGCAATTCTCCCAGAACAGCATTTTTTGAAGGAAGTCCCTGCTTTGGACTTGGAAGACAAGCCACAGGCGCTGTTGTGGCGGCGATATATTGCTGATGCAATTGACCGGTTTCGGGAAGCCTTGCGTAAACGAGGCGAAAATACGCCCAGCAATCGTTTTAATGCCTGGCACCGGCGACAGGTAGATCGTTGTTGCAGTCAATTGGGTAAAGAGAGAAACAATATTATTATCCATGCGACAATAGCGTTCGAATTGAGCAAGGGCTGCTCGATTGGTTGTCCTTTCTGCGGTCTTGAGGCTGAACCGCTGAAAGAAGTGTTTATGTATAGTAATGAGAATGCCCGGCTCTGGCAAGATATCCTGGACGTAGCGGTAGAACGTCTCGGCACTACCGTAGGAACCGGGATATGTTATTGGGCGACAGAGCCTAGTGATAATCCTGATTATTTGAAGTTTGTGGAAATTTTCGGCAAAACCACAGGCATTTACCCACAGACTACCACTGCAGCCCCTTTGCGCAATCCTGCCTGGACACGGGAATTGTTGGAATTTAGGCGGGAACATGTCACATCTGTCGATCGTTTTTCTATCCTCTCGAATAATACCTTGCATCGTGTACATGAGACTTTTTCCGCAGAGGATTTGGCTTTGACGGAGTTAATTTTGCAGCACACGGACTCCCTGGCGGGGGCTAGGGCACGATCGGGCCGTAACCGAAAAGAAACTTCCGGCAGTCCTTCACTGGATCCAGCTCAGGACCATACCATCGCCTGTCTCACCGGTTACCTGGTAAACATGGTGGATCGTTCGGTGCGGCTGATAAGTCCCTGTCCTCCTTCAAATCGCTGGCCATTAGGTTATAGGGTTTACGCCGAAGGCAACTTTTCATGCGCAGCGGAGCTGGGCGATTTTATCGGTGAAACCATTGAGAAATGCATGCCTGAGCAGGTTGCACCGGACGATATATTGGCTTTTCGCCGGGACCTGGAGTTTATTCCCTTACCGGAGAAGGGGTTCCAACTTCGTAGTCAATACCGTTTGCATAAAATGACGGGGTCTCCACACCTGGCTCAACTCGGCAGGTTAATAGCTCAGGGGAATTTGACCTCATGGCGTGTGATTGAGGAACTTATGGTTCAACACACGGATATTTTGGCCATAATGTCTTCTATCCAAAGGCTTTTTGACCAGAGCCTGCTGGAAGATGGTTTAAGCGACGAAGGGCTTAACCGGAGGTGAGAAGTATGTCTTGCGCAGTAAAAAAATACGATAACAATTTGGCCGGAAGAAACTCATGGCTGTCTCCGGCTCCTGCGGATGTTTGCCTGGTATGCATGCCCTACTGTAGTCCGGAAAAACCTTCACTTGCCCTCGGGCTGCTACAGGCCGTGCTGGCCGAAGGGGGAATTGAGGCCAGGAGTATTTACGCCAATCTCCTCTTCTGCGAGAAAATAGGGGTGGATTTATATGAACGAAATAACCATTCGGATCCTAGCTACCCTCTGGCGGAATGGTCATTTGCTTCTTCAGCTTTTCCAGAGTCCCAGCCCGATGAAAATCAATTTGCCGGCGAAATCCATGCCAGTCTGGGCGGGATGCGAAAGCAGAACCTGGAAGAGTGTTGCAAAGAGCTGCTTTTAGTCCGTCATAGGGCGGAAGAATTCACCGCCGGCCTGGCGGAACAAATTCTCAAACTTTCTCCGCGTATCGTTGGCTGCACCTCAAGTCTGTCTCAGAGAGTGCCTTCCTTAGCCTTGCTCAGGAAGCTACGTGAACTTAACCCCGATGTTATCACCATGATGGGGGGGGCAGACTGTGAAACAGTCATGGGACGCGCGACTCACCAGCATTTCCCGTGGGTCGATTTTGTGGTCTCCGGAGAGGGTGAAGATATCGTATTGCCGCTAACTAAACGCATATTTGAATTCGGCCGCCAGGTTCCTCTCGAAGCTTTGCCCGAGGGTGTATTTGCTCCCCTGCATAGGCAGTTGGGATACCCGGGCGCTAAGCAAAACGGGAATGAGGGTCTCCCGCGGGCCGTGGCCGGTTCCTTCGATCGTCAGATAACTCCCGTCTATCATGACTACTTCGACACTCTCAGATCCCTGCCCGAACTGGGCAAAATTATCCGCCCCAGCCTGCCAATTCAGGCTTCCCGGGGCTGCTGGCACGGAAAGTGTAAATTTTGCGGACTTAATGCACCGCAATTGCCCTACCGGTCGCGCCCGGCAGAGGGTGTGCTGGCCGAGTTGGAAGAGCTCAGCCATCGTTACAAAGTTGAGCATTTCGAATTTCTTGATAACATACTGGACATGAGATGCTTTAAAGATCTTATTCCCGAGCTTATCCGCCGCGGTGCTCCCTACAAGCTGTTCTACGAAATTCGTTCAAACATGTCGAAAAAGCAATACAAAATGCTGCGTGAAGCCGGCGTCGTATGGTGCCAGCCGGGCATAGAAAGCCTTCACAGTGAGGCACTGAAAACCATGAGGAAAGGGGTGACCGCCTGGCAAAACATCCAGACGCTCAAATGGTGCCGCCAGTTTGGTATCTATAACGGATGGTCGATTCTTTATGGCTTCCCTGGCGATCAGGATCGCTGGTACCAGGAGATGGCTGAATTAGTGCCGCTCCTGACACATTTAAAGCCGCCAATGGGGATGTTCGCTGTCCAATACCATCGGAATAGTCACTACTTTGATCGGGCGGCTGACTATTCCCTGAAATTGACTTCTTTATCTTTACACGCCCTTATTTATCCATTAAGTCAAGCTGCAATTAACGACCTTTCCTATACGTTTGAGGATGAATTTTACGCCTCGATCAAAAACGACCCAAGAATGGCTGTTTTGTTTGACCGCCCCGGGTTACGAAACCTTCGAAGGGCTGTTTTACAGTGGTCTGTGGCGTTCAAAAGTCAGAATCAACCGATACTAAGCATGAAGGTAGGCGACAAGGAAGTTATCGTGCGTGATACCCGTCCCATTGCAGTTGCCCCTTCTTTCTGCCTTAATGGTGCACAGCGGGAGTTGTATCTGGCCTGCGACCGGGCAGAGGGTGAGTCACAGGTGCGCCAAATGCTCCGTGACAGAGGGTTCGGCAGTTCGGATGCCGATGCTGCGATCCAGACGCTTTTGGACAGCAAGCTGTTAGTCCGCATTGATCAGCGCTTGTTGGCTTTAGCGGTTGAAGAGCCGTATTTGGAATACCTTCCAGATGACCAAAACCCAATGGGCTGGATCAGTGGCAAAGGCAAATAAATGCTCGGATTCCGATTATGAATTCTATGGGGGACAAAAGTCGTGACACGGACGGAATCTAACATAATATTGTTTTCTATTACTCTGTGCTGGGCATCGTCATACATATTCATAAAAAACCTTCCAGCTACACTTTCGGCATTTGCATATTTGACAATGACGGCAGGGCTTGCAAGTATCATACTTTTCATAGTGTTTTTTAAGAGGCTTCGTGATTTTAATAAAAAGGTTCTATTAAGAAGCGCTGTTATGGCAGCTATTTTATGTGTCAATTTAGTCTTTGAAAAATTAGGTATTGCTTCTATTCCGGCATCAACTGCATCTTTTATTGCCTCTCTTAATATTGTTATTGTGCCGCTGCTGCTGCTCTTTTTCAAGAAAAAGCCATCAAAGAATAATTTGCTTGGAATTTTTGTTATTTTAATGGGATTGGCTCTGTCAAGTGGGATAAAAATAGGACAACCCCTGGAAATTGGCATTTTGTATATGTTTTTTGCCTGTTTTTTTATGGCGGTTTATATTATATGCACTGATAGATTCACCAAGGGATACGACCCGTTGCTTTTGGGTGTGGGGCAAATGTTTTTTACTGCTTTGATTGCCTTTGTTCTGTGGAGCTTTGAGGAACCAAGAACATTTCTTGCGCTTACCTACTCAAACGAAATGCTGGCCAATATTTTTATGCTCGCTTTCTTTTCTAAGGCATATGCATATATTATGCTTATGTATTCCCAAAAATATGCAAACCCGCTTAATGTTACCGTTATAGCCTCTACAGAGCCGATAGTAACAATGGTGTTGGCTCTCCTTATCCCAAGCACCTTTGGCGTAACTGAAAGCTTCACACTAATAAAGCTAACAGGTGCTGTATTTATTGCAGGTGGTGCAATTTGTGCAGGTACAAGCTTCTTAAACAAAAAGGAGGTTAAGCCTCTTGCAGGAAATACTATCTCCCTTTAGGCAAAAAAAGACCTTACTGCAGATGGGTATATGTGCCTTAGTGTTTATAGGAATGGCGGTTCCATTTAAGGTGATGGTACTTATTGAGGGACTTACCGAGGTTCGTCCGGTCAATGCTGTGCCGGTTGTGGCAGGGCTCTTGTTTGGCCCGGCAGGTGCGTGGGGCTGTGCTGTTGGCAATTTGATTGCCGACCTGTTTGGCACTTTTTCCAAAGGCTCTGTCCTGGGGTTTATTGGTAATTTCATAGCAGCATATCTGCCCTATAAACTATGGCATATTTTCAAAAAAGGTGAAGCTCCAAATGCAAAAAGCTACATAAATATTGGAATTTATGTCTTGATTTCGGCTATTGGAGCCCTTGCTACAGGAATTCTCATCGCCTGTGGAATTGATGTGTTCTTTGGATTTTGGTCACCGCAGCTTTTTACAATCATATGCCTGAACGATTTTCTCTTCCCATTGTTTCTGGGACTGCCGGTGTTTATTGTGCTTACCTGTGAGGATAATAAAATTTTTGCATATATACCGCAAAAACAAACAAGGCCTTCTGTATTGAAAAACGTATGCGTAGCACTGTCTGTTATATTGGCAGTTATCATATCGGTTATGGTGTATTTGGGGCTTGCCATGTCCAGTAGTTTACTGATGATTATCTGCGGCGTGGTGTTTTTACTGTCGATAGCGTGGGTGATTGTTTTATAAGGCTGAAGGGAGTCTTACGGTCATAGGAGTAGGCCGGAAGTAGCACACCGGCGTTAATAAAACTATCCATTCCACGGCACTGCAATCAGCGCCGGCACTTTTTGAAGCCAGGATATCTGCTCTTGCCTCAAGTAGTTTTTCCATGTAAACCTTGGTAAACCAGGCGCTCCTGTTTATCAGCGGCGGGTAAGTCCTGCACTGTCAGCGACTTTGCATACGGCCTCAATCATCTCCTCTTTTCCGAATCCCAATTCCCCGGAGAAGATCAATAAAACCCACACTTCGATTCAGAGTGAACAGTAGATAAACCATCTTATGCATTTTTTAAATCATTAGTTTTTGACCGGATAAATAAAACCGCCTTTTTTGGCGGTTTTATTGTTATGCTATCGCAATATATTTCACAAAAATATTAAGTTTTTGAAAAAACGAATTTTTGACAAATTATCTAAGCGAATTCAATCATTACTGAATACCTTTCCTTGTCCAGGAATAAGCTATCAGAAATGAAGATGGACAATATTACTTCTATAGTGCATGCACTATCTCCGTTAATCACTTCTGATGCTATGAACTCCAGCAAGGACATTTCATTTGAACTGGAAGATGTACCAGATATAATGTTGAATGAAAAAGAAATCCGTCAGCTTATTTTAAACCTTACCCGCAACGGGTTGGAGGCAATGCCGGGGGGCGGGAGATTAGCTATAAGAACGTATACCGAAGGTGAGGAAGTGGTTTTAGCAGTTCTTGATCAAGGTGAAGGCATTGACTCTAGCGTATTAGAGAAGATTGGAACGCCATTCCTGACAACAAAGGAAAACGGGACGGGTTTAGGGCTAGCAACTTGTTATAGTATTGCTGCCCGTAGCAACGCCAGGATAGATATCGAAACCGGCAGCACTGGGACAACCTTTTTTGTGCGGTTTATGACTAATTAACTATCCTAGGATCCTAGGGGTCAGGCACCTAACTTATTAACTTATTCTTGAAAGGCTTAACACCTCCTGTTAGAATAGTGGCAGGAGGTGTTAATATTTGCCAAGGCGGTTACGAGTTGAGTATCCGGGTGCTGTGTATCATGTCATACAGCGGGGAAATAACAGGGAGAACGTATTTGAACGCCCCGAAGAAAAGCATTACCTAATTGAACAATTTCGTAAGGCGGTGGTGACGGACGGCGTTGAATTGTTCGCCTATGTGGTGATGAGTAACCACCACCAAAACATGACAATGCTAAATAAAGCTGTAAATGTATAAAGGTGACTGTCGGGAAAAGCGTTAGTTTGAGAAACGAATAGCACCTGATTTAAAACAGCCAACAAAAAGACAGGTAAAAGGATTAGTATATTTAAGTTGGATTTAAATTTTTTCAGAATACCCGCTATATTATCTTTTTCCACCATGTTGGTTGTTTTATTTGAATAATCTATCAGACGAATCTCATATCGCTTGCTGGCGAGGAGTATTAAAAATATGGCAGTTGCTTCCGGCAGGAAAAAAATAATCCGCATGGAGGGACTTGTAATTACTTCATTTTAGGGATAACCCGTTAAATTTAAAATGGTGGGTGCGATGATTGCTTCCAAAGACAGGTATACAGTAATTCCCATTAAAGCTGTAACTGCAACAATCTCTATAGTTTTACCGGTAATAATTTTCAGGATTAATATAAAAAACCCCAGTTGAATGATGGTATGCAAACCGAAAGGAACCGGAGAAAGCCTGATAAAATATGCAACTACAGTCTGTAGCGCTCCTATTGCAAAAATTTGCTGTGGTGTTACCTTAATGCCCGCCAATTGGAAACCGAGCAATGCTATTAGTATAGCTTCCGGTAATGATACAAGTACGAGTGACATCAAGGACATGGTGTCTATGTGTATCACCTCATAAATTTTATCCTTATATTAAAAACCTTTTGGTATTGTCTGGAAAGCGCATTTGCCTGTCCGAAAGGTGTTTATGGTTGTTTATAAGAGGCACGTTTATAAATTTTAAAAACTTACAAATTAATGCATTCAACATATTTTACCATATTCATTTATTAATGGATTTTTTAAATAAAAATAACATTAATATTACATATAATTACAATGTTCACGTAAAAATAGGGGTTGGCCATATTAACCAACCCCTGAATATATAGTCCTTCTCAATGTATGTGTGTGAGGAGGGCTGCGGCTACCGGGTGGTCTTTGAAAAGATTCTGCGTGAGGCCGGGGTTCGGCCGGGGCCAGTGCTGGAGTTTAGCAGCATTGAAGCCATCAAAAAATGTGTTATCCAGCAGCTTGGTATTACCCTGCTGCCGCGCATGGCTGTGGAGAGTGAATTAAGCCGGGGCGAACTCACGGATCTTCAATGGCAGGGGCCGGATTTTGATACGAATACCCAGGTCGTTTATCACAAGGATAAATGGATTTCATCTGCCCTTTCAGCCTTTCTGAAGCTAACCAGGGAGATGCTGGCCGAGAGAGCGGGCTAAGGATTTTGATGAGGCCTCTGTGGATATCATAAATCATAATTCAGATGATATAATAGCATTAAAACTATGATCAACATTATCCGGATTGGGCAACGCCTTCCCCGTTAAACGGTAGAAACCGGACGATGTTCCCGGATAGTTTCAATGGGTGGCGATTATTGTGCTGCAGAGAATTTTTTTAATTTTGGTTGTTGTGCCATTGTTATTTATGTCAGATGCAAAGTTTTATAGTTTCTTACTGGGGGTAGCAGTATGAAGCCTAAAAAACGGGTGCTGGTACTTTTCGGAGGGCGCTCCGGAGAACACGAGGTTTCAATAAATTCAGCGGCCAGCGTGTTAAATGCGTTAGACCGGAAGAAATATTAGGTTATCCCGGTGGCCATCACCCGGGAAGGGAAGTGGTTATCCGGTATAACACCGGCGCAACTAATGGCCGGGATAAATCCGCAGGTTTCAATCGAACCGCTTGTTGAAGGCGAAGCAGAACACGAAACTTTACCAGTTAATTCGACAGGCATGAAATTGGCCATGCTTGCTGTTGGTAAAACTAAGGCAGACACAGGCGCGGTCGATGTGGTAATTCCGGTTCTTTACGGTACCTACGGGGAGGATGGCACTGTCCAGGGTCTGCTGGAACTGGCTAATGTGCCTTATGTGGGTGCAGGCGTTTTGGGGTCCGCCCTGGGGATGGATAAAGTAATAATGAAAACGGTGCTGGCCCAGCACGGCGTACCCCAGGCCCGGTTTTGGTCTTGTTTGCGCCGGGACTGGGAAAACAACTCCCCGCTGGTTATAGAAACAGTGGAAAAAAATCTGGAATACCCCTGTTTTGTCAAACCGGCCAACCTTGGCTCCAGTGTTGGTATTTCTAAGGCACACCACCGGACGGAGCTAATTAGTGCAATGGATCTGGCAGCCAAATACGATCGTAAGATTATCATAGAGGAATACATTGATGGCAGAGAAGTGGAGGTAAGCGTTCTTGGAAATGACGATCCCATTGCTTCCCTGCCGGGTGAGATTATTCCAGTAAAGGAGTTCTACGACTACGAGGCCAAATATTTGGATGGCATGACACGGCTGGAAATCCCGGCCAGCTTGCCGTCAGCTACGGTTGCCCGGCTGCAGGAGTTGGCGGTAAAAGTATTTAAGGCCCTTGATTGCGCAGGTTTGGCCAGGGTAGATTTCTTTATACGCAAGTCGGATGGCGATATACTGGTCAACGAAATAAACACAATGCCCGGCTATACTCAATTCAGCATGTTTCCCAAACTGTGGGAGGCAACCGGTATCGGCTATCAGGAATTGCTTGATCGGTTAATCGACCTTGCCATAGAACGACACCGGGACAAGAACCGTTCTCAGACTATTTAACTGTATGCAAAAAGCCCTTCGCAATCCTGTCACACAAACTCGCGCAAAATTCCTGCAAGGCATCTAAGTCCTTCTACAATCCTGTCCTCAGGCATGTTTGAGAAGTTAATTCTGAGGGTGTTTTCCCTGCCGCCGTTGGGGAAGAATGAACCACCCGTAACAAAGGCCACATTTTTTTCAAGGCTCTTTTCCTGAACATCTCTTGCATTTACATGCTCAGGAAGCTCAACCCAGGCAAATAAGCCTCCTTGAGGTCTAGTAAAGGTTACCCCTTCCGGAAATTCCTCCTCCATGGTCTTAACCGCTAAATCCCTGCGCCGCCTGTATACTGCACGTATTTTGGCAATGTGCTCATCTATATCGTACAATTCGAGATACTTGGCTATTTCCATCTGTGCAATTGTATTGCACTGCAAATCTGCCCCCTGCTTTACAAGTACGTATTTTTGGATTGCCCTTTTATCCCCTGCCACCCATCCAATCCTGTAACCAGGACAAAAGGTTTTAGAGAAGGTCCTCAAACAAAGCACGCACCCCGTCTGATCAAACGACTTTACCGAAGGTAAAGCTTCACCGTCAAATCTTAGCTCTCCATAGGGATTATCCTCAATAACCACAACCCCGTATTTCATTGCTGCCTGCGCAAGCCGCTCCCTTCTTTCAAGGCTCCATGTCCTTCCTGTTGGATTCTGAAAGTCAGGGATGACGTATATTATTTTTACCCTTTCGGTATTTTCTAGCAGTCTTTCCAACTCATCCGGTATCATACCGTCATTGTCAGTCGGCACTTCAACGAATTCACAGCAATAAGCCCTGAACGCGCTTATTGCAGCAAGATATGTAGGACTTTCGCACAGTACAACATCCCCCTCATCCAGAAACACTTTTCCAGAAAGGTCCAGCGCCTGTTGCGAACCATGGGTTAAAAGTATATTTTCACGATCAAAAGAGGTTCCAAGCCTTGAGTTCATTCTGTTTGCAATCCATTCCCTCAAGGGAGCAAATCCCTCAGTGGTTGTGTACTGCAAAGCCTTTGTACCTTCCTCCTCAAGTACAATTCTGTTAACTTCTTTTATCTCCTCAAGCGGGAAAAGCTCTGGAGCAGGAAGACCCCCGGCAAACGAAATTACCTCGGGCCTTTCGGTTACCTTTAGAATCTCCCTTATCTCAGAAGCCTTCAGATGTGCCATTCTCCTGGCAAAATTAAACTCCATGCCAATACCCCCATCATATACAACTTATAACCATTTTCTAAAACCATATTTATAGCTTTAAACAACCGGGTTCATCTCTAGCGCAGTATAGCATTCAGAATCGTCATTATCATCTATTACCTCTTTCATTGCCTCACATAATCTCTTTACTCCTTCCTCAATATCCTTCAAGGCAGCAAAGGTGAAATTTAACCGTATAAAATCGTCACCCCGATCCGTTGTAAAAAAAGGAGTTCCCGGAACAAAAACCACCTTCCGCTCTGCAGCTTTTGAGACAAGCTTTGCTGCTGACACTTTTTCCGGAAGCTTGCACCATATATAGTAACCTCCCCCAGGTCTGTTCCATATCAAGCCTTTCGGTGCATATTTTGAAAGTGCCTCGTACATTGCATCTCTTTTCACCATGTATTCCCTGCAAACCTTGGGTATATGCCTGGCAAGCCCTCCATTTGTTATAAACTTATCAATTATCCATTGGGACAGGCTGCCCGAATGCAAATCCATGATCTGCTTCGAGGCTGCAAATCTTTTTACAATCTTCTTATGCGCTACCATCCACCCCAATCTTAAGCCGGAATATACAATTTTTGAAAATGTACTCAAATATATTACATATCCTTCAATATCCATTGATTTCAGGGTAGGAGGCGGCTGTCCGTCATAGCAAAGATCTCCATAAGCATCATCCTCAAGAATAAGCACTCTATATTTGTAGGCCAATTCCACCAATCGTTTGCGTCTCTTAAGCTCCATTTCGGTGCCTGAAGGGTTCTGAAATGTTGGTATTGTATATATTAATTTTAGCCTGTATCTTTGCAAAAGCTGTTCAAGTATATCAACCCTCATGCCTGCTTCATCAATCGGAATTCCTATTACTTTGGCTCCAATAGCTTTAAAGGCTTGAATCGCCGGAAAAAACGAAGGCTCCTCTACAACAACTACATCACCAGGGTCAAGAAATATCCTTGTCGCCAGGTCTATTCCCTGCTGTGAACCTGATAGCAGCATTACTTCATCAAATTGACAATACACACCCCGTTTCTGCATTAAACCGCGAATAGCCTCGCGGAGTGAAGTAAAGCCTTCTGTGGGTGAATGCAGCAAAGCCCTGTAATTCCTTTTCTCGACCAGTTCTTGTTCGATTCCTTCCAATGCCTCTATAGGACCAGTTTCAGGAGAAGCCATTCCAGTAGCAAAAGAAATTACATCTTTTCTGTTTGCTAATGTAAGTAGATCCTGAACTATAAGAGAATCAAACCCGTTTGAATACTGGCTGAAAATCTGATTCCAGAAAGGCTCCTGCAAACTGCTGCCAGCTGCAGTCAAGTCCTCCTGCAGGCATGAAAGCACAATAGTGCCTTGTCCCACGTGTGACTCTATCAGACCATCAGCTTTCAATTCCCGATAAGCATTCAAAACAGTGCTTCTATTAACACCAAGGCTCTCGGCCAACTTCCTTTCCGGTGGAAGCCGGAAACCAGGTAATAGTTCACCTGATAAAATCAGTTGCCGTACCTGTTCAAAAATCTGAATATAAACAGGCGTATCAATTTTTCTGTTGATTGTTATTCTCATGCCAATTCACCTCATTGGATTAAACCAATTTTATTATATTTACAAAATACCTTCTCAACAACTACCAATTGGTATATTTTTTAACCATCCAATTTGCGATATGGTATATATGTGAATACCGGAACCTCCTGTGTTAAGAATCAAAGTAAAAGAGTTTTCCCAACGTATCTTCAGACTGGGGGCAACTATTTAATTGAGAAAAGTAAAAGGGTTATGATAGCAGAGGATTTAAAAGAAGCATTTGAAATTATAACAAAATAAGTTTGAAAACATCGTCTATGAGTTCATTCCCGTAGCTGGCCGAGATGAATGTGGTCAGGATGCTACGGGAATGCCCAGAACGTATATTCTACGATATGGGGGACAAAAGTCCACGCATCCAGCAAGCCTGACCCCCCATGATAGACTGGCAGAATTGTCCGAATTTTAATTGACAGCTTACATGCCGTTCTGTAGGATTAATATAACATGAGCGTCACAGCAGCCAAACAGCTTTTGATGAGGTCCGTTTACCGGCAGGGTCAGTGACGCCTGAAATAAGACTGGGAGGGAACTTATGTGAAACGAGTTGTTTTTGCAGTGTTGGCGGGACTCCTGCTTCTGGGCGCCGCCGGTTGCGGCAACAAGGAGCAGCCGTCGTCGTCGCAACAGCAGGCCCAAGAGGTGAAGTTGGGCATCGTTCAGATTGTTGAGCATCCGGCCCTGGACGCCGCCCGTAAGGGCTTCCTGGATGTGCTGGCGGAAAATGGCTACAAGGATGGCGAGAAACTCGCTGTTGACTACCAGAATGCGCAGGGGCAGCAAGACACCCTGCAAACCATTGCCAATAAGTTTGCCCAGGAAAAGAAGGATCTGATCCTGGCCGTTGCGACCGATTCGGCCCAGGCTATGGCCGCCAAGACAACCAAAATTCCCATCCTGATTACAGCTGTGACCGACCCGGTAGCGGCAAAGCTTGTCAAGAGTATGGATAAGCCGGGAACCAACGTAACGGGCACCACGGACATGAACCCAATCAAAGAACAGTTACAACTAATCAAAGATGTTGTCCCGACAGTTAAAAAAGTAGGCGTCATTTATAATTCCAGCGAGGTCAATTCCCAGGTGCAGGTCAAGGCATGTAAGGATATTGCCCCGGGGCTGGGACTGGAAATTGTAGAGGCTCCGGTCACTGCCAGCAATGAAGTGATGCAGGGCGCCCAGTCCCTGGTTGGCCGCTGCGATGCCGTCTATGTTCCGACTGACAACATGGTGGTGGCTGCCATCGCCAGTGTCGTCAAGGTGGGCGAGAGCAACAAGCTGCCTGTTTTCGCGGGTGAGGAAAACACCGTCAAGGGCGGCGCCATCGGCACCTACGGCATTGACTACTACAAGCTCGGCCGCCAGACCGGCGAGATGGCCTTGCGCGTCCTGAAGGGTGAGAAGCCGCAAGACATGGCCATTGAGAGCCAGAAAGAACTGTCCTTGACGCTGAATCCCGCGGCCGCCGGTCGCATGGGTGTGACGCTTCCCGACGAACTGAAAGCAAAGTCCAAGCTGGTCGAGTAGCAAAAGAATTATTTTTACAGCAAAGGTGATAAATATTGTCGTTGAATATTTGGACGGGGGCCCTGGAACAAGGATTACTCTGGGGTCCCATGATCCTGGGGGTCTATCTGACCTTCCGGATTCTGAACTTCCCAGACCTCACGGTGGACGGGTCCTTTACCCTGGGGGCTGCGGTGGCTACTCGCCTGATTCTTAGCGGTTACGACCCGTGGTCTGCTTCCCTGGCCGCCGTCCTGGCCGGTGCCATGGCTGGCTTGATGACCGGTCTGCTGCACACTCAACTGAAAATCGACCCATTGCTTTCCGGTATCCTCTCTATGATTGCCCTCTATTCAATTAACTTGCGGGTTATGGGCACAGCCAACCTGTCACTGTTGCGCGTTGACACCATCCTTACCGCCATTGGCGATCTCACTATCCACAACTTCGCTGCCCTTGTGCTGGGCGGTGCGGTCTGCCTGATCGCCGTCACCGGCCTCTATTTTTTCCTGCAGACGGAAGTCGGCCTGGGGGTACGGGCGACCGGCGACAATCCCCAGATGATCCGCAGCCTTGGTGTAAATACTAATATCACTAAAATCATCGGCCTTGCCTTAAGCAACGCCCTGGTTGCCGTGTCCGGATCTTTGGTGGGACAATACCAGAGCTTTGCCGATATCGGCATGGGCATCGGCATGATCGTTGTCGGCTTGGCCTCGGTAATCATCGGCGAGGTCCTGGTCCGCACCCCGACCCTTATCCGGGCGCTTTTGGCAGCTCTGATCGGCTCGGTTATCTACCGTGCCGTTATTGCCATAGTCCTGCAGCTGGGCATGCCGGCTACGGATTTAAAACTCCTCACTGCAGCTATTGTGACAGCTGCTCTGGCCTTCCCCGTCTTCCGGGGCCGGTTCCGCAAGCTGCCGGCATACCGGGAAAGGAGTGGTTAGAGTGCTTGAAATCAGAAACATCACCAAGGTCTTTCACCGCGGCGATATAAATGAAAAACTGGCCCTGCAGAATCTTTCGCTCCATCTTGCTCCCGGCGAGGTGGTTACGGTTATAGGCAGCAACGGGGCCGGCAAGACTACTTTGCTGAACGCCCTGGCCGGCGTTTTCCAGATCGACGAAGGGCAAATACTGATTGAGGGGCGCGAGATCAGCCGCCAGCCCGAGCACGTCCGCGCCTCCTATATCGGGCGCGTCTTTCAAGATCCAAACCTGGGAACAGCGGCGTCGATGACCATCGAGGAGAACCTGGCCATGGCTCTGCACCGCGGTCAGCCGCTGCGTTTGCGCCGGGGAACCGGCAGGAGTCAGCGCGAACTGTTCCGCGAGCGCCTGCGGCCCCTTGGCCTGGGGCTGGAGAACAGGCTGACATCCAGAGTTGGCCTGCTATCCGGAGGACAGCGCCAGGCGCTGACAGTCCTGATGGCCACCATCGCCTGCCCGAAGCTCCTGCTCCTGGACGAGCATACAGCGGCGCTGGATCCGAAAACGGCAGGCGTGGTGCTGGACCTGACCACCCGGATTATTGCCGGGGGACAGCTGACCACCTTCATGGTGACCCACAACATGGAACAGGCCCTAACCGTAGGCACACGGACGATCATGATGCATGAAGGCCAGATCATTCTCGATATCAGCGGGCCGGAAAGGGAACGGCTGAAAATCCCCGACTTGCTCAAGATGTTTGAGCAGGCCAGCGGCAAATCACTGAATACAGACCGGTTGCTCCTCGCCCGTTAAACTGGCCTAAAGAATGTCCCGCCGGTTAGTAAATCTCCGCTGTCTTATATGCCAGTTTAAAGAATGTGTTTTTTGGCAAAGCCTTTTAGTAATCAATTGAATAAAATCCTGCATAAAAGACACCTTCCTTCTGCTAACGGGGTCAGGCACCTAACTTATTAACTTATTCTTAAAAGGCTTAATACCTCCTGGTAGAATAGTGGCAGGAGGTATTATTTTTTGGCAAGGCGGTTACGAATTGAGTATCCGAAAGGCTTTGAATATCATCCTGCAATTAAGCAGCTTAAGCGTATTATTCGTTGGTATGTCCTAAGGCAGTAAAGGAATTTAATCTGTCAAAGCTTTAACTGCATTCAAACGACCACTTCCAAAATAAGCTTGTTCTTTTCCGCTTACTGGTTCAACGCTCTTTTTATAGAGCATTTCTGCGACCTTACGAGGTCCTATTTTACCATACTTATCAATAATTAAGGCAGCAACAGCAGATACTTTAGGAACTGCCATAGATGTACCTACGTTGTAGAAATAACCTCCTTGATTATCTGTGCTTAAACAAAATTCGTTTTTATAGAGTTCATTCGTAAAGTATTCATCAAGCTTGTCATTCTGTTGATATTCAAGTAACACGGTTATATTGCCACCTGGAGCAGCCATATCAATAAAACCTGGTCCAAAATTAGAGTATAAAGCTAATGTATCATCAGGTCCTGTTGCGGATACTGTAACTACACCGGGAATCGTGCCGGGCACTTCAAATCCTGCTCCCACAAAGGTTAAACCATTGCCACCGTATACGGAGTTCAGGTAGTCAGTCACCTTTCCTTTCGCTGTCAAATTAATGCCTTCATTACCAGCTGCTGAGACCACTAAACTACCTTTATTTACTGCATATTGGATGGCCCTTTTATAAGCTAAGAAATCAGCAATATCATTTCCTAATGCAACTTTCTCTCCGGTTAAAGGGTCGGTGTAAAAAACTTGACCTTTTATATCAAAACCAGCCAGGCTCATTGAAATAACATCGACCCCATCATTTGCTGCAGCCACAATAGCGGCAGTAATCCAGGCTGTCTCCGCAAAGGATTCCCCAAATACACGATAAGCACGGATTCCTGTGTCCGGTGCTACACCTAGCATCTCTCCATGTGCTGCAATGGTTCCGGCGATGTGACTACCATGCCCCATTCTATCATCAAATTCATCGATATTACCTGTTTCGTATGGTTCCGTATTCCAGAATCCACCTGCGGGGACAAAGTTCTTTGAGCCCGGTAACAGGTTTGCAACCAAATCAGGGTGATCAGGATCAATACCACTGTCAATAATCCCTACTACAACGTTATGGGAACCGGTTCCTAAATTATAACTTGTACCATTTTCAGTAACACGTTTAATATCCCATTCGAGGTCCCATAAGGAAGATTGAGCTGTATCTAGAGTTAATTCACTTCTCAATTCGTTTTCTTTAACTTTAGGTATGGACCAAGAAATTGAAGGATTAACTAGGTTTACAGATGGCAAGCTCTTCAGTTCTGAAAAGATTTTATTATCTCCTTTTATCTGTGCAAAACCTATGTCAGGAACAGTATAAGTAATTTCCCCACCACAAGATGACAGCTTTGTATTAAAATCACTCGGAATCTTATTTTCATTAAATAGTACAGAATAGTAGTAAGTATTTTCTTGAACGCCTGCTTGAGCCATATTAAGGAAAATCATTCCAATTACAAAAGCTACCGACAAAAACAAGGTAATTATTTTTTTCATCAGATATCCTCCTGTATTTTCTATTGATTAATTTGATATGGATATTTCAACTAAAAGTATTAAAATCCTCCTGAAATGAAAAAATTTATAAAGTCTAACTTTTCTTTTCTTCAGTATAGCCGGTTTGAACATTAGGAGAACTGGCTTTTTCCATATAAGGGCATGTAAACGATGCATATATTTTATAGCGTGAAATCCTTTGGCAATAGTGATAAACTGGAAGTGCGGAGGTGGTATTTTGCTGAAAGCGGCATTGTTTGACCTTGACGGAACTCTTCTCCCGGTGGAAACCGGGGAATTTATGAACGAATATTTAAAAGAGATAGCCAGTGCCGTGCAGCAGGCGGTGGAGCCCCAACGCTTTGTCCATTCCCTGCTGGCAAGCACCGCAAAAATGGTGGCGGACAGAAACCCTGCGGTTACCAATGCGGATGTGTTCTGGGCTGATTTTAATGTCCGCCTGGGAGATTGCATAGAAGAATTGAGGCCCCTGATAGAAAAATTTTACACCGAAAGGTTTTTCGAATTGGCCCGGGTGGCCAGCCCCCGCCCGCAGTTAGCCCGCCGGGTGGTACAAACCGCACTGGACAGCGGCCTGCGCATAGCCCTGGCCACCAACCCCGTATTCCCACTAACAGCCATTCGCCAGCGTATGACCTGGGCGGGTATAGATGATCAGCCCTGGGAAGTGGTCACCTGTTATGAGGAAATGCATTTCTGCAAGCCCAACCCAGAGGTTTACCTGGAAATTGCCGAAAAGCTCGGGGTGCAGCCGGAGGAATGTCTAATGGCTGGCAACGATGCGGAGGAAGACATGGTAGCGGGCAGCGTGGGTATGAAGACTTATCTTGTTACCGATTATTTAATCGGTGCCCCACGGGATAATCTTAAAGTGGACTGGACGGGCTCCCTTGACGGTCTGGTTGACTGGTTGGGAAGAGGAGCCGGCATAAAATAATTCTGCGAGTCAAGGGGTAGCTTCCTGAAGGAGTTGTGTTGATATGGAACCGGTAAGGATACTTATATTTTCGGACTACGTTTGACCGTTTTGCTATATCGGCAAAGGTATTGCCGAAAAACTGCAGGCAGAATAAGAATACCCTATCAGCCTGGAATGGATTGGTTAAGCCGCCGGCCAGACAATTTATGAATGATTTCCCCGGGAAGATCTTTCCGGGGTTTGTTTTTATGTGAAAAGCAGGTAAGTTTATACCCTGTGGACATTTACCTGCATAAAAAACAGCCCCATGTTAAATAATACTATTGAATTTATACATATTGGGGAGGTATGAGAGAATGAACGTAAAGGTAACTGAAATGGTTGGTCATTCCGACAGCGGCTGGAAGGATGCCGTGCAGTCGGCGGTAACTGACGCATCAAGAAGTTTAAATGAAATTGTGGCAGTAGAGGTCGTTAATTTTACCGCCAATGTGGAAAACGGCAGAGTAACGAATTACAAGGCAAACTTAAAACTTGCGCACAAGGCGTAAGCTTGAAAGAAGGGCACCGGACGGTGCCCTTCTTTCGTATAATCACCCGGCAGGGTGGAATCATATAAGTGAGCCTTGGGTTCGGAAGGGGTTATTCCCCTACCGAACCCTTAGAGCGAACATAAAGGTACGGGGACACACCTCCCTGCAAAGGAATGGGGACACACCTCTCTTTAGAGCTTGGCTCTGGGGGTCAGAGGAATGTCCCCGATTGGAATGACTTTAGGGTCGGAGGAATGTCCCCAACTTTGAGCTTTACAGCCTGTTAATCCCCGACTTTCGAGGTCGGGGTCTTACAGGCTGTTAGCGAGATAATAACAGACACCGGTGATGTTCTGAAAGCCGGACTACCTTGCCGGAGGAAAAGATGAAGAGAAATGTAATATTAGTGACGGACGGAGACCGGGTGGCCAAGAGGGCAGTAGAAAGGGCCGCCGAGAATATAGGTGCCCGCTGCATTTCCTCGTCGGCGGGAAACCCCACCAGGCTGAGCGGAGAGCAAATAGTAAATATGATTATGTCGGCTCCGCATGACCCGGTGGTAGTGATGCTGGATGACCGGGGGAAGCAGGGCACCGGGCAAGGGGAAAGGGCGCTGGAATATATAGCCGCCCACCCGGATATCAACGTGCTGGGGGCATTGGCGGTGGCCTCCAATACACTGTATACGGCGGGCACCACTGTGGATGAATCCGTTACCAGTGAAGGCAGCATAGTTTCCGGGCCGGTGGATAAACTGGGTCACCAGAGGCCCGGCACGGATCATTACCTGGAGGGCGATACGGTGGAGATACTGGACAGGCTAAATATACCTGTAGTGGTGGGTATCGGGGATATCGGCAAAATGGACGGGGCGGACGATCCTGACCGGGGCTCTCCCCTTACCACCAAGGCGCTGCGAGAAATAATGGACAGGAGTGGTTTTGTTGAAAACTCCCGTTAGCAAAAGGCTTGAACAGAATATAGCCTATCTTAAAGAAAATATGGCCGTAGAGCAAAATTTTGACGTCATTATAAGGGAGTTGAAATTTGGTAACGTAAACGCCGCCCTATTATTCATTGACGGCCTTACCAATGATCAGATTGTCACTCTGCTGCTGGAGAACCTGACCGAAATTAAGCCCGAAGATATAGGTACACATACCTTTGATAAAATATTCCACCGCTTTGTCAATTTCACCGAGGTAAACAAGGCAGAGTACCTGGAAGACGTGGTTCAAAAGGTGCTCATGGGCCCCCAGGCGCTTCTCATCGACGGAGAGGACCGGGCCATAATTATAGACGCCAGGACGTATCCTGCCCGCAGTCCCGCCGAGCCCGATCTGGAGAAGGTGGTGCGGGGTTCCAGGGACGGTTTCGTAGAGACGCTGGTTTTCAACACTGCCCTGATACGCAGGCGGATCAGGGATCCCAGGCTGCGCATGGAAGTAATGCAGGCGGGGCTTCGCTCCAAAACGGATGTGGTCATGTGTTATATAAAGGATGTAGCTAACCCGCAGCTGGTGGAAAATGTTAAAAAGCATATCGATCAAATCAAGATCGATGGTCTTCCCATGGCTGAGAAGGCAGTGGAGGAGTTAATCTCCCCCGGCTCTTACTGGAACCCCTTCCCCAAGGTGAGATATACCGAAAGGCCGGACGTGGCCGCTACCCATCTGCTGGACGGGCATGTGCTGGTGCTGGTGGATACCTCTCCCAGCGTGATGATCACCCCTACCACATTTTGGCACCATTTGCAGCATGCCGAGGAATTCCGGCAAAACCCCACGGTGGGCGTTTACCTGCGCTGGATCAGGTATATTGGGGTGGCTATATCACTTTTTTTGCTGCCTCTCTGGCTACTGGCGGTGCTGCACCCGAACCTGCTGCCCCCGGCTTTAAAATTTATCGGGCCGGCTAAGAATGCAGCCATACCAATATTTCTGCAGATTCTGATTGCCGAGGTTGCCATTGACATGGTGCGGCTGGCTACCATTCATACCCCCACGGCGCTGGCCACAGCTATGGGCCTCATCGCCGCCCTGCTGATAGGGCAGATAGCCACCACCGTGGGACTGTTCACCCCGGAAGTGATTATGTATGCAGCCACCGCCGCAGTAGGCACGTTCCTAACCCCCAGTTACGAGCTTGCCCTGGCCAACAGGCTGGCGCGTCTCTTTCTGCTGGTAATGGTGGCGGTTTTGGGACTGGGCGGCTTTATCATAGGGGTCGCGGCCTTCATAATTCTTCTGGCTACCACCCGGTCCTTCGGTGTTCCTTATCTCTGGCCGGTTATACCCTTTAACAGCGGGGCCATTAAAGGAGTGCTGATGAGAACTCCGGTGGCCATGAATAATATCCGCCCCAGCGCGTTAAAAACTAAAGATCCGGTCAAACAGCACGTTCCCGCGCCGGCCGGCAAGCCCCTGGGCAGGCGGCGGGGGGATAATAACAAATAAACTGCCCACCGGCTAAAGCCGGTGGGTTTTATAGCGACTGAAAGTCGCTTGCGGCTGGAGTGGGCTAAAAAGCAACCCTTGGCTTTAGCCACCTAAAAGGTACTGACTGAAACTCAGTCATCAGCTTTAAATGCTTCCTTTGCCCCATTTGTTTGCTGATTTTCAACATATTCTTTAACTATATCCTCTGTGATGGCACCTACGTTCCACAAAAATATCCTCTCGCCCAGAGGTGTTGGCCCCAATATAAATGTTCAAACTCTTGTTGTAGTAACCGCGATGACCAATTTATAAGATATTGGAGCCATCAATCTTAAAAATACTTCAGGCTATTTCATTTAAATACTAAGACTCTTATATGTATTTACTTTTACCGCAGATAATGTCGATTATTGTAGTATTATTTAAAATTGCCCTCGGGGATGTTAACGTTGAACTCGAAGCAAACACCAATGATGAAATCGGGATGCTCTCCCAATCTTTTAAAACAATGGCTGAAAATATCAAAGGGTCAGCAATTGCCGCACAAAAAGTAGCCGCAGGTGAGCTGGTGGAAGGCAGGCTTGAAAGCCGGGGCCGCTGTCATTGGTATGACTCCGGAACAACTCATCGACCAGAAATGCTACAATCACTTCAAAACTTCCGACTGCCAAACCGCTAACTGCGCCTGCTCCAGGGCCATTGGAAGCGGGAAAGCCGAGCAGAGCGAGACAGATGCCCACCCGGGCGGAAAAGATCTGTTTATAAGCTATTCAGCCGTGCCTATTAAAGACCAGGGCGGGAAGATAATCGGCGCTCTGGAGGTGGTAATGGACCAGACCGGGGTGAAAAAGGCGATGGAAGACGCCGGCGAAAAAGTCGATTTTCTTAATAGAATTCCTACACCTGTGATGGTAGTGGACAAAAACTTCACCGTCCGGTTTATGAATCCAGCCGGAGCATCTGCCGTAGGGAGGATACCGGAGGCCTGTGTAGGGCAGAAGTGCTTTAGCCTTTTTAACACCAGGCACTGCAATACCCCTGATTGCCAGGTAGCCAGGGCCATGTTGCAAGATGGTATTTTTACCTCCGATACTGTAGCCAAACTGCCTTCAGGTGAACTTCCCATTCGTTACACCGGCACCCCCCTCAAAGACGACAAGGGTAATATCGTTGGCGCTTTGGAGTACGTACTGGATATAAGCAAGGAAATGGAAATAACCACGGGGGTACTGGAACTGGCCAGCGCTGCGGTGGAGGGCAAGCTGGACAGGCGGGCCGATGCAGACAGTTTTGAAGGAAATTACCGGCGGATTGTTCAGGGTGTAAACGACACCCTAGATGCGGTAATCAGTCCACTGAATGTAGCTGCAGAATATGTTGACCGTATCTCGAAGGGGGATATTCCAGAATTCATACTGGAGGCTATTAGAAGCGGGGCTGCCGGTTTCATCGTCAAGCCCTTCCACCCGGACAAAATCAAAGACGTGATCGAAAGGTTGGAAAAGGGGTTGACTGCGCTTGCTTTGCCGGGAAACGCATGCTAATTACCAGACTAAGCATTAGTTTACAAGAACCTTTCGGGAAGGGTTGATCTGACGGATGATGGGTGACGAGAACGGGAAACGCGTCACAGATAACAATAGTATAGTAGAAAACCTGACTTTAACAGATGAAAGCAACCCTGCGGGGGTACCGGAAGATGCAGTGGTCTTGCAGGAATACCAGCCGGTGGTTACGCCGGAGATGTTCAATATTTTTATTAATGAGGCTCTGGAACTTTTTGAGGAAGCTGAAGCGGCGTTGCTGGAACTGGAAAAAAGTCCGGGAAACAGGGAGTTTATTGAGCAGGTATTTCACAGTTTTAAGGGCAATGCGGGCTTTTTGGGATACAGGGATTATGAAATATTAAGCCACAGTGCAGAGAACATTTTTGAGGATATCAGAAACGGCCGCAGCCAGCTTAATGAGGAAACGATTTCTGTTCTTTTATCGGTCATTGATGTAATGAGAGAAGGCATTAGGGAACTCAAGCTGGGAGAGGCCGCAGATTTGCCCGGAAAGGGTATTTTAATTGACCTCTTGATAATTTAGAAATTTTTGTACAGGTTTCACTGGAAATAACGGGTCAGTCCTGTAGGGAAACTCCGGCCGTCGGCTCTGTTGCCTGTGCAGATTTCAAGGAAGATTTAGAGGAACTCATCTTTGACCTGGACAGACAGTGTCAAGGTATCCATGAGGAAGAAGCTCTGTGTCAACCCGCCTGCAAAGAGGTGGAAGAAAAAGTAATCAGCAGAGATCAGGGTTACAATGTAGGTATTCCTCAAAACTATAAAAAACACAGCCCGATAATACAGCAGGCCGTGAGGGTTGATGTAGAAAAACTGGATTCCCTGTTAGATCTGGTGGGTGAACTGGTGATTACCGAGGCCATGGTTTCTCATAATCCCGATTTACAGGGCCTGCAGTTTGACCGCCTGGAAAAATCCATGCTGCAATTGAGTAAGATTACACGGGAAATACAGGATATGGCCATGTCCATGCGTATGATCCCGCTGGCAGGCACCTTTCAGAAAATGACGCGTCTTGTCCGGGACCTGTCACTAAAGGTAAATAAAAGGATAAGGTTGGAAATTGCCGGAGAGGAGACCGAGGTGGACAAGACCATTATTGAGCAGATTTCCGACCCTCTGGTGCACTTAATACGCAACGCGGCGGATCATGGCATTGAGACACCGGAACAGCGGATTGCAGCCGGGAAACCGGAAACAGGTCATATACTCGTTGAGGCCAGGCATTCCGCCGGTGAGGTTTTAATAACTGTCAGGGATGACGGCAGGTGGCTTAACCGTCAAAAAATATTGCAAAAAGCCGGTGAACTGGGGTTACTGCGGGATGAAAACAGAGAGTTGAAAGATGAGGAAGTCTGGAATCTGATTCTTGAGCCGGGCTTCAGCACTGCAGAAAAGGTATCCTCCATTTCGGGACGCGGGGTGGGCATGGATGTGGTAAAAAGCCAAATTGAAAAATTGAGAGGTCGCATTGATATACGCAGCACACCTGGCCAGGGCACCCTCTTTTCCATCCGGGACGGGGCAAGTGGGGACGGTTCTTGCTTGCCTGGAGAAGGCAAGCAAGAACCGTCCCCACTTGCCTCCTGGCAGGGATAACCAGCATTTTATTTGTCCATAATATATTAGCGGAGGGATTGTATTGACAATAAAAATTGGCATACCCAGAGCTTTATTGTTTTATCAGTATTTCCCCATGTGGAAGACTTTTTTTGAAAAACTGGGCCTGCAGGTGGTGGTATCCGGTCATACCACTAAAGGCATTCTGGAAAAGGGCGCCAGGCTTTGCGTGGACGAGGCCTGCCTGCCGGTTAAAGTGGCCTTCGGTCACGTGGCCGAATTGAAAGAAGCGGACTCTATATTCCTGCCCAGGCTGGTGAGCGTTTCCCCGGGGGAATATATATGCCCTAAATTTCTGGGCTTTCCGGATATGGTGAAGCAGTGTGCACAGGATTTGCCCCCGCTGATTATGACAAATTTCAATCAGTACCGGAGGGAGGGGGATCTTTATGCCGCTTTTAGCGAAACAGGCAGAGTATTAGGAAGCAACCCGGCTAAAGTTTATTTTGCCTACCGGGAGGCCTTGCGGGCACATAAAAGGCATACCTCCCTGCTGCAAAGGGGGTACATGCCTGAAGACGCCGTGAAGCTGGCAGGGGAGCCTCCGGAAAAGGGTTCCCTGGAGCAAGAGGATGTTCGCAGCAGGCCTGTGGTGGCTGTGATAGGCCACCCCTATAACATTTACGACGGCTTTATAAGCATGAATCTGATCAAAAGGCTGGAAAAAGCAGGTTTCAGGGTGGTAACGCAGGATCATTTAAGTGAGGAGACATTGCGCCACCATGCGGGAAGGCTGCCCAAAAAACTTTTTTGGACTCTGGGCCGCAATATGACCGGCGGAGCCCTGCACTATCTTTCCGATCCCGGTATAAAAGGACTGGTGCACGTAGCTTCCTTCGCCTGCGGGCCGGACTCTATGACCGGCGAATTGATCGAGAGGTTTGTACGTAGAATGGGTGGCAAGCCTTTCCTGAATCTGACCCTGGATGAACATACCGGTGAGGCGGGGGTTGTCACCAGACTGGAGGCCTTTACCGATATGATTAACTTGCGCCTGGCCAGCGGCAGTTAAAATATTGCGGAGGATTTAGTAGATGAAGGTAACCTTTCCCCACATGGGGCACATGTGGATTTGTCTTCAGGCCATGCTGGAATACCTGGGGGTGGAAGTGGTGGTGCCCCCGCCCTCGAGCAAAAGGACTCTTTCCCTGGGCTCGAAACACTCGCCTGAATTCGCCTGCATGCCCTTGAAACTTAATCTGGGCAATTTTATGGAGGCCGCGGAACGCGGCGCCGACACCATAGTTATGGCCGGCGGCTGCGGGCCCTGCCGCTTTGGTTACTACGCCCAAGTAGAGCACGAGATACTTAAAGACCTGGGCTACAATTATCATCTGGTGGTGATGGAGCCGCCGGAAAAGCATATCGGGGAACTCCTGGCCAAAATAAGGTACATAACCGGGAAAAGCTCCTGGCTGGAGGTAATCAGGGGCATACGCTTCGGCTACCGCAAAGCCCTGGCGGTGGACGAACTGGAAAGATTGGCTATGGTCAGAAGGCCCAGGGAAATTAAGATGGGCAGCACTGACGGGGCATTGCAGCAAGCGCTGGCTGAGGTGGTCAGGGCAACTGATTTCAGGGAACTGGAAAAAGCCTCCGCCGGGGGAATTGAAATAATGAGGGAAGTCCGGACGGAGGAAAGGCCGGTACTTAGGGTTGCTTTGGTGGGCGAAATTTACACCCTCCTGGAGCCCTTCGCCAACCAGGACATAGAGAGGCGGCTGGGCAGCATGGGTATAGAGGTGGACCGCTCCATTTACCTCAGTGAATGGGTCAACGACCACCTGTTTATGGGATTTATCAGGGGGCTGAGAAGCAGTAAGGAGTACTGCCGCTCCGCCTCCCCTTATCTAAACCACTTCGTGGGCGGGCACGGGCAGGAAACGGTGGGCAGCGCTGTGTTCTATGCCAGGTCCGGCTACAACGGCATTATACAGCTATTGCCCTTTACCTGCATGCCCGAAATAGTTGCTCAGAGCATTCTGCCGGGCGTCAGCAACGACCTGGACATACCAATTATGACCCTGATTGTGGACGAACAGTCCGGTGAGGCCGGTATGACCACCAGGCTGGAGGCTTTTAACGATTTATTGTACAGAAAAAGCAGCGCAAAGGAGGTACTGGCCTGATGAAAGGCTATTTGGGGATAGATGTCGGCTCTGTGAGTACAAATCTGGTATTTCTTGATGAGGGTGGTACGGTGCGGGAGGCTCTGTACCTGCGTACCAACGGCAGGCCTATAGCCACCGTGCAGCAGGGTTTGAGCGAAATGTCCGGGTGTCTTCCCGCCAGGACGGTAATCAGGGGCGTTGGCACTACGGGCAGCGGAAGGCACCTGGCGGGGGTTATTACCGGGGCTGATGTGATTAAAAATGAAATAACCACCCATGCTGTGGCATCCTCCACCCTGGTGCCCGGAGTCCGTACGGTACTGGAAATAGGGGGCCAGGATTCAAAAATTATATTACTCCGGGAAGGTATGGTGGCTGATTTCGCCATGAATACTGTATGTGCCGCTGGGACCGGCTCATTTCTGGATCAGCAGGCGGCCAGACTTACTATACCCATAGACAGCTTTGGTGAACTAGCCCTGCAATCTACCCTGCCGGTACGCATAGCCGGGCGCTGTGCGGTTTTCGCGGAATCAGACATGATTCACAAGCAGCAGATGGGCTACAATTTGGCTGATATACTGGCAGGTCTATGTGAGGCGCTGGTGCGCAACTATCTCAACAACCTGGCCAAGGGCAAGGAAATATTGCCTCCGGTTGTGTTCCAGGGAGGGGTGGCGGCCAATTCCGGCATGAAAAAGGCCTTTGAAAAGGAACTGGGGTTTGAGGTGATAGTGCCGCCTCACTACAATGTGATGGGGGCGGTTGGCGCAGGCCTGCTGGCCAGGGAAAAAATGTCCGGGAGCATGCCCACGGGGTTCAAAGGCTTTAGAGTTGCCGGGACGGAATTTAAAGCCGGAGGATTTGAATGTGACGGTTGTTCCAATCTCTGCGAGGTGGTGGAGATATACGAGGAATCCGATGTTATTGCCCGCTGGGGGGATCGTTGCGGCAGATGGTCCGGCAGCCTGACCAGAGAGGAAAAAATAAGCTGAAGGAGTGTTTCATGGTGCGCGACATGCCTGTTCATATAACCCATGATAAAAGTCCGGAAATCCAGTTGGTTCAAAGGGATAACAGGGAATTTATCCGCTGCCGGACACCGGAGAATTTGCGTGAATTTCTGGCGGGATCCGTCCATGTTGGGCTAAACTTCAGCGCTCACCCCATAGCGGGCGAACCGGAAAGATTTCATTATGATCCCGGTAACGAAATTGTGACCCAAAAAAATGACGGGCGCTCATTTGAGCTGAAAGAATTTTTATGCTACGCCTTTCAGTGTGATATCGAAGGCTACAGCCACACGGAGTACGTGGATATAGCCCCGGACGGATAGGATAAGTTATTTCTATTGTACAGCCTTTCCTGCGCCGGTGTTTTTCCTGTTCGGGAGGAAATTTTTAAATTTCATACAATAGTCATAAAAATTCCTGGAGTTTTTAGCCAGCACAGGGCTGATAAAGGCCAGTACCAGCACATACAGCGCGGCAATGCTGGGAAGTTGAGGGCTCGCCCCGGCGGAAACCGCAAGGCTGGCCAGAATTACCGAAAATTCCCCCCGGGCCATCATAGTAAAAGCTACATTAAAGGCCCTTCTTTGTTTGTAGCCGGAAAGCCAGGCCGCCAGCAGGCCGGATACTATATTTCCCGCCACCGTTACCACCACCGCAGCCAGAGCGATAAGGACTACCTCCTTAAAAAGCCTGTAATTTATGGCCATGCCGAAGGAAAAGAAAAACACTGACCCGAAAAGATCTCGCATGGGTGTAATAATCTGGATAGCCTTTTTATTATGGGTGGTTTCCGCCAGTATAAGGCCCAGCAGCAGTGCCCCGATGGCCTCAGCCACATTGATTTTTTCCACCCCTATGGCTGTAAAGAGCAGCAGTGTGAAAACGGCCACGGTAAAGCATTCAATATTTTTAAACTTCAGTAGCGGGTCTAGTAACCCGGCCAGGTGCCGTCCCAGGGTGAACACCACCAGGATTAGCGCCAGTATGGCCAGTACGCCGGGCAGCAGCAGCCACGGGTCTATGGTTCCTGTGAGCAAAACTCCGGACATTACGGAAAGGTAGATGGCGATGAACAGATCCTCGTAAACCATAATACCAAGAATTAGTTCCGTTTCGGGGTTGGCCGTTCTTTTTAAATCTACCAGCAGTTTGGTGATGATGGTGCTGCTGGAAATACCGGTGATGCTTGCCATAATCAAGGCTTCGGTCCAGGATTGAAAGATTATCCAGCCCAGTATTACACCCCGTAAAAAATTAAGGCCGACGTATAGCGTACCGCTTTTAGCCAGGGATTTACCGGAGGCGGCCAGCTTGCCGGCGGAAAACTCCAGTCCCAGGTAAAAGAGCATCAGCAAAACTCCCAGGCGGGAGAGCAGTTCCACCGACTCACATGGTGATACCAGTTGCAGGGACAAGTTGCCGGCAGCGGGGGCGTGGGGCCCTACCAGCATACCAAGAATGATTAGAAAAGGTATGGATGAAAAGTTCAACCGTGCGGAAACAATGGTGGCCAGTGCAATAAACAAAAAGACGATGGCAATATTAGACAGGTCTACATGGGTCATTTTTACCCCCCTGGTTGAAACATATCCTTTTTAAACTGCTTCATTTTCTCAGTGTTGCCGGCTACAATTATCATCTGGCCGGGGCTGAACAAAAAGCCGGGGCCGGGGTTGATGCGGCATGCCTCGGTCTTGTTCCGGCATTTGTCGTCAATAACGGAAATAACGTTGATGCCGAAATTTTTTCTCAGGGCCAGATCGCCGATGCTTTTGCCGTTTATAGGTGAATTCTCTTTAACCCTCAGCCACTCAATTCTGAGATCGGCGATGGCCGTTTCCAGCTTCTCCAAGGCTTTAGGTTCGTAATAGGCGCCGCTGATAATGGAGCCTATGCGTCTAGCCTCCTGGTCGGAGAATACAAACTGGCCGGAGGGTTCGTCTTCATCCTCCGGAAAGTGATAAACCTCTCTGGTGCCGTCGTCATGGATGACAACCACTACCTTATCCCCGTTTTCCAGGGCAACCTCAAATTTTTTGCCCAGGCCGGGCAGTTCGGCCTCACGAACCAGTGACATAATCCAAACCTCCAAAAACAATAATATAAATTAAGTGTTAATTATAAAAAAATTATATCATTGTTATATAATGATTCCAACTTTATAATAGGATATTATACATGGGCGGCCTGGGTGCTAAAGAATTATTATGTTTTGAGTGTTATGCAAATGAAAAATTTAATTGAAAAAAAGATAAAAGAAAAAACGCGTACTACCGCTTCTTTTCCCGGCTACAGGGAGCCGCTGGTGGGTTATGGGTACTGACCGTGGATGGTCTGGACAAACCCGCCTGCTACCGTAGGCTGCTGGAGGTGGACGCTCGTTATGAAGATCTGGGGGTCTGTGATGTTTGCGGGAAATGCGCCACCGGTCCGTGCGCGGTGATGCCCGGCGATTTATAGTAAGTCTTTACAAACAGGTGTTTGCTGTATATAATTGACACAGTAAATAAATAGTGGGAAGTGAAAATTCATGAAAAATATTTTTACGGAAATTTTACATTCCATACACACGGTGGAATCGCGCTTAAATCATGTAGAGTGTAAATATAACCATATCGTCAGGGAAGATGATTTTGGCAAGGTATACGGGCTGCTGTCCGACCTTTGCCACGAAACAGTTGCTGTGAAAGAGTGGATTGATATATTTATGAAGTGTGATCCTTCCACATTACAGGTCTTCCGGAATATACTGGCTGAACATTTGAATAATGAAAGCAGCCCGGTGGTAATCACTGAATTTACAAATCTGAAAAGAATTGTGGAGACCGTGATAAATATAAAGAAATAAGGGGATAAATATGCACAGCGGGTCCATGGAACAAATTCTAAGCATTCTGCAAAGGATCAAGCAGGCCCTTGGGGATCTGAACAGGGAGTACGGCTTTGCGGGTAAATATTTCGCTGAAATGTACAAAGAAATCGACAGGCTTACAGGAAACATACAAAAACTAGATATTTTCTGCAAACTAAATATAGAGTCGCTGGAAAAACTGATAGATTTATTGAAAGAACATGTAGAAAGCGAAGCGGATCAGGTTATCAAAAACGATCTCACTAACCTCATCAGCGACCTGGAAAAGGAACTGTCCGAAAAGCTGAAAAATTTGAATTAAGGGCGGGGTGCGACAGTGGGGACGGTTCTCCGTTGTTGCACATGTCGCTCATGATAAGTTCAAATCATACTTTTTTGTTGCAGGAGGGCTTTAACTCATTAATTAATTGACTCATCCGGGCGTCCGGCTTAGGCCATAATTCAGCTACCCAATGGGTTGGCATAGCCTTTGTAATGCATGGTTTGTCACCATTTAAATGATCAAGCAGCCGTTGCCGGATGTCTCCTTTGCCAATATATATCCAGTCATTTTTGCGGAACAATCCGTACACACCTATCTGGTCTTCGCCTAGAGCAAAAACATTTGCCCTTGTATAAGCTCTAGGGGTTTGTTTGGAAAATGGCACAAACTCTCCTCCTTCCATGGTTACCAGTAATAATATGACATATTTCAACAAGAAAAGAAAAATTTCCTTTATCTAACAATGTCGAAATATGACAGATAAATACAAATATAGTTGCCTGTCTCTCACTGTAATGATATAATGTCAACAATATGGGGAGAATGAAACTCCCTGGTGGATATCGTTCAATAATTGCAAACACACAATGAGCCATGAAGGCTTTGCGGAAAACCCGCAAGCTTTTAATGGCTTTTTTTATTATCCAAATGGGGCGTGATTTTGTACATGGATGACGCTATTTTGAGAGTGGAGAACATCAAGATTGACTTTCCCGGTAAAAACAGCACAGTTCGGGCGGTCAATGGGGTCAGCTTTGCCATAAAGGCAGGGGAGACTCTGGGTATTATAGGGGAGAGCGGTAGCGGAAAAAGTGTCACCGCCCTTGCACTGCTGGGATTGCTGGAAAAGCCAGGGAGGGTGTTGGAAGGCCGCATCATATACAAGGGCCGTGATGTTTTACTGTTGTCGCGGAAGGAGAAACAGCGGCTGCGGGGCAGGGAAATGGCCATGGTCTTCCAGGATCCGCTGACTTCCTTAAATCCCGTTCTAACAGTGGGGAGACAGCTTACCGATGTGCTTAGGAGACATCTTGAGCTTAACAGGCATCAGACCAGGGAGAGAGCCTTGCGATTATTGCAGTCTGTTGGGTTGGGCAACCACGAGGGAATAATGAAATCATTCCCCTTCCAACTCAGTGGGGGTATGCGCCAGAGGGTAATGCTGGCCCTGGCCCTGGGCGCCAATCCTTCCCTGTTGATTGCCGACGAGCCCACCACAGCCCTGGATGTTACCGTTCAGGCTCAAATTATACGAGAACTACACCGGCTGCAGCAGGAAAAGGGCATGGCCATGCTGGTTATCACCCATAACTGGGGTGTGGTGGCGGAACTGGCGGACCGGGTCGGGGTAATGTATAACGGCAGGCTGGTGGAGTATGGCAGTATCGTGGATATATTTAATCACCCAGCTCATCCTTATACACACCTCATATTAAGCAGCGTACCGGTATTGGGAAAAGGCAGGAAAGGCATTATAAATATTCATTCTCCTGTTTCCCGCGTAACGCTTAATGGCTGCTCTTTTGCACCACGTTGTATGCTGAAAGGAAAACACTGCCTAAAGGCGCCACTATCGGCGGAAATATCTCCGGGGCATTTTGTAGCTTGCCACCTTGCCGGAATTGATTCCGCCATCGCAGTGGAGAGGCGGCGGGAGCTTGCCTGAGAGGGAAGAAAATACGGAAGTCGCGGGAATGAATGTTCTGAATGGGAACGGCAGGCTGCTGGAGATAAAGGATTTAATAAAGTATTACCGCAGGGGCCGGAAGCTAATTACAGCCCTGGACAGTGTGAGCCTGCATGTCGACCGGGGTGAGGCGGTGGGACTGGTAGGGGAGAGCGGGTGCGGGAAATCGACTCTGGCCAGGCTGGTGCTGGGACTGGGGCCGCCTGACCGGGGTAGTATACTATTTGACGCCGCTGACATGCTTTCCCTGCGGGGCGAAGCGTTGCGCCGCAAAAGGAAGGGCATCCAGATTGTTTTTCAGGATTGCGGATCGGTCCTTAATCCAAGACTTACCGTGGGCGCGGCGATTACAGAGCCCATTGCAAATTTCAATCCCCCGGATTCGGTATGCTTGGATAAAAAGTTGAAATATTTATTTGAGATGGTGGGGTTGGAAAAATCCCTGGCAGACCGTTTTCCGCACCAGCTGTCCGGAGGGCAGCGGCAGCGGGTGGGCATTGCCCGGGCACTGGCTCCGGAACCATTCATGCTGGTTTGCGATGAGCCGGTATCCAGCCTGGATGTATCCGTGCAGTCCCAAATAATTGACCTTTTTCTGGAGTTAAAGAAAGGTCTGAAACTGTCCTACCTGTTTATATCCCACGACTTGGCTGTAGTTAATCAAATATGTGACAGGGTGGCGGTGATGTATCTGGGCAGGCTGGCGGAGGTAATGCCGGTTACGGAACTGGTATCCGGAGCGATGCACCCCTATACCCAAGCTCTGGTGTCGGCCATACCGGCCAACAATCCGGAAAAAAGGGGCTTTCCATGTCTGCAGCTAAGGGGAGAGGTGTTGCCAGTGGTAGAAAGAAGGGGTTGCCTTTTTGCCCCGAGATGTGTGGAGGCGCAATCCTGCTGTTACGAGACTGTCCCCTGCCTGGTGGAAATATCCCCCGGCCATTCTGTGGCCTGTCACAACATAAAGGAAAAAACAAAAACCAGTTAATAAGCGCGTAGAACAGACAATCACAGTACTCCGGAGCGGGATAATGGCTAATTATATAATCAACAGACTGCTACAGCTTATACCTGTACTTGTGGGGGTTTCACTGATTACCTTCTTTATACTGAACCTTGCCCCGGGAGACCCGGCAGAATTAATGGTCAGGGCCTCAGGCATGGAACCAACTCCGGAGGCGGTGGCCTCCATGAGGGAGGAATTGGGGCTGAACTACCCGCTGCACGTCAGGTATTGCCTTTGGGTTTGGCATGCACTGCACGGGGATCTGGGCGTTTCCTACCATAGCGGCCTGCCGGTGGCCCGGGAGCTGGCCTTGCGTTTCCCTGCTACGCTGCAGCTGGCCCTGGCCTCCAGCCTGTTCATGATTCTGCTGGCGTTGCCCGCCGGGCTGCTTTCGGCATTTTACAACAGGTCGTATATAGATCACCTCAGCCGGTTTGCGGCCCTGCTGGGAGCTTCCATGCCCGGTTACTGGCTGGGGCTGATACTGATCTATATTTTCGGAGTCCGGCTGGGATTGCTGCCGGTGATGGGCAGCGGGACAATTAAGCATCTGCTTTTGCCTGCCATGACATTGGGGTTCGGTCTTGCAGCCGTGTATGCCAGGCTGTTGCGGGCCAGCCTGCTGGAGGTGATGGGGCAGGATTACATAAAAGCGGCCAGGGCCAGAGGGTTAAGGGAGCGCAGGATCATGCTGGCCTATGCCTTTAAAAATGCTCTTTTGCCGGTGGTGACGGCATTCGGTATGAGTCTCGGCCACCTGCTGGGAGGTATGGTGGTGGTGGAAACAATTTTTTCCTGGCCGGGAGTGGGCAGGCTCAGCGTGGAGGCCATATTTGCCAGGGATTATCCGGTGCTGCAGGGATATGTGCTGGTTATGGCCCTTGTATTCGTAGTGGTTAATCTGCTGGTAGATTTATCCTATGTTCTGTTGAATCCCAGGTTGCGTATTGGAGGGGGAGAAAAAAGATGAACGGCGCAGCAGCGAGTTCCTCCTTATTTAAGCCTGCTGTGGTGAGGCTGTGCCGGGATCCACTGGCCATGGCCGGGCTGGTGGTAATTAGTATGGTTGTGCTGGCGGCGCTGCTGGCTCCGGTTTTGTCTCCCAACGACCCCAACATGGCGAAACTGACAGAGAAGCTTATTCCTCCCAGTGGCAAATATCCTCTGGGCACAGATCACCTGGGCAGGTGTATTTTATCAAGGCTCATTTATGGAGCAAGGGTGTCACTGGGTACTGCCGCTGTTGTGCTGGCAGGTATTCTTGTAGTTGGCCTTCCCGTTGGCTCCCTGGCAGGGTATGTGGGGGGAAAGGTGGATGCGGTAATTATGAGGCTGGTGGATGTATTGCTTGCTTTTCCCGGCCTGGTGCTGGCCCTGGCCGTGTCCGGTATGCTGGGTCCGGGGCTGGGCAATGTGATGGTGGCTCTGGGGGCAGTATGGTGGGTGGAATACGCCCGTATTATAAGGGGCATGGTTTTTGCCGAGCGGGAAAAGGAGTATGTACTGGCCGCCATGGTTGGAGGAACCCGGACGGCTAAGCTGCTGACGCGTCATGTTTTGCCGAATGTGCTGTCCCCGGTAATAGTAATGGCCACCCTGGACATGGGCAAACTGGTGCTTTACATTTCAGCCCTTTCCTTTCTCGGGCTTGGGGCGCAGCCCCCGGCTGCAGAGTGGGGAGCTATGTTGAATGACGGCAGGCAGTATATGCAGGTGGCTCCCATGCTGATGGTTTGGCCTGGGCTGGCCATAATGGTGGTGGTGCTGGCTTTTAACTTGTTGGGGGATGGTATCAGGGACGCCCTGGACCCCAGGCAGCTCAGCCGGGCTGAATAATCACCGGCAGGGAGCGCAGACCTCCAACATTGAAGTAAGTTAGCAGGAAAAATGATAGTCACTTTTAGAAGCGGGGTGAGAGATATGCTGAATAAAATGGCAAAAGTTGTTATTCTATTTATTCTGGCTGCAGCAGTATTGTCTGGTTGCGGAGGGCAGAATAACAAAAGCGGGGCAGAAAAACCGGGCGAAAAATCAGTTAAGCAGTTAAATGTGGCCATATCCGGAGATGTTAACAACTGGGATCTGGTTAAATTCCCGGACGGCGATGCCCGTTTTGTGTGGTCGCAGATTTATGAAACGCTGGTGCGGCTGGACAGCGATTTAAAGGAAATACCCGGCCTGGCAGTATCCTGGGAGCCTTCGGATGGTGGCAGGGTTTGGACTTTTAAATTAAAGAAAGGGATAAAGTTCCATGATGGCACCCCCTTCAATGCAGGGGCGGTAAAATATTCTTACAGTGAACGGGCTGATGTGATCAAAAGAAAGATGATTCCCATCACGGAAATTCAGACCCCAGACGACTATACGGTAAAATTTATACTCAGCCGGCCGGTGCCGCTGCCCTCATATTTTACCCATGTGGCATGGCCCGTCATGAGTCCCGGCAGTGTCGACGATAAGGGGCAGTTCAAGGGTCCTGCGGGAACAGGGCCGTATAAGCTGGCAAAGCATTTAAGGGACCAGGAGATTGTTTTGGTGCGCAATGAGGATTACCACGCTGCCAAAGGAACGCTGGACAAAGTTGTCTTCAAGGTAATACCAGACGCCTCCGCCCGGGTTATGGCCCTGCAGTCCGGGCAGGTGGACATGGCCATTAAGCTGAACGAATCAGATACCGGGAGACTAATGAATGACCCTAGTATTAAAATATATAGAAAGCTTTCCATATTCACTGACTTTATGCAATTTAACACTAAAAAACAACCTCTGGATGATGTTAGCGTGCGACGTGCCATAGCCCTGGCCGTGGACAGCGAAAAAATTGTCCGGGAATTACTATCAGGCATTGGAGTTCCCGCCATGGGCAGGCCACTCTCACCGGCCATGAAATACAGTGATAAGTCTTTACAAACCGTGCCCGATCCGCAAAAATCCAGGGAATTGCTGGCCGCAGCAGGCTGGCGTGATGCCAATGGCGACGGGGTGGTGGAAAAGAACGGCACTTTGCTGGAAATAAAGGCCCTGCTGTCTCCCTGGAGTCCCAGGGAAAAGATAGAGGCGGAGGCCCTTCAGGCACAGTTGAAATCCGTGGGTATAGATATGAAGGTTCAGCTGATGGAGTCCGGGGCGCTGTCTGCGGCCGAAAACCACGGGGATTTCGATGTGCTTTTACGCAGCGGCTACCTTACCTGGGGGGATTATCCGCACCACCTGAAGATACACACCTCAAAGCATATGTATAGTCATTGGGCCAACCAGCAGTACGACAATTTAATCATGCAGGGTGAATCAGCCTCCCTGGACGATGAAGCCAAGAAAAAGATATACCGTCAGACCCAGCAGCTGATTATGGAGGAGGTTCCCGCTGTATATCTGATTCACGAGGAAAAAGTGGTAGCCGCTCGAAATTATGTTAAAGACTATCAGATCACCGCTGAAGATCCCTGGCTAAACCTGGCGGGCATCGAGATAGAAAAATAAGGGGGAGTATTTATGCAGGATCACCTGTCTTGGTTTAACGAGAAGGCCTCTATTTGGGATACCGTTGCCACGGAAGAAACCAGGAGGCGGCTGCATGAGGTAATTCTATCCCTCGGCATAGCTGTAAACAGTACAGTACTGGATGTGGCCACGGGCACCGGTTTGCTAATACCCTGGCTCAGGGAGGCGGCGGGGCCCGGAGGGCGGCTGGTGGCTATTGACTTCTCACCTGAAATGATTGTTCGGGCCAGGGCAAAGTTTCCTGATGGCGTGGAGTTTTTGGTAGCTGACGTGCACTCAATTGATTTTCAGGATAATACCTTTGACGAGGTTATCTGTAATTCCGCTTTCCCTCACTTTGCCAATAAGACCCAGGCCATGGCAGAAATGGCCAGAGTGCTTAAAAAGGGAGGAAGGCTTACCATATGTCATCCCGCGACCCGGGAGGAATTGAACGAATTTCACAGTAAACTGGGGGGAACGGTGGGAGGCGACATGCTCCCGCCGGACTATGAAATGTCTGCTATGGCTGAGGCCGCAGGCCTGATCGGCACAGCCATCGTGGACGGCCCAGAGTACTATGTGCTTACGGCGTGGAAAGGCAAGCGGCAGTAAAACTGAAAACAAAGCTAAACAAAATCAATAAATCACAGGGGCATAATCCCTGTGATTTATCTGTTATAAGTGTGGTTATCCCAAAAGAATACAATTATACTGCCTGGTTACGTAGTTGTGTTCGCAAAAGGCTATCCTATGGCTAGATACTTTATTTATAATCCTTTTAATAAACGTGAGATAATGAAATTATGCAGAAAAAGTTTTAAGTTTTGGCAATGCTGTTGACAAAATGGCAGCGAAGGAATACTATAATTCTAATAGTATCGAAATGGTGGTTTGCATGGAGGAACTGGCCGACATTTTTAAAGCCCTTTCCAATCCCCACCGGTTGTCCATATTTCAGGAACTGTTGCACAGGGAGGGCTTCCGTGTACGTGAGGGGCATAGCTGCTGTGGCCGGCATGATGGCCGCTGCTGTGTGGGTGAGTTGGGCAGGGTGGTGGACCTGGCGCCCTCCACCATATCCCACCACATAAAGGAGCTTAAAAATGCAGGGCTGATCAACATCGATAAGCAGGGCAGCTTTTTATACTGCACTGTGAACTGGGATATCTGGCAGAAGGTGGTAGATTTTTTTGGGCAGTAATTTTAAGCCAGCTGTTTCGGTTGTATTATCGGTTGTAGTATTAGAAGTATAAAAACTACCCCGGAAAGGAGGGTTTATATATGTGCTGTGAAGATGCCAAGGGCAGCGGCAAAGATTGCTGCCAGCCCGTCAAAAAGGAAGAAAGCAAGGAATCCTGCTGCACCACGAACCAGCAGGGCTACGGCCATGGTCATGGTCATGGCAGCTGCTGCTCCGGCCAGCCGAACAAAAATAGCTGCTGCGGCAAATAGTAATTTATAAATGCGACAGGGGACGGTTCTCTCTTGTCGCATTTTATATCGTATGGTATGGTGAGGAAAAACACTTGGTGATGGAGTTAGAATCATGTTTTTTGACACATTAAATAAGGTGAAAGCGGATGGTAATTACAACATAATATTTTTAGAGCCCAAATGCGACAGCCGAGAACTGTCCCCTGTCGCATGTATACCATCAGGGGGGATGAGCCGGTGAAAATAGATCCCGAAAAGTTTATCAAGGCGGCCGGATGGTATGAGCAGGGATTGGAGAAAGGCCTGGAGGACGGCGTCATATCTGCGGGAGAAGTAGACGGGGTAAGACTGAACCAGTACCGGAAGGATTTGCGGCAGGGCCAGGCCGCTCACGAAACAATTGCCGCGTCTAAAGCAGAAGAGGCTTTTGGCAGGCGGCCCGGAGAAGGCTCTGCCGGCAGTTGGGGTATGGCCATGGAAAAATACAAGTCTGTCGTTTATGACGGACTTGAGTCGGCTGTTAAATTGCATCGTATTATGAAACTGTATGATGTTTTATCTTAATCCCGGTTCAGCACTGCCGGGTTCAGGGTGAATAAATGCAAAAAAGGAGATACGGTTGCAGCTATCTTTGTAGTAATCTGTTTTTCGGCGTCCCGATAACAAGACACATGTCTTGTTATCGGGACGTTATGCCTTCTAGTAAATCCCTGAAAAAAATTATGGTATGAATATTCTGTTTTTTGTTGATCCCTGGTTTTTATATCTAAACTGAAGACTTTAGTTAAACCTATTTGTGACATTTGAAACGCTGGCATAAACCTTGCGTGTAATTTTATGCGGTAGAATTAACTATAACAATGGGGGGAGTGACTAAATGGAAACCATACTTGTTGAGCGCCGCGGGCCGGTAGGTATTATCACCCTGAACAGGCCGAATAAAATGAATGCGCTGAACAAGACAGTAGTAGATGAATTAACCAAGGTAATTACGGAGTTCCAGCAGGATAAAGAAGTCAGGGCTGTAATTATAACCGGTGGAGAAAGTGTTTTTGGCGCCGGGGCGGATATTGATGAAATAGCTGCTTTGGCGGGCGTTTTTGACGGTTACAACTTCAGCAGGAAGAGCCAAGATTTATTTTCTATGATAGAGAACTTGTCCAAGCCGGTGATTGCAGCCATCACAGGGGTTGCGCTTGGTGGCTGCCTGGAACTGGCACTGGCTTGTGACATCCGTATCGCTTCTGATAACGCCAGGATGGGCCTGCCGGAGATAAACCTGGGACTGTTGCCAGGGGCCGGAGGGACACAGCGCCTACCCCGCCTGGTCGGGCCCGGCCAGGCCAAGTGGATGTTGTTTTCCGGTCGGACCGTAAAAGCTTTGGAAGCTCTCCAGATAGGCTTAGTCCAACAGGTAGTACCCCCGGAAGAGCTTTTCAACACCGCTTTGAAAATGGCTGAAGAATTAGCAGGCAAGCCGGCACTGGCTCTTGCCACGATAAAAGATCTGGTAAACACAGGGTTTGAACTGGATTTGTCCAGGGCTTTGCAGTACGAGTCAAGGGGGTTTGGCCTGCTGTTTGATACCGAGGACCGCCTGGAGGGTATACAAGCCTTTACCGAAAAACGTCGGCCCGACTTCAAGCATCGCTGAGATTTACCTTTTTGAATAAGGGACTAGTATTATATGGCGATGTTACCCCTAGTGTGTGCAGGTTGTAACTACCGGCTTAATGGTAAAATAATTGTATAATTCCAAGAAATTAATCAATGATATTTAACAAGTTCGTTTTCTTGGAATATGAAGGGGGTTCTCATAATATGCGTAAAGTCGCCGTTGTAGGCGTTGGTATGACTAAATTCGGCCCGTCCGCCAAGAGTCAGGTGGAGATGTTTGCGGAAGCTGCAATGGAAGCCATTGAAGGGTCAAACATCAGGGCGAAGGATGTACAAGCCCTTTATATGGGCAATGGGCTGGGAGATTTTGAAGAAGGACAGTTTAACATAGCCCCGTTTTGTGCCAATGAAATAGGCATGCCCATAGATGCGCCGTCAACCCGGGTAGAGGGGGCTTGCGCCTCAGCCAGCGTGGCCATCAGGGACGCTTTCATGTGGGTAGCCTCAGGGTTTTACGACATTGTCCTGGCGGGCGGCACGGAAAAGGCGACGGCCATGGGCACACCGCTGGCCACGAGGACTTTTGCCATGGGGACCGACAGCAGGTACGAGGAGTTTAGCGGGATTACCTTTCCGGGCGCTTTCGCCATGGTGGCGCGGATGTATGCCGAAAAATACGGTATTCCTTTAGCAAAATTAAAGGAACGCATGGCCATGGTGGCTGTGAAGAACCACAAACACGGGGTAAAGAATCCGCTGGCACAGTTTCAAAAAGAAATAACTGTTGAAAAGGTGTTGAGCGGCATGATGGTAGCCGATCCGCTGCAGCTTTTAGACTGCTGTCCCTTTTCCGACGGGGCTGCCGCTATC
>LADO01000043.1 GCA_000961595.1 Peptococcaceae bacterium BRH_c4b
TTAGGGGGATGCTTTTTCCGATGGTAGTACGTAGCTTCATTTACGCCGACAATACGCAGCACGAAGGCTGCTGGGTATCCCCGGTCAATCCACTTATCGGCTATTTCTATCCTGTCTGAAAGCCGGGGTTTTTCTTTTTTATTAGGTCCCTCATAATGGCGATTTCAAGGTCTTTTTCGCCAAGGAGTTTTTTAAGTTTATCGTTTTCCTTTTCTAACTGTTTAAACTCTTGATTTGAGGGTATATAAACAGCTGTTTTCTTTGCTTCGCCGTTTGTGTGCTGCCATGCTTTGTGTTTCGACTGGCTAATCCAGCCGTATAGGGTCTTTGGGCTTATTTCATGGCGCTTGGCCACTTGCAAGACGTTTCCGATTTCTTGAGCTTCTTGAATTAGTTGATCTTTAAATTCTTTTGGGTATCTTTTACTTTTCATGTTTGTCATGACTTGCTTATCCCTCCTGTTTTTAAGTTTATATCATTTGGGGATAAGACTCAAATTCCTTAAAGGGGCTAAATAGCTGATAACCTATAGGAAGGAAAAAACCGTTTTATAGCAAATACCAGTTACAACAACCAAAAACATTTTATTTCACTTCAAAATAATTAAGATGTCTTCGCATATCCCCCTGGATGATAACAATTGGGACAATACGTTAAAAGCAGGGCCTCTAAGGAAAGGGGACACACCTTCTAGTGACAGGAGTCAGAAGTCATCATGAGAGAACGGTTTATCGTCTCGAAATATTCTGAATTCTGACTACTGAATTCTGAATACCTGAATAGTAACAAATAATTATAACGGGGCGTGGAATTTATGGAAGCGCTATATGCAAAACATGAAAAACTGAAGAATATATTAAGGGAATACGCCAGCGTGCTGGTGGCCTTTTCCGGCGGAGTGGATAGCACCCTGCTGCTGAAAGTAGCCCGGAATGTGTTGGAAGATAACGTTCTGGCGGTTACGGCCACCTCTGAAATATACCCTCCGGGAGAAGCGGAAGAAGCTATGGAAATAGCCCGCTCACTGGATGTGCAACATATCTTGCTTCAAACCCGGGGACTTAAAAGCAGCGCTTTTACCAACAACCCCCCCGACAGGTGCTATCACTGCAAAAAGGAACTATATACAGAATTGTCCCATATTGCAGCCGAAAAGGGCATAAAATATGTGGTGGACGGCGTCAACACCGATGACGCACTTGATTACCGCCCAGGCATCCGGGCCGGTGCCGAAGCCGGGGTTCATACCCCGCTGCAAGAGGCCGGGCTTACAAAACAGGATATATATGCGCTCTCCCGGGAACTGAACCTGCCCACTGCCGGCAAACCCGCCAACCCATGCCTCGCCTCAAGGTTCCCCTACGGCACGGCAATAACTCCGGCGGGACTGGAAATGGTCCATAGATCCGAAAGTTTTCTAAAAGGGCTGGGCCTCGCTCCCCTCAGAGTCAGGCATCACGGCAACCTTGCCCGTATTGAGGTTTCAGGGAATCAACTGGACAGTGTACTGGCCAACGCGGAGAAAATTGCGGCGGCCATAAAGGAAATAGGCTATACCTACGTCTCTCTGGACCTGATAGGCTACCGGACCGGAAGCATGAATGAAACGCTGGTCGGCGGAGCAAGTAGGGACGGTTCTTGCCTTGCCAGGTAAATATTGCAAAATAGAAACAGGTAGGGGCAGACCCCAACTTATTCTAGTAAGTTCGTGGAAAATTCTTATAGTATCTTGACTTCTACGGAAAAAGAATTCTCGACAGTCGATTTTTGATATAAGAGCATTGCTCAGGCAAGGTAGAGCCATCCCCAACTTGCTCCAAGCAATAAAATGCGGACAAGGACCATTCACCTTGTTCGGGATTTATTTCCCTACAATGTGATGGACATTACCTTTCACTATGGTTTTATTTCCCATAAACAGTTTGCCCGGGACTTTCTAAAAATGTGAAAAAAATTCTGTTCCTTTAACGGGAAGGATGATATCATTTAACGGGACTTCAGAAATAAAAATAATGCTATTGTCGTTGACCAGTACTGCCGGAAACATAAAGAAATATAAGTGAGCCTTGGGTTCGGAAGGGGTTATTCCCCTACCGAACCCTTAGAGCGAACATAAAGGAATGGGGACACACCTCAAAAAAGGTCAGGGGACACACCTCTATTTAGGGCTTGGCTATGGGGTCGGAGGAATGTCCCCAATTAATGCCTGACTTTGGGGTCGGAGGAATGTCCCCAACTAAACGAGTTATACAGCCTGTTGATCCCCGACCTTCGAGGACGGGGTCTTACAGGCTGTTAGCGAGATAAAACTATTGGGGAGGGAAGTCTTTCTTTATCCGGAGTGCTCATGCTAGATGGGAGATTTGATTTGCAAGGCCTTCGATTTTATGGAGGAATATATTTACCGAATAGTGCCAGGCGGTTTTTTATCATCATGGGCAGTGACAGTAGCAACCCGTCCAGCACTTTTTGTTTTTACGCATAGCCGTAGAAGAGCTTTAGGAGACCGGTCCGGATTAGTGGAGAGAAGATTCCCGAATCCAAGTACGCTGTATTCAGGTACTCGGGTTCATGGGATTAATTTTTCGTACGGTAATTAAAGATTTGAATAAATGGCTCAGTGTGTCTGGACTTGAATTCACCAATAATGTCGGTTTTAATTTTTTTGTATTACGTAATGAGGATTCCTTGCAGCTGGGAAATTTTATTTATATATACCTTTGAATTGATTATGGCAAAAAACCTCAAGATTTTTTTCTCCATCTTCGTTTATCTTTAAGATAGTTAAGTTCTTTTTTAAAATTTATGCCAAAGTGCCCGGATAAAAACCGGAAAGCAAGAAATTTGGTTGACTGCCGGTTAGACGGGAGAATATAAGTTGGCAGGAAGGGGGTATGTGATTCATTAATGTTCAGTGATACGATTTTTCATTTTTTTCCAGTTACGTAGTTACGATGGACAATCACACCAAGGAAAAAAAAGACAGAGAAAAAAAGGGAGAGAATAGTTAATGACCAAGATTGATTTTGATTATGAAGCTCAGAAGAATCTGCCTGTTCCCTTGGGGAAAAGGGAACTCTATCCCAACGTCGGTACTTACATTGCTGAAATCCTTAAAGAACAAGGAGCAACTTTTGCTTTTGGCGTCCCCGGTGGCCACATTTGGCATTTTGTAGATGCCATTTCCAGAATTGGAGTAAAATTAGTCGTTTTTTGTCATGAACAAAATTCAGTATATGCCGCTGAAGCATACTCACAGGTTACCGGCAAGCCGGTTATCGCCTTCGGAACAGTTGGTCCCGGCGCCGGAAACGCATTTTCACCCATGCATCAAGCATATCTTTCCAATACACCTATAATTTATTTGGCCGGTGGTCACGAACTTGAACACGATGGTCTTTTTAATACTTTACAGGAAAGCTACGCCAGTGAGTTCTTCAAATCCATCACCAAATATTCTACCAGGCTGTTTTATCCTCACCAGATAAAGCAATTTATAACCAGAGGATTCAAAATTGCTCAGCAAGCGCCATCTGGACCGGTTTGCTTTGAAATGGGTATCGACCTGCTTACTTCCACAGACGAATTAAGAAAGCATATGTATGCCGGCGTGTTCCCGCAACACTCTGAATACATCCCGAATTGGAGAGGCGAACTAACTACTCAGCCGCTGAAAAACGCTGCTCATCAGGTAGAAATTGCCAAAGCAGCTAAACTTATCAGCGAAGCGAAGGGCGTTTACATGATCATTGGTGACCAGGCCACTTGGGATAAGGCAGGCGCTCCAATAGAAGAATTTATTAACCTGACCAAGACGCCGTTCACTACCAGAAGGCTGGGCAGGGGGCTAGTTTCGGAAAAGCACCCATATTATTATAGAGGAATGCCTCCGGTTAAAAGAGAAATAGACTTGATCATCACCTGCGGAGTGAAAGTTGGTTTCTTTGACCACTATGGACATGGCTGGAAGAATACCATACAGATTTCCAACTGCCCGGAACAGGTATGGCCTTACATTAAGACCGGAGCGACACTAATGGGAAGTTTGGATGTTGTCTTTGAACAACTAAACGACTACATTAAAGCTAATAATATAACCATGGCTCCCGAGAAAGACGCCTGGATCAAGAAGATTCAGGAAGCCAGAACCAGCGCCGATCAAAGAAGAAAAGAAAAGTCCTACAAATACGGACCTGATCATCCCAGATACAAAAACAATAATTTCATGCATCACGGTTACATGGCGCAAATCATTAGAGAAGTTATCGAAGAGAATTATGCTAACAAAGTAAGAGTTATGATTGACGGTTTCACCATCTCAGATTATGCCATGCCGTATTTGCAGTTTACCAGGCCTTCCTCCTGTCTCACATCCAACGACTATGCCGGTGTGGGTCACGGTGTAGGTCAGGCGATAGGCGCCGCAATAGCCGATTTAGAAAATGACGATCTCGTGCCGGTACTGGCCTTAATGGGTGACTCCGGTATGATGAACAGCGGTTGGGATGCAGTAGTGGCTGTAGATTATAAGTTACCTATTGTATTTCTGGTAACATCCAACGGCGGCTGGATGCCGGCCATGAAATACGCATGGTATGGCCCTAACTGGGAAGCTATGGGCGATCAGGATGCCTTTGGAGCCAAATTTAAAAACGGCAAAGTGTTGAGGGGCCAGGAAAGAGCGAGAGACGCAGTTGATTTTGTGAAATTTGCAGAAACAATTGGCGCCAAAGGATTGAGATGCGACAGATCGGAAGATTTCAGAGATGCACTAACCAAAGCCTTCAAGATGTCCGAAACTGAGGGCCCGGTAATTTTAGAATGCGTCATGGATTACCATCTGACAAACCGTTCGGTTACAACGATGGCTTACGCCCTGATGTACTCTCATATTCCCTGGGATGAACTGCCGCCCAGAGGTAAAGCAGCCAGAAGAACTCACCTGAATGGTATGTTCCCTGCTTTGAAAGAATTACCCGAAATGAAAATTGCCGATCCCTGGGATTACTATACGGAAGAAGAGCTTGGGTCTGTACCAAAAGACGATTCCTTTAAGTAAAAGTGAAAAAATAACTTTTTATAATTATACTTTGGCCTCCCGCAAGGGAGGCCAAAGGTGATATTAAGGGTGGACGGGTCTTAAAGGCTGTTAGCGATATAAAAATAAGAATGGGAGTAGTTTTAATCATGCTTAAAGAGATACAGCAAGGTATGGAATGTATTGATTGCAAATTTTGCAGTTTTTTTACTGACTGTCCAGCCAGCGGGGAATACTGTATAGGTTGCGGTATTTGCGTCAAAGGTTGCCCAACGGGAACACGCACGTTGCTTTCCTGTAAGGAAGAAAGGCCCGCGGTGAAAATTATTGTGGACGGGGAAAACTATTCTGTGCCGTCACGCATAACTGTAGCTAAGGCGCTGGAGCTTTTGGACAAAACCAAACACATCCATTCGGAGTCACTATGCCACACCGGTGCCTGCTTTAACTGCACTGTCATAATTAACGGCAAGCCTGCCCGGAGTTGCAGCACGGAAGTACTGGAAAGCATGGAAATCATCACCGATCCGAAATATATTGAGGATCATCCGCCAACGCGCCTGGTATCTTACATCCAAACCCCCATGCATAAAAACGCTATATCGATCTTTACGCACGGTTGTAATTTGGCCTGCGACTTTTGTCATAACTGGGATGTTACATTTTCCAATACTGGAAACGCTTCAACTCCGGAAGAAGTTGCTTATGACCTGGCGCAAATGTTGATGTCAGGGAAATTTCCCCGGCTGGGGATATCGGGCGGCGAACCCACCTTAAACCGGAGATGGCTGGTTGAATTCATAAAAAACATAAATTCTAAATACAGAGATTTAAGGATTCAGGTGGATACCAACGCCTCTATTCTTACACAGGATTATATTGACGAGCTTTATGAAGCCGGTATGACCGACATTTCACCGGATATAAAGGCTCTGGAACTTGATACCTACATGAAACTTACCGGAATTAACAATAAAGAGCTCGCCGAAAGTTATTTGCAGAACAACTGGCAAGCTATGGAATATATAATTGACAAATATGCAGGCAAGCTTTATTATATCGCCGCAATTCCCTACCACCCCGAATTCATGTCCAAGGAGGAGTTGTATGCCATTGGCAAAAAACTCCACGAGCTGGATAAAAATTTAGAAGTTAATTTAGTTGAATACCAGCCCGCCTTCAGGGCCAGGGAAGCTAAAGACCTTACAGCAGAGGAAATTATGGAGATGAAATCAATTTTAAACAAGGCCGGCCTGGAAAGGGTATGGTGCCAGTCGGGACAAATCGTCCCCAGAGCAATGGATCCGCTAGATCTCATGCTCTCGGAGGAATTCAAGGATTAGCAAGTAGCAAGTAGCAAGTAGGGACGGTTCTTGCCTTGCCAGGTAAATATTGTTAAATAGAATCAGGTGGGGACTGACCCCAACTTATTCTAGTAAGTTCGTGGAAAATTCTTATATTATCTTGACTTCTACGTAAAAAGAATCCTCTGCCTTGACAGTCGATTTTTGATACGGTAAGAGCCATACTCGGGCAAGACAGAACCGTCCCCAACTTGCCCACCCAACTTGCTCCACGCAAAAAAATGCGGACAAGGACCATTCACCTTGTTCGCATTTATTTCCCACTATGGCTTGTTCACGAAAATGAAACTATTCGGCGAAAACTAATCAGCGGGCATGTGCTGGGTTATACAGTGGATTCCGCCACCCCACAGGTTGACATTCTCGGCGTTAATGCGGCGCAGGTACGAATCCTGTGCAGTCCGGTTTGTATACCTGTCCCCCGGCAACACCTGCGCCAAGAGTATCGTATGCGAATTTGCAAAACGGGCTATTTCATTAATGTGCCCGCTTGTAATCCGGTCATCTTCGGCAAGTCCCTGTTTAAGCCATATAACTTTCCTCACGCCGAGAACCCTTTTATATTCATTTTCGATCTGAGTCCTGGTCAGCCCCGGGTTGCGATTAAGTGCAACCGATTCGGTAATCATCAGTGTACCTCTACCGTTTGATTCTATGGCACCGCCTTCAGAAATCAGGTTTGAACTGATAACCGGCAGCTTCAGCTGCTGGGCCGTGAGATTGTCTACCTGACCTTCCACGTTGATATAGTACGGATCGCCGCCTCTGCCGTAGTTGTTAAAACCAAAGTTTACCACGTTGAGCCTGTTTTGGCTGTCTTTGACGAAAATAGGCCCCACATCCCTGGCCCATATGGAAAAATGATTAACCACGTAGTAACGAACGTTGGCGCCGGTATATCCGTTTTTTTTGAGCAAATCTTTTATTTGTAAGATTTCTTCCTTACTCCGCCAGCAGGTTGACCCTTATGTACGGGTCAAGGGACTTTATAATATTTATCATAACTGGATACACGGGGCGGCTGCCTGCGTTATACACCTCTGACGGCCACTGCAGCCAAATGGCCTGCTGTTTTTCGAACTCACCCGGGTATAAATTGGAAACCGGTGCTCTTCCGCCATGGCTTGGCGGTTTTTTATACGCCCTGTTATTAAAGGTCCTAACAGCCATTATTATTAGTATACAGAGAAAAGCGGCTATAATGATATAATATGGTTTTTTCATTTAATTCCTACCTTAAAGTTTTTCTAAGGTAGTATTTCCCATGGCCAAGTTATTATTATTACATTTCATTACCCTGCAAGCTTCTCTAGCGTATTCAGACCGGGCTTACTTGTCAATATATTCCATATCAGAAGTCCTAATGCCTTGCAGATTCCGCTTTTATAATGTTAGTGTACAATCCAATTAAAATATAAATAATTACCTATTTGCGTTTATTTCAACTAAATTCCAGATACAAACTTTCATTTCAGCTAACTGTATTCCAGCGTAGACCGAAGCACCAGCAATAACTATTAAACATACTGATTTTATGAGTCTATAAGATGATTCACTCATTTTTTAACCACCAGTCTAATATCTAATAATTTACTTTATTATTATGTTTCATTATTAAATTAACCTGCCCGATAGTGAAAGATGCTGAACATCATTAACAAAATGCTCCCATATCGCCTTACCGGATGTGATGCATTTCATTTATAAAATTGCACTATCCGAATACACGGCGACCACTTGTTTACTTAACCTGGCAAATAAAGACATAGCCCCAGGTTAAAGGTTGCGATCGAAAGCTAGATCTCAGCCACAATCCTCCCTGTCTCGGACAAATCATAATCCCCCAGTCCCCGGAGTTCAGCTTTAAAATCATCAGACTGCAGTATTTCAATGACAGCCCGGAATTCCGGCCTGTCCAGATCTTCCTGTTTTATGACAAGTTCATATCGTTCTTTCTGCAAAGGAATAAACTCAATACCCCGGACCTGCATGGGGGCCTTTTCACTGCCCAGCCCCACATCGGCCTCCCCCCTGGCCACGGCGCTGGCAACGCCCAAATGAGAATATTCCTCCGTCTCATAGCCGTTAATTAATCTTCTGTCTATTCCCTGCAGGCGCAGGTGCTCATCAAGCAGAACCCGGGTGCCGCAGCCCTTTTCCCTGTTTATGAAACGCACGTCCGGCCGGATCAGATCACGCCAGACCTTTATATTTTTTGGATTGCCTCCCGCCACGTAGAAACCCTGCATCCGGCAGGCCAGGTGGATAATGACCGTGGGTATGCCGGGCAGCATGTGGCGTACGTAGGGTATATTGTATTTTCCCGCATCCCCGTCCCAGAGGTGGATTGCCGCCAGTTGGGCCTTGCCCTGGTACAGGGCCTGCAGCCCGGCGAAACTGCCCACATGATGACGGAAGGCGTGGGTTCCCCGGGGATGGCGATCCAGGTGGCGGGTAAGTATGTCCAGCAAAACATCCTGCCCGCAGATTATCAGTTCCCCAGTATGGCGCAGGGTCTCCCCTGCCGGCGACGGTTTACCTTGCAGAGACAGATTCCTGCACGATCCGGCTTCCTCGATTGGAATTTCATATTTTTTGCCCTGTTTTTTATAGGCCTCCACATCTCCAAAATCAATGCGAATTTTTCTGCCCACCCGGTAAGCGGTAAGTTCCCCCCGCTTGATTAATTCGTAAACAGTATTTTTGGCGATTTTTAAAATGCCTGCCACTTCTTCAGGGGTCAGGGAAATATCTTCTTTCACAAAATTCCCTCCGAAATATATTGACATTAATTTTAACATAATTTAATATAATTAGCATAGTTACGTTATGTTATGTTATGTCATGTTACGTTACGTTACAACACGTTTCATTGTGCGGTCTCTCAATGAAGAGAGCCTGGACCACAATTAAATAAACCGGTCAACGATGCCCTGACTTCAAATACGTAAGTCCGGGCATTTATAGTATAAGCTGCAGCAGAGGAGGTGTGAACATTTTTACCTTGATCAGCGGCGCTTTGATAAACATTATTGCACTTGTCATAGTGTCCTTCATATTGTATTTCTTACTGGGAAAGCTGCCTTCCCAAAAAGGCAGCAGCAGTGACCCGCAATCAGAAAGAATTAATTCTGATTTTGAAAAAGCTTTGTTATGAACTAATTTTCTGGTTTATCAGGAGGTTAAAGTTATGAAAAAAATTTTTACCATTGCAGGAATAATGCTATTTATTATTACCATCATGGCCGGATGCGGAAGCAGCGAAACAAAAACGGAGCCGGTCAAACTGACCATCTCCACAGCGGCAAGTCTCCAGGACGCGGCTGTGGAGCTAAAGGACATATACCGGAAACAACAACCAGGAGTAGAAATAACCTATAATTTCAACGCTTCCGGCCCTCTGCAAAAGCAGATTGAAGAAGGAGCGCCCGTGGATTTATTCATTTCCGCCGGTAAAAAACAAATGGACGCCCTGGCGGACAAAGGGCTGATTATAGATACATCCCGGGTAAATCTACTGAGCAACGAACTGGTGCTGATAGCCGGCCAGGACAGCAAGCTTACAGGGTTTGACGGGTTAACCGGCGCTGACATAAAAAAAATAGGCATCGGCACTCCCGAGACTGTCCCTGCGGGAAGCTATGCCAAAGAAGCCCTGACCACCCTAAAGCTCTGGGACAAAATACAAACCAAGCTGGTTCAGGCCAAGGACGTACGTCAGGTGCTTACATACGTTGAAACAGGCAATGTTGACGCCGGGCTGGTGTACAAGTCCGATGCCATGGCCGGAAAAAATATCAAAACAGTCGCCGCCGCCCCTGCAGATGCGCACAAACCCATAGTATACCCTATGGCCATCATTAAAAACACCAAGCACCAGAAGGAAACCGAAGCCTTTGCCTACTTCCTGCAAAGCTCTGAGGCGGCAGGAGTATACGAAAAATACGGCTTCATTGCCAAGAAATAGTTCTAAAAAATAACCATGTATTTTCATATCAACGACTGGTTTCCGGTGCTGCTCTCGCTTCGGGTGGCTTTGATTGCACTGATTGCCGTAGCTTGCCTGGGCCTGCCGGTGGCCAGGCTCCTGGCCCGCCGGGAATTCCACGGCAAGGATGTGCTGGAGGCTGCCATAACCCTGCCTCTGGTACTGCCACCCTCGGTAATCGGCTACGGGCTGCTGGTGCTTATCGGCAAAAACGGACTGCTGGGCGAAGCCCTGGCGGATATAGGGACATCTATAATTTTTACCTGGTGGTCGGCAGTGCTGGCCTCCACAGTGGTGGCTTTTCCACTGATGTACCAGAGCGCCAAGGCGGCTTTTAAAAGCGTGGACATAAATTATGAGAAGGCTGCCAGGACCCTGGGCGCCGGTGAAATCAGAATCTTCTTCACCATCACCCTGCCCCTGGCCTGGCCGGGTATCATTGCCGGGCTGGTGCTTTCCTTTGCCAGGGCGCTGGGTGAATTTGGGGCAACTTTAATGGTGGCGGGGAATATACCCGGACAGACCCAGACCATTCCCCTGGCCATTTATTTCGCGGTGGACGCCGGCGACAATGTTACGGCCAGAACTCTGGTGGCAATTATCACGGTGTTCAGCTTCCTGGTTATTTTCTGGGTCAACAGGTGGGCCAAACGCCAAAACTATTAAACAGCCGGTGATTTTATGTTAGAAGCAAAGTTTACCAAAAAATTATGGCACTTTACCCTGGACATACAGATTGACCTCGACACCGATATACTGGTGCTCTGGGGCCCCTCCGGGGCCGGCAAGACCACTATTCTGCACTGCCTGGCCGGCCTGTCAAATCCCACCGGGGGATTAATCAAACTGGGCGACACCGTTCTCTACTCCTCGGAGGATAGGATTAACGTAAACACGAGGTTCAGAAACGTGGGCTACCTGTTTCAGGACTATGCCCTCTTTCCCCACCTCACCGTACGAAAAAACGTGATGTACGGCCTAAAATGCAAAAAGAACAGCAACGGTAGCCTTACCGCAAAGAACCCCCTGGAATTGCTGGACTCCTTCGGGGTGGGACATCTGGTGGACAGGTATCCCCGCCAGCTCTCCGGCGGGGAGAAGCAGCGGGTGGCCCTGGTTAGAGCGCTGGCCGTGCAGCCTAAATTGCTGTTACTGGATGAACCCTTCAGCGCCCTGGACAAAAACATAAAGGATACCCTGAGACAAGAAATAAAAAAGCTGCACCACCAGTGGCGGATACCGTTTGTGCTGGTCACCCACGACAAAGAGGACGCAGAATTTCTCGGCGACAAAATAATATCCCTGGAAAAAGGTCGCTCCAGAGATGTGACCATGCAGACCATATCCTGTTGACATATTTATCCTACTGGATGTAATAGGAGGATGCTTCTCCAGCCTAGCCAGACGAAGCATCCTCCTATTATTTATATCGCCAGGAATTATTTTCTCAGAGTGAGGACAAATTCATTGCCCTCCGCCGCAACCTCAACTCTCCATCCCTTATTCTCGGCCAGGCGGGTAACATTTTCCCTGGCCGCATTATTATCCACAACCACCCTGACAATACCGCTCTGCATACTATCTATTGCCTTTTTAGTCAACAGAACCGGCTCCGGGCAAAGCAGCCCCCGGGCATCAACCGTTTTGTCCAAGGTTTACACCTCCCGAAGCGGTGCTTGTTCGGTAAGCACCCACAAATCCAACTATAAGTACCAATACAATACCAATGATGGTAGCCGCCTGACCCGCCACAGAAACCCCCTTGGGACTGGCAGCCAAACCGAAATTATGGGCAAAGGCTGCACCGGCTATAAAGCCAATAATTGTAATGGCGCAATCCGTGTTCCCCTCACTGGCGGCTATAATTTGCCTTAAGGGACACCCCCCCAGCATGGTTGCCGCCGTGCCTGCCAGCGCCATGCCGAGAAAATTCCAGACACCGTCTGTGTGAGCAATAGGCTGACCGGCAAAACCAAGTTTAAAAGCTCCCACGGCCAGATTTCCCGCCAACGCGAATATTAAAAGAGCAAAGAAGCCTAGCAAAAGATGCGTATCCTTAAATAGAATAAAATCCCTTATGCCACCAATCATGCAAAAACGGGAGCGCTGGGCTAAAACTCCCACAACAAGTCCCGCTACTAACGAAATAATAACCGGGGCGTGCATGGAACCGGGTCCTGCTTTACTGGTAAAAAAGACGGCGGCACCCGAAAGAATGATAAACGAGAATATAATTGCTGTTAAAGGAAATATGTACCCGTTTACAACACTCTGGCTGGTTGCCCGCCCCAGGGAAAAACCCCTGTTTAAGAGCTGGATACCGATAAAAACGCCTGCGATTAAACCCAGTATTCCAACCCCTGCATTCAGGTCCCCGCCAGCCAGACGTAGCACCGCCCGGACAGGACAGCCCAGGAATACAAGCATGCCGATCATACCTGTGAACGCCAGGAAAAACCTTGTCAGCGGGCTTGATCCGCCCACGGACTTATGTTCCCTGGTCACCAGCGCCGCTACAAATGCGCCCGCGATAAGGCCGAATATCTCCGGACGCATGTATTGCACCACATCAGCCCTGTGGTAGCCCAGCCCTCCTGCTATGTCCCTTAAAAAACAGGCTATGCAATAGCCCATATTGGCCGGGTTTCCCACTTTGACAAGATATACGGACAGTAGCCCCAAAACACCTCCCGTTGCTATGACCATGATCTTTTTTTTATTCATTTACCAGGCCTCCTTCTGAATATGGAAGGGAGAAGTCGGAATCGAACCGGACCCCCACCGGTATTTACGGCAGGCCAACGGGTTTGCAGCCCGTGGGAGGACCATCCCCTTTCTCCCCTGAAATATAATACAACAGATAGATACACATATAAATATCTTATTGGTTCTATTTAATAATTTTATTTATACTGCGTTCAGAATAAGAAAAGTTGATTATTGATACATGATTAACAAAGGCCCGGCGCATACAGCACCGGGCCTCCAGACCTCAATAATTCTGCTTCATACAAACCTCCACGGAGCATAATTCATTGTTGCATCAAATCGTTCAATATTTAGCGCATTGGCACAAATAATTAAACGCTTTTTTCTTTTTGCCGATTTCACTGGCTTTAGTCAGGAAGTCGTTAATATCAGAGAATAAACCATTAAAATTTTGCCAATAGGAAATTTTGGCGCATTTAATTATTTCTTTTGGGGGCATATTAAGTTTCCCCCTGGAAATTTCCAATATATCGAAGGCCTCTTCCATGCTTTTTATGCTCATGCCGGAGTAACTCTGAAACATCCTGAAAAAAGCGAGAAAAACCAGCTGTTCCCTGCGGCTGATAGGCGGGTCAAGATCTGCCATATGCCAGAGAAACATTGGCAGGGCTTCCACTTCGCTGCATTCTTCCACCAATAATTTTAGTGTTATTCTATTAATTATACTTTGCCTTAATCTCTCACCGGACGTGTCCAGGCTCCGCTCAAAAAGGTTGCAAAGTGTTTCCATACCTGTGATCCTTTCCTTTAAGAAGGCATGACCGTACCCCAGTGAACCGCGGTTTGAAACCCACAACATCTTTCAGGACGGCGTACCGGAAAATAAAATAAACCGGGGCAATTTTGCGAAAAAGACAAAATTAACCCCGGCTAAAGCCAAAGTCACATTATCTCCTTTCCGCAACGGGAGGCATGCCGGTTTCCCAGTATACCCTATCGGCCCGTATGCCGGTACTGTTCAGCTTAGGCAAACGGGCTCGGAGATTTTATTCAGTTACAGGCAAGTGGGGACGGTTCTTGCTTGCCCCATAATTATATCTCCCTCTGTAATCACTATTCTATCATAAAATCCCGTTACTGATAACATGATTCACCGTATCGTATAACGGTAAATTATTTGATTTTTTCGAAACATTATCTATACGCCCATTAAATATCTAAACAAAGCTGAAAACCGTCTTGACAATAAATAGATGCTATCATATTATATCTATGCATAAAGTAGATAAACTTTAAGAGGTGTTTATGAAATGACCGATATATCTGATCTGTTTTGGCAGGCATCGCTGCAGGACATCAAGCAGGGCTATATTTACCAGCAGCATAGCGACGAATTCATTTGCCTCATATGCGGAAAAAGCTTCTCTAACGGAATCATCTACCCTGGCGATGGCCAGTTGTATGAAGCCCAGAAATATATTAAAGTCCACATTGCACAGTGCCATCGCTCAGCCTTCCATTTTCTGCTCAACCTGGATAAAAAATTAACCGGATTAACGGATCACCAGAAATCTATTCTCGAACTTTTCTATGAAGGTAATAGTGACAATGAAGTGGCTAAAGCACTTGGCACAGGCAGTACATCAACCATCCGCAATCATCGCTTCACCCTGAGGGAGAAACAAAAACAAGCTAAAGTATTTTTAGCCATTATGGAACTACTGGGGGAACAGGTACCAAAAAAACATACCTTTATCGAAATCCCACGCAGCTCCCAGAAAGTAGATGATCGTTTTGCCATTACTGAACAGGAAAGCGAAAAAATCTTAGCTGCCTATTTCAAGCAAGGACCGGACGGCCCCCTTGACACGTTCCCTCTTAAAGAGAAAAAAAGAGTGACCATCTTAAGGCATCTCGTGAAGTATTTTGATGCAAACAAAAACTATACTGAAAAAGAAGTAAACGATGTTTTAAAGCAATTCTATAATGATTATGTAGTCCTGCGCCGTAATCTAATCGACTACGGCTTTATGGACCGGACTCAGGATGGCAGTTCGTACTGGATTAAACTTTAGTTGGAAGCAGTACTTTACCAATAAAGAATAGGAGTTGAACAATGTTGGACAAGCGAAAAGAACTTAAGTTAGCATACAAACTAAATCCTCCCCCCAAGGGAGTGTACCAGATAAAAAATCGTATTAATGGAAAAATTTTCATCGGCAGCAACATGAATTTACCCGGGAGCCGTAATAGCTATCGCTTTCAACTAAACTTAAAGTGCCACCGCAACAAGGCGTTACAAGAAGATTGGGATTTATACGGTGCTGATGCTTTTACTTTCGATATTCTTGAAACCCTCAAGACAGAAGAAATACCAAAAGATGATTGGCGCGATGCCCTTTCAGCACTGGAAGACAAGTGGCTAAATAATCTGCAGCCTTATGGTGAAAGGGGTTATAACAAAGAAAAGAAGAGCAAAGAAAAATGATGGCATATGTCCCGGGAAATACAAAAGGCCTGAATCCTTATCTCCAAAGGTTCAGGCCTTTTTTCGACGTTACTTATAATAAGATTCACCCTATCGGTCAAGGGGCGAAATTAAAACTTGCTGACCATCTGACTGAAATAGCGGCAGTTCTCAATCAAATCAGTACCATGCTTGAACAAACCACCACCAACCAGAAAAACGACTTCTTTCCCGTACACTTCCAATAGTTCCTCAATACGGTCAAGGCTTATGCCTCCGCCGGGACTGGGAAAGATTTTCTTTATCCGGTCCATATCTACACTAGTTCCCCTGGCAATTGCTTCACATTCCACCCGGCTAAAGGAGAACCTCCCGCCGAAATTGGGATATATCACTGCGTCCGCGCCGGCTAAGCGGGTAATTTGCCCAAACAGGGCAAAATGCGAAATGCCGTTGTCTTGAGATGTTACGTAGCTTCCTTGAAAAGCTGGATGACTGAAGATCGGCAGGGCAAGTTGGTCATCATTAGCCAAAATCCTCATTATATCCATCCCGGTAATGGCCGGCGATACTATCAGGCCTTTTGCTCCCAGTTCTTTGGCGGTTTTAGCGCGCATCAAAATCTTGTCCGCCGGTGCGGTTATATTAGGGATATAAATGCACCGCCGCCCCGTTTTACTGTTGGCTTTTTCTACTGCTTCTACACAACGGTATACTCTCTCATCAAAGGAAGCAAAGATTTGATCGGTAAGTCCGTGATCATCCTTGATCATATCGATGCCGCCTAATGCGCATTTATAGGCCATATCCGCCAACTGACCCGGATTAAGTCCCATTGGCTTTAGTGCAGTGAATAAAAGCGGGCGGTTCTTGACGCCAAGAAACTCCCGGAGACCCTCACGGCCGAAGCGTGGCCCCCGGTATTGGCACAGCAGCGAATCGGGCATCTCCAGCCGCTCCACCCTGTATCCCGGCTTAATACTGATATTACCGAAAACAACATTTAGAAGTTGAGTAAATTCATTAGCTGTCGTCTCCACTGCATAACTAATGGTAGCTTCATAAGCGCATTCACTGACCGGCTTGAAATCCTCGATCCGCCCTACAATTTCATCCCGGATCATCCCGGCCGGGACAAGCTCTTCTGGAAATTCCACTGTCTGCTCCAGACAAATATCCCATGCTTTACGATGCGCTTCCTTTTCATCTCCTAATAAGCGGTATACTACAGAAAAGCGTTCTCCTGAGATCATTATAACGCCTCCGCCTTGGCATCACTGTGTACTGGCGCAATATATACCTGTGCCAAATCATCTTCAGATATATCGAAATGATGGTCTGTCAACTTGCTTACCTCTTCAATAAGCGCCATCGCATCCAACCGGTACTTGCGCATCAAATAGGAACGGCTGGCGCCATGCAGGAAGGTATCCTTCAGACCAATACGGACAAGCTTTTTGCCCAGGCCGGACTCTGCTATTTGTTCAGCGATAATAGTGCCTAATCCGCCGCTAACGGAATGGTTTTCCATGGTAATAGCACCATAACGTGAATTAGCGATGGACTCCAGCACCTCAGGATTATGAAAAGGTTTTAGTGTTGTGACATGCATATGTTGTATCGACAGTCCACGCCTGTGCAGCGCCTGTATAGCCCGCATCGCCTCTTCGGTGCATATGCCGGTCGTTAATACCGTAATATCGCTTCCCCTGCTGATCGTCCTCGCTTTATTGAAACGCATCGGGTCCTGGGGTGAAAACAAGCGCGGAATTTCTCCCCGCAGCATACGCACATAAACCGGTCCGTCAACCTGATGCGCTACATCCAGTACACTTTCCACATCCGTGGCATCGCCGCATTCCAGTATGGTCATGTTCGGCAAAGAACGCATCACGGAGATATCCTCGATGGCCTGATGTGTTGCACCTCCGGGGGTCGTTACGCCGGGAAGAAAACCAATCATGCGTACTGGTAAGTTTGGATAAGCCACAGAAATAGCAATTTGATCGTAAGCCCTTCGATAGATGAAAACAGCAAATGTATGAATGAATGGGTAGAGCCCCTCCCGGGCCATCCCACCGGCAAAACTAAGCATGTTTTGTTCTGCTATACCCATGGATAAAAACCGTTCAGGGTATGCGCTACGAAACAAATCCACTTCCGTTGAACTCGTCAGGTCAGCAGAGAGAACGAAGACCTCCGGCTTATCTTTGGCCCACTCAACTAAATTGCGTGCGTGAACTTTTGATAAAATTTCCATTCGTATCGACCCTTCTTAAATAACTACATATTTTTTAGAATCCCGGCATATCGTGCACGATCTTCCTCCGTAGCAAAACGTACGTAATGCAACTTCGGATAGCGCTCTTTTAAAATGTCGATCCCTTTCCAGGGAATGGTATCTGCTAAAACGATCCGTGGTTTCCCTTTAGCGGTAGACCCCAATGCGGGCTGAACCAGCATGTCCAAATCATGGCCATCCACTCTATCTACCTTGGCGCCAAAAGCTGTTAACCGATCCGCAAAAGGTTCTATCTCCATGACATCACATACGGCTCCGTCACACTGCTGCCCGTTAACATCAACATAAATTCCTATATTATCCAGCTTATGATAGGAGATGGCCTGGAGGGCTTCCCAATTTTGGCCGGACTGCCACTCACCGTCTGACATGAAAACCCATACCTTGCCCAGGTCTCCATGCAACTTGCGGGCAAAAGCAATACCCGCCGCCTGGCTCAGACCCTGCCCCAGAGACCCTGTCATAACCTCCATACCTGGCGAGTGTTCCGCCCCGATCATTTCCACAGTATAGCCATCCACATTAAACTGCCGCAGACCTTCCGGATCCATCCTCCCCACTTCAATTAGCAGCGCGTACAATACCAGCGCATATTGGGACGGTGACAGTATGAACCGGTCATAGCCCGCCCCTTTTGGACCATTAAACCTGGCGCCCGTAAAAACGCTGGGATTATCCGGACCAGGCACACCAGCAAAGGGCTGGGGCAGAAGAGGATTTTCCGTTGCTCCCAGGTTCATAACGCGTATATACATTATGGCCAGGATCTCAGCTGAAGAACAAGCCTGGCTCAAATATCCACCATTGTTATTGACTGTATGCTCCAGTACACGACGACGAACGCCATGGGCAACCCGCTGCACTTCTTCCTGCCACTTCGCTTGCAAATCTAACATATTAGTCCAACTCCTTAAAGGTTTTACGCTCAACAACCTCCTAGATTATTCTACTGTGAATGGATAATACCTTCACTTAATGCTAAAAAGCCAGGAACACCTTGCCGCGCTCGAACTGGGATATATTTCCATCATACGGGCTTATTAAACAACCGTTGGAAATTTTGTTTATTCAGGAAAAATAATTCAATAAATAAAAAGATTTCTATTTATACGTGTCGAATTAAACTTAAAAACAATTTCTATTCATTACCAACTTATTTAATTGGAGGGATTACATGAAAACAGTTAGAGGAAAATTGACTTTGTTAGTTTTCGGGGCAGGATTGCTAATGGCAACCTTGACGCTAGTCTGCTGGTATACCGCCGGTCATTCGTTAACCGGACTCTCCATCGGTATTGCTGCCGGTATTCTATTAATGACAGCATTAATATACCACTTTAACTCTTCCTTAGGAATAACGTTGACAGAATACCTGGAATATTCGGCAGGTATGGCCGAAGGAAAATGTGATTATGATTTAAAGCATGAACGGAAAGAAGGCGACATGGCAAAATTATTTGAAAATGTCAAGAAAATGAATAAAGGTATAAGCAAATACACCATGGAAGTCCAAAGGCAGGCCCAAATCCTTGACGATTCCGCGCAAAAAATATTTAGCAGCACCGAACAGATCAGTTCCGGAAACCAGGATCAGACACAGCAGGTCCAAAGCATACTACGGGCAATAGAAGAACTTGCCTTCGCAGCGGGTGACTTGGCCCAGAAGGCAGAAAAAGCAGCCGGAGCGGCCCGGAATTCTATGGACACCTCTGACATGGGCGCGGAAGCTGTCCAAAAAGTTGCCGGGGGTATGGATTTATTAGACAAGAAAATAGAGGAATTACGTGACCTTTCCACAAAGATAGGGCAATTCGTAGAGGTAATTTACAGCATCGCCGCACAGACCAACCTCCTTGCTTTAAATGCCGCTATTGAAGCAGCCAGGGCCGGGGAGCACGGGAGGGGCTTTGCGGTGGTTGCAGACGAAGTACGGCAGTTGGCTGAAACATCAGGCAATGCCACCAAAGAAATAACTGAGCTTATTTCAGGCATCGGCGAAGCCATCGGAGCCGCCGCTGGCGCGGTCAAGCAGGGGATTATGCTGTCAAATGAAGCAGGCAGGCAGTTTAATAAAACAAACTCCTTGATACAAAATACCCTGGATATAATGGACCGAATTACGGAAGAATCCCGCCGCGAGGCTGATTCCATCAAGTCTACGGTGAGTATAGCCGAGTCCATAGCCTCCGTTACCCAGGAGGCGGCAGCCAGCACGGAGGAATCCGCCGCTTCGGCCCATGAACTAGCCAAAATAGCAGACAGTCTAAAGCGGGACGCCGAACTGGTCAAGAAAACATTTCAATCCAGCCTGAATTAGGAGGTATTATATGACTTCAGTAAAAGCAAGGTTGAGTACCAATTGTTTTTTAGCTGGCCTGCTCATAGGAGCTGCGGGCCTGATAGGTTATTACCTCAACGGGGACAGCATTTACACAATGGCAGGATGTACCCTGACGGGCGTTATTTTGGCGACACTCCTCTTTTACATACTGTCCCAAAATCTTTCCAAGTCAATAAACGTGCTTATTGATTACTCCAATAAAATTATAGGCGGAAACTTGACCCTTGCGTCAGACACCGGGGCGTTGGGTGAGTTCAGAAATCTTGGGATGAACCTGGAAAAGATCTGTAATGGTCTGAGCGCATATTTTTCCCGGGCATTGGGATATATTAATATCCTGGAAAAGGCCGGGAGCCATATTAATGCCAGTACCGAGCAAATCAGCATGGGCGCTCAGAACCAGGCCATCCAGGTCCAGCAGTTGCTGAAGTCGGTGGAAGGGTTTGCCGCATCGGCAAGGCATTCCGCTAAAGAGGCGGAAAACGCCTCGGAAGTAGCTACCAGTACCAACCATGGCGTCGAATTAGGCGGTGCATCACTGGAAAAAGTAGTGGAAGGAATGAATCTGATTAATAGGAGAATTACCGAGCTGGGGGAAAAGTCCTCCAAAATAGGCAATATTGTCGGTGTGATCGACGATATTGCCGACCAGACCAACCTGCTTGCCTTAAACGCAGCCATTGAGGCGGCACGAGCCGGTGAACACGGGCGGGGCTTCGCGGTGGTGGCCGAAGAGGTGCGACAACTGGCAGAAAACTCCGGCAGCGCCACCAAAGAAATAAGTCAACTGGTAACCACCATCCATCACGCTACTGAAGGGGCCGTCGAGTCGGTGGAACAATGCATAGGACTAACCAAAGAAGCAGCTAAATCTTTCCGCTCGATCCAGGAATTAATCACGGAAACCCTGACCCATATCCAGGAACTGGCGGGTTCAGCCGTTAACCAGGCGGCTACCAGTGAGGGCCTTATTAGCGAAGCACAGGAAATTGCCGCAGTGACTGAGGAAGCAGCCGCCACCACAGAGGAGACGGCCGCTGTGGCACAGGAACTTCCCGCTCTATCTAAAAGTATCAAAAAAACGGTTTCAATCTTCAAAATAAAGTCGGTTTAACTGCCCCCGGGGAACGAAACCCCGGGGGCAGTTAATAGGTGCCTAGAATTAGATAGATTTATTATGTTAAAAACCACCCGCCGCTACTAGGATAGAGAAAGGATATCCTAGGTTTCTGTAGCGATTTTAATCCTACATCCAGTGGATTGTTTTGTGCTTGCGTGGTGGGACAGGAGGTGATTGGTCGGGGTAGCCGATGGGAATAGCGGCTACCAGACGGGCATCTTCCTGCCGGCCAAGGTGGGTAAGAACTTCGTCCTCCACCCAGAGGGGACCTGTCATCCAACAAGCACCCAATCCTTCCATATGAGCAGCCAGTAAAAGGTTTTGTACAGCGGCCGCACAACTCTGAATGGCTCCTTCCTGGTATTGAATAACAGGCAATCGATGTGTTAGTGCCAGGACTATCACGGGAGCGCCTCCCATATTCTGAAAAAAGCCAAGGGTGAATTTCTGCATTTTTTCCTTAAAGAGTTCTTTAAGACGTGGCGTAATACCTTGCAAAGATTTGCTCAGAATTTTCACTATCTGATCTCTGGCTTCACCTGTAAAGACATAAAACTCCCATGGCTGGGTATTCATAGCAGAAGGAGCCCACATTCCTACTTCGATAATTCTTTCTATCACTTCTTTAGAGATAGGGTCAGGCTTAAACTTACGAATGCTACGCCGTTCTTTTATGATTTTATAAAACTCGTTCATCTTACTCCTCCTCTTGCCATCAACGTGCAGCCTTTCCAACAATTCCTGCACATTTTTCAAGATCCGTTTGGGTACCCGCATCTGTTTCCTTCTATTTTTTAATCATTCTGGCTCCCCCTTTCTAAATTGCAAGATATTACATACGAAAAAGATATCTTTATAAACCCTCTTTCTAGATCAATTTGTTACGCAAGTTCTATACCAGGATAAAAAATTTTATTTTTTATTGATTTTTCAGGGAAATGAGAGTGTCAAAAAAAATTTTCAAGGTGCGAAAATATTGCACATAAATAAAGCTTTAAAAGTTGATTAAAAAACACGCACTCCCATATATTTAAAAAAGGGAATTTCCTCATGAAAAGCGAAATCTGGTGTAAAGCAATGGTTAGCAAGCATTAACCTTACTGTGAATAAATTTCGCACCAACCGGTTAGATTTTTTAAAAAGAAAGGGAAGCAATAAAGTGCAAAAGACCAAGCTATTAATAATTGACAACGAAAAACAAACGGCTGAATTTTTTAAACAGGCTTTTTTTAGAGAATGCCTTGTTTCTAATGCTATCAATTTGATATCCGGATTGTCTTGCCTGGACAGGGAAGAGTTTGATTTGCTCTTGTTCAATTTATGCATGACGGAAGCAGAAGGACTGAAGGCACTAAAACTAATAAGGAACAACCACCCCGATTTACCAGTTATCGTGCTGGTTGCCGGCCATGTTTCCGAGGCAGATGTTGAGGCTTTAAAACAGGATGCTTTAGAATATATAACCAAGCCGCTAAACATTGAACAGGTGAATAAAGTTTTTCAGACATTATTGATGAGTAATTTAACAAGAAAAAGCAACAAAAATCACTCATACCAGAAGACTGGTGAGAAGCAAAAAATAATTACAATAAATAGTGAAATGATAAACGAACTTGAAATTCTACATAAAGTAGCCAATACTGACGTCAGCGTTTTAATAGAGGGAGAAAGCGGAACCGGAAAAGAACTGGTAGCCCTTGCGCTTCATGACAAAAGCGAAAGAAAAGATAAATCGTTTTTAAGTATTAACTGTGCAGCCATACCGGAAAATTTAATGGAGGCCGAGTTATTTGGATATGAAAAAGGAGCTTTTACCGGAGCATATGCCAAAAGAGAAGGTTTTTTTGAGCTCGCCAACCAGGGTACTTTTTTTCTGGATGAAATTGGGGAGCTGCCGTTTCACCTTCAAGGCAAGCTTTTAAGGGTTCTAGAAGAGAAAAAAATCACCAGGATAGGTGGAAGCAAAAAAATACCTGTCGATGTGCGTACTATCTTTGCAACCAATAAAAACTTATGGAAAGAAATAAAGAAAGGTAATTTCCGCGAAGATCTGTACTTTCGTTTAGCTGTTGTGTATATAACACTGCCACCTATGAGAAAACGTCCGGAGGACATAGATTTACTAGTCAAGTATTTTCTTAATTATTTCTCGATGAAATACAATAAGCCAATAAAGAAGATTGAAGCGGAAGCCATGAATTGGTTGCTGAATTACCCATGGCCTGGAAATGTCAGAGAATTAAAGAATTACATTGAAAGAATCGTAATTTTGGAAAACGATGAGATTATTCATAAGAAACACCTGGTTAAATATTTTCCAAGTCAGATGAAGACCGCAAAAAAACCGAAACTTTCATATGGTTCTAATAAGGATGAATTAGTTACGAAGGAACCCGCAATGGTAAAATCATTAAAAGAAGAAGTGGCCAATCTTGAACGAGAAATGATTATCCAAGCATTAAAAAGATTTAACGGTAATAAAACCAAAGCTGCCACCAACTTGAAAATATCCAGGCGATCCTTGCAAATCAAAATAAAAAACTTGGAATTAAATGGATTTTTATTATAACGAAGGAACTAATGAATTAATTAAATACCTGCCATAGGATTTGCGTGTTAACATTCACGGTATTTCACCATGCTTCTAAAGGTATAGATGCTTTTAAGGAGGAGGACAATGATGTTTAAATCTATTATTTATGAAAAAACAGGAGATATTGCAACTGTTTATTTAAATCGCCCTGAAAAGCTTAATTCACTTAGCAGTTCGATGTGCAAAGAACTGGTAGCGGCTATAAATATGGCATCTGACGATAAAACCAGGGTTATGATTATAAAAGCGAAAGGACGTGCGTTTTGCGCCGGGGCGGATCTGGAAGAAATAAAATCAGTAGCAAATAAGCCTGACATGGCAAAAAATTTTTTCGATCAAATCAACCGTGTTTTTTTCTCTCTTGAAGAAGCACCTTATCCTGTTATTGCGGCTGTAAATGGTTTGGCCCTGACGGGTGGTTTGGAACTGCTCATGGCCTGTGATATAATCGTCGCTGCCGAGGAAAGTCAACTGGGCGACCATAGCTCAAACTATGGTTTGATACCCGGCGGGGGTGGCATCCAAAGATTACCGAGGATTATTGGCATGCACAGGGCAAAATACCTTATGCTTACAGGGGAATGGCTCTCGGCACAGGAAGCTCTGGAAATCGGACTTGTAAATATAGTTGTTCCCGAAAATGATCTAGAAAACGCCGTTCATGAATTAGCCATAAATCTTACCAAGAAGAGCCCCCTGGTAAATAAAAAAGTCAAAAAACTTATGCACCAGGGGATAAATATGAATATTAAGGATGCAATAGAGCTGGAGATATTTAATGCGGTTGAACATCTTAGAAGTGAAGACTGTATAAAAGGAATCGAAGCTTTCGAACAAAGAAAGAAACCTGTTTTTAAAGGAAGGTGAACAGAAGAGACGAACCTGCCTTTGTTATAGTGTTGTTGATCTAACGCAGGAGTTTTTACTGCAACTCCCGCAGGTTCTGCTGTCCTGCATTCATTGATAATACGGACGTCACTTATGGTACGATTCACGGCTTCTAATTGTCAAACACCTTGGGCTGTCGTAAAATTAACAAAAACCACAACGCTAAGGGATACCCACCCACCGCAAACAATACGGGGCAGGGAGCAGGAAAGGAGCACGGCACCGTGGTCATGTCTTCGATATATACCAGGTACGATATAGTCATGTACGACCAGGGCGAAATGCGGAATGTAAGCGCCATGATTGTAAATGAAGTGCCGCTCACGCTATACCTCAACGATATGGAACTGGCCACCCTGGTCTGTTCGCCGGCAGGCTACCGGGAACTGGGTGTGGGTTTTCTGGCCACCGAAGGTTTGATTACAAGTTCCTCCGATATAAGGGAAATATCCTGCCAGGAAGATGAGGGCCTGCTATGGATACAGACCAACTCCCCGGTCCCCCAGGCGGAAAATTTTCTGCGCCGGCAGATTGCCAGCTGCTGCGGCAAGGGACGGGCACTGCTGTATTTCGTCAACGACGCCCGGCAGCTGCAGCTGGTGGAATCGGCTGCCCGGTTTGCCGCTGCCGGCATATCGAAACTGATGTCTGCTCTGGATGAAAAATCCGCCACTTTTCGCGCCACCGGCGGCGTGCACAGCGCCGGGCTGGGCAGCGGCAGGGATCTGGCGGTGATGTACGAAGATATCGGCAGGCATAATGCAGTGGACAAGGTACTGGGTTACACCCTTTTGAACCGGCTGGACACCAGTGATAAGTGCCTGCTGTTAACCGGGCGCGTTTCCTCGGAAATACTGATCAAGGCCGCCCGCCTGAGCATACCGCTGGTAGTGTCCCGGGCTGCGCCAACCATGCTGGCCGTGGAACTGGCCAGCGAACTGGGCATAACCCTGGTGGGCTTTGCCCGGGGTCAGAGCCTCAGTATATATAGCCATGGCGAAAGGATAACGTTGTAAATCATAAAACTTCATTACAGGCTAGGGAGGACATACAATTGATTCCCTTCGTTTTTATAGCAGGCTACTCTAACTCCGGCAAAACTACTGTAGTCGAAAGACTGGTCAGGGCTTTAAAGAACCGCGGCCACAGTGTGGCTGCCATCAAACATGCCGCCCACGGTTATAACATCGATCCGCCGGGAAAGGATTCCTGGCGCGTGTTCCAGGCCGGGGCGGACAGGATGGTTCTGGTTGGCCCGGATTCCTATACAGTACACCACCGCTGCCGCCGGCCCCCCGCTTTACAGGCACTGCTCCGGGAAATACAGGATGTTGATTTTATTTTGGTAGAAGGATTTAAATCGGAGCCCGGCCCCAAAGTAGAGGTCTATAGAAAAGACCACTCCACCGGCAGGCTTCCCCAGGGCAGCCAGATTATAGCAGTGGTATCAGATGCTCCCATGGATGAGCAGGTTCCCTGCTTTTCCTTCGAGCAAACGGAGGAACTGGCAGATTTACTTGTTGCCAGATTCTTAACGCCCGGAAAAGTTACATAAGCTTGACATATTATAATGACGGCTATAGAATTATCACGATAGTATGCTTTTTCACAGCAACTGAATAATGTGAGCTCCGAGCTTTTCTGCCCTAAAACCGTTTGGTCATGGCAAAAAGCCGTTAGGGTAAATCTGGAAACGGATTTGCCTCCCGTGGTTGAAAAGGAGCGCGGAACCAGCTTTTAACAAGGCCTGATAATTATAAGGTCCTGTTTTTGGTGTTTATTTCAGGTTCCCCGTATTTAAACCTCCAGCCCCGGGCTGGAGGTTTTTCATTCGACTTTCCGGCCGCAATGATTACCGGTAATGCAATTTTTTAGTTAATTACCTGATAATTAAGATTCCCGTATAAGTTACTCTCATTATTACATTACAAGGAGTGAATGAAGTGGAAACGGTTAAACTCACCATTAACGGCATGGCTGTGGAAGTGCCGGCGGGAACCACCGTTCTCAATGCCGCGGAGCAGGCGGGGATAAACATCCCAAGGCTCTGCCACGAGCCGGACTTAAGCCCCTTGGGGGCCTGCCGGCTGTGCGTAGTGGAAATTGAAGGCATGCGCAACCTGCCCGCCTCCTGCGTCACCGCCGTATCACCGAACATGTTGGTACATACCCATTCCCCGGCGGTGGTGGAAGCCAGGCAGACCATACTGGAACTGCTGCTGGCCAATCACCCCCAGGACTGCCTCACCTGTGAAAAAATGGGCAACTGCAAACTGGCCTCATACTGCTACGAATACGGTGTAAAGCAGAGCGCTTTCCCGGGGGACAGGCACAATTACCCGGTGGAAGACAGCAATCCATTTATCGTCCGGGACATGAACAAATGCATTCTGTGCGGTAAATGTGTGCGGGCCTGCGCCGAAATCACCGGCAAAAACAATCTGGACTACGCCTACCGCGGTTTCAACAGTAAAGTGACTACTTTCTACGATGTGCCCTTTGTAGAGTCGGACTGTGTGTTCTGCGGCAACTGCGTTTCCGTCTGCCCCACCGGGGCGCTGACGGAAAAACGCATCCAGGGCAAGGCCCGCCACTTTGAGTTCACAAAAGTAAAAACCACCTGCCCGTTCTGCGGCACCGGCTGCAATTTCGACCTCAACGTCAAGGATGGGAAAGTGATGGCCGTTACTACGGGGCCGGACAACGCCGTTAACGGGCGCGCCCTCTGCATCAAGGGCCGCTTCGGCTGGGATTTCATATACAGCGACCGGCGGCTGACCACTCCTCTTATAAAAAGGGGCGATGGATTTGTCCAGGCCTCCTGGGACGAGGCCCTGGACCTGATCGCCACCCGCCTGCAGGGAATAAAGGATAAGTACGGCGGTGATTCCTTCGCTGCTTTGAGTTCGGCCAGGTGCACCAATGAGGAAAACTATCTACTGCAAAAATTTACAAAGGTGGTGATGGGCACAAACAACGTTGATCACTGTGCCCGTACCTGACACGCTCCCACAGTAGCCGGTCTGGCTACTTCCTTCGGGAGCGGCGCAATGACCAATTCCATAGGGGAAATCGACCATGCAGAATTGCTGCTTTTAGTCGGCACCAACACCACGGAGGCCCACCCTATTGTAGGCTATAAAATGAGACAAGCAGCACGCAAGGGGGCTAAATTGATTGTAGTGGACCCCAGGCGTATTGAGCTGGCGGAAGAAGCTGATTACTGGCTGCGCATCCAGCCCGGCACCGACATACCCCTGCTTAACGGCCTGATGCATATAATTATCAAAGAAAACCTGCAGAATAGCACATTTATAGAAGAAAGAACCGAAAATTATGCGGCTCTGAAAGAAACGGTGGAGAAATACACCCCGGACTACGTATCCCGCCTCACCGGGGTGCCGGAAGAAAATCTTTATGCAGTAGCCCGGCTTTACGCCACCACGGACAAAGCCATGACATTCTACACCCTGGGCATAACGGAACACGTATGCGGGACTAATAACGTTATGAGCGTAGCCAACCTCGCCATGCTCACCGGGCACCTGGGACGCCCCGGCACCGGCGTAAACCCCATCCGGGGCCAGAACAACGTGCAGGGAGCCTGCGACATGGGAGCACTGCCCAACGTCTTTCCCGGCTACCAAAGGGTCATTGACCCCACCGCCAGAGAAAAGTTTGAAAAGGCCTGGGGTGCTTCTCTTTCAGGGGATATGGGCCTGATGATACCTGAAATGTTTGACAAAGCACATGCAGGTGACCTTAAGGCCATGTACATCCTGGGCGAAAACCCGGTGCTCACGGACCCCAACAGCAACCACATCCGCTCCGGACTGGACAAACTGGAGTTCTTAGTGGTCCAGGAACTATTCCTGACAGAAACGGCAGAATACGCCGATGTGATACTCCCGGCGGCCAGCTTCGCGGAAACAGACGGCACCTTCACCAACACCGAACGCCGGGTACAGCGGGTGCGCAAGGCCATTGAGCCCCTGCCGGGACTGGCCAACTGGCAGGCCATCATGGACTTAAGCACAAAAATGGGTTATCCCATGAACTACCGGAATCCGGAAGAAATATTCGCGGAAATGGCCTCCCTGACACCGTCCTACGCCGGCATCAGCTATGCCAGGCTGGAAAACAGCAGCATCCAGTGGCCCTGCCCCACCAGCAACCACCCGGGCACGCCATTCCTGCACGCCCAGGCGTTCACCAGGGGCAAGGGACTGTTCCAGGCCATCGAGCACATACCCCCGGCGGAAATGCCGGATCAGGAATATCCTTTCCTGCTGTCCACCGGCAGGATACTATATCACTATAATGTCACCACACCGTATTCCGCCGCCATCCAGAGCATGTGGTCGGAAGAATACGCCGAGGTCAATCCCGAGGATGCCGCCCGGCTGGGCGTGGATTACGGGGACCAGGTGAAAGTATACTCGAGAAGAGGCGAACTGTTGACCAAAATTCAGGTCACAGACCGGGTGCCCCCGGGAGTTATATGGATGTCCTTCCACTACAAGGACAGCCCCACCAACGCCATAACCAGTGATGCCATTGATCCCATCACCAAAACCGGCGAATACAAGGTCTGCGCTGTAAAGGTTGAAAAAATATAGGGCGATATATATCAACAATTATGCCGGGCTTCCCGAAGAAAAATAATTGGGTAGCGCCGGCAACGGCAAGGAGGCCGTGACATGCGCAAGGTGCCCGTGACAGAAGCGGTGGGCATGGTGCTGGGCCATGACATTACCAGAATTATTCCCGGCCGGGAGAAAGGCCGCGCTTTCCAGAGAGGACATCTCATCGGACCCGGGGACATTCCAAAACTGCTGGACCTGGGCAAGGAACACGTATATGTCTGGGAGCCGGAGGACGGCCTGGTGCATGAAGACGAGGCAGCCCTGCGCCTGGCCCGGCGCGCCGCCGGGCAGGGCCTGGCCCTGGATATGCCAAGCCAGGGCAAAGTTTCCCTAAAGGCTACCCATGATGGCCTGCTCAAAGTGGAGGTCAGCCGGCTCAATGCGGTGAACAGCGTAGAAGACATTTGTTTTTCCACCCTGCACAACAACCGGGTGACTGCCAAAAACCAGGTGGTGGCGGGAACCAGGGTGATACCCCTGGCCATCCGCCAAAACCTCCTGGAAGAAGCGGAAGAACTGTGCGGCAGCCCGGGTCCCCTCATTTACGTAAAGCCCTTCCAACCTCTATGGGTGGGGCTGGTCACCACCGGCAGCGAGGTATACACCGGTCGCATTCAGGACGGCTCCTGCAGTTTAGTGCGCAGTAAAACCACTCCCTACGGGGGCAGAATGATTGGCCAGTCCATAGTTCCGGACGATCCGGACGTTATCGCGCAGGAAATCCGCCGCTTCATAGCGGAGGGTGCGGAACTGGTATTGATCAGCGGCGGCATGTCCGTGGACCCCGACGATGTAACGCCGCTGGGCATCAGGGCCGCCGGGGCCGAAACGGTTTTTTACGGGGCGCCGGTGCTGCCGGGCTCCATGTTTATGCTGGCCTATATCGGGCATGTGCCGGTCTGCGGGCTGCCCGGATGCATCATGTTCAACCGGACAACCATATTTGATTTGCTGCTGCCCCGTATTTTTGCCGGGGAGCGGATAAGCCGCAGTGAAGTAGTGGCCCTCGGCCACGGGGGCCTTTGCGAGGAATGCAGCGTATGCCGCTTCCCTGCCTGCTCATATGGAAAAGCCACATTACTATAAAACCGGGGGGCAAACTTTTTGTTAACCAACATCAATGTGGAAGAGGCCAGGGATCTACTCCTTGAAGTGATAATGCCCCTGCCTGCCGAAACAGTCCCGCTGCTGCAGTCCCTCAGGCGGGTAACTGCCTTAGATTTAACGGCAGACAATGATTTACCCGACTGCCCCCGGTCAGCGGTGGACGGTTTTGCCGTTCATGAAGCTGATTTGATGGGTGGGACCAGCCTTACCATAATGGAGCGGCTCAAACCAGGTGAAGTCCCATCCGCAGCGCTTACCCCCGGCAAAACCATAGGGGTTGCAACGGGCGGGCCGCTGCCCCGGGACGCGGCGGCTGTGCTGCCCTGGGAAGCAACCAGCACTGAAAATAATAAGCTTTCCTTTGACAGGGAAATCAGGCCGGGAACAAACATCAAACCCCAGGGTGAGGACTTTAAAAAAGGGGATACGCTTATACGCCGGGGCGCCAGAATCAGCCCCGGAGGGGTAGGCCTCCTGGCAGCCTTCGGGCACAGCAGCATAGAGGTCTACCGCCGCCCCCGGGTGGCCATTATATGCCTGGGCTCTGAAATAATCCCCCACGATACGTCTCCCCAGGAAGGACAGGTGCGGGACAGCAACGGCCCGTTGCTGAAATCACTGGTGGAACAAGACGGCGGACAGGCCATCGGCCTGTCATACATTAACGGGTATCAAAACGATAGTATAAAAGAGTTTCTGCATGAGTCATTTAGGCGGGCGGATTTGGTGCTAACCGTGGGCGGGGCAGCTTCCGGAGAATATGATCAAGCCCTTGCGCTGCTGCGGGAAGCAGGAGCAAGGATGCTTTTCTGGGGAGTCCGGGCCAAGCCCGGCAGCCACAGCGGTGGGGGAATCCGCCGCTCAACGACGGTAATATCACTTTCAGGCAATCCATCCGCCTGCGTCACAGGCTATCACCTGCTGGCGGCACCGGTGCTCCGGGCTATGCAGGGATTAAGCCCCGGCCCCGTAGTCATCACTGCCACCTGCAGCAATTCCTTTGCCAGAGGAGGAGATACCCGGCGTTTTTTGCGGGGCTATCTGGAGTGCGGCACAGAGGGCCGGCAGGTAACTATTCTGCCCGGCCAGAAATCAAGCATGATAAAGTCGCTGGCCGGATGTAACGCGCTGATCGAAATCCCGGCCGGACACCCGCCGGTACAGGAAGGGGATATGGTAACGGTTTACCCTGTCAACAGCTGAGTATACTATAACCGCAAAAACACCCTCTGGAAAGAGTGCTTTTTATAGTGGCAGTCGATAAATTAATTAATCAATAAATTAATTTATCAATAAAAGTCTTTTAGAACTGTACTTCGGCTTGGATGCCGCATTTTTTTTATAGCTTTTGCTTCGATTTGCCGAACACGTTCTCTCGTCAACCCATAAATATTACCAACTTGTTCAAGAGTCAGCGGCTCATTATCAAGCAACCCGAATCGATATTGTAACACTTCTTTTTCCCGAACCTTTAGCGTACCGATTACGTCTGCTATCAATGAACGCAACTCGCTATACGCTATATGATCAAACATCTCGCTCCCGAAAGCGCCATAATCGTAAAATACGGATTCATTTTCATCAGCCAATTGTTTAATACTTTCAAAAGGCTCAATATATTGGATGAGTTGCAAAGCTTCATCTTCCGGACAGTCTAACTTATCTGCTACCTCAGAAACAAGGGCGGTGCATATACGACCATCTTTACACTGATCACAGTAATGATTTATTTCAACTTTATACACAACTAATAAACTGTCGCATACATGCACAGGGAAGTACAGCATAGGATTGCCAACTGAAAGTTCCCGTGCTATGACTTGCCTGATCCACCAGGGTGCATATGTGAGAAATTTATCCTGACGGCCGGCTTCATATTTGTCGAGCGCTATCACAAGTCCCATACAACCTGCTTGTATCGTATCAGCAAGCGGAAAGCCATATTTTTTATGAAAGCTAAGAGCAATCCTAATTACAACCCGCAAATACATTTCAACCATGCGCTGCTTTGCGTACGGATTTCCATTTTTCGCTTTTGGTAATAAGTATTGCGCCTCCCGCCACTGCGGGGGTTGGATGTCCCTGATATAATCAATAAAAGAGATAAGGCTCTCATCTACGGTGACAACATCATCAAAGGTTTTGCTGTAATCTGATTGACTGTAATCCGTTCCGGTAGAATTCGCATCATCAACAGTATCATCGCGGATTATGACACCTTTGGATACGAGATACTCGCAGACACGGCTAATCTCGGTCAAAGGCAAGTCATATTCCCCGACTAAATCAAGGATGGAATCTTCCGTGACATATCCCTTTTCTACATACTCCGAAAAAACCTTTTCAATTACAGCCTGCTTTAAAAAGTCCATCGCTTCAGCTTCTTGCCAGATTGCATAGGTTTAAGATACTGTCTGTGGAAACATTACTGTTATAACGTTCGTCAAATTCCTCCATAAAGTCAAAGAGATTTTTTAGGTAATCGTCGGAATTTTTCGCTCCTTCCATTATCTTCTCATACAGAACATCTACACCCCCACGAACATATGAATCATATCGCTCCTCATCCGGCTGCGCTTTTGGAGAGCCATAATACCGAAACGCTTTATTGATGCGTTCATCAAAATCTGGTTCATACTCCTTATCAAGCAGCATAATAAGCCTGTAATTAAACATAAGGTCGTTTTTTTCCCGAATCAGTATATCAGGAAATATATCGGTTTTTTCATTGTTTTCTCTATCTAGCGGAGCATCCCGCCCGTACATAAAACCGACAATCGGTGCAAACAAATAAACGTCGAAGTTGCGTGCAAAAATTTTGTTATTCTTCTGATCGAATGAAGCGGTCATTTTAATTACTTTAGCAGCATGGCTTCCCCTAAAGGAATACTCTTTGTCAAACATATCCTTCACCTCGTTACTAGATAGGTTTCAAACTCATTTTTCTTTTCAAACAGATAGCGAGCTCCGACCTGCTGCCCCATATAAGTTTCAGCAAGCTCGCCATCAGTATCCTTGATAAAAATGATGACCTGTTCCGCAACCTTCGGCAACGTATCGCAAACAGTCTGAATCCTAGTCTTATCGAAAGCAGAAAGCGGAGCATCCATCACAAGCGGATACGGTTCGGACACAAGCATTTCGTTTTCATCGTTTTGACTGTCTCTCGCCATTTTGATAACACCCGCAATAAAGGCAAAAATTACCGATATTCTCTGCGCTGTAGAGGTTTCAACGTCGGAGTTATATCCCTCAAAATCATTCACGATGATGTTCACATTATAGTTTTCATCTAAAGAGAGGGATAACCCGCCGTTATAAATATGCTTGAAAATCCCGTTGACCGTTTCTTGGAGCTGATTGCGGGTTTCTGCTTCCTTTTGTGTGTAGTCATCAAAAAGCACATCGTACATATATTGCGCGTAGGCCTTATAAACCTCTATCTTGCGGTTGGTTTCGTCTTTTAGGGTCAATTCCTTGCGGTCTGCAACCTTATACTTTTTTTTATTTTCATAGCTGCCGTGTTCTTTGTTCAAATTATCTCGCTCCGTTTTTAGACCCTTTAAACGGCTTTCGTAATTAATTAAATCTTTTTGTAGTTCGCCGACGTTTTCCATATTCACAAGCCGCTGTTCCACAAGCTTAATATTCTTTTCCACCTCGGCATAATCTGTTTCAAAATCCCTTATGACCCTGTATTGTTCACTCACTTCTTCAAAAAGCGAACTGCCACCTTTGCTTTTCAACTCGCAATCCCGAACGAACTGACCAATCAGGCTGCCAAGCGATTGAGGCGGGATATAGTCCAATACTTTCATCAGCTCTTTATAAGCCTCATTATTAAACACAATCTTATTCCCGCATATGCAAAAGCCACGGTCAATGAGAAACTTAATTGTTCTCTCATGTATATCAGGAATCCCCTTATCGAGTTTATCCGCTTCCGACAGGCGTTGAAGCGCGTCTTTCATCATTTTCTTGGCAAAATATTGTTGCGCATTTTTGTTAAATGATCGCAACAGTGCAGTGGTTGAAGATGCTTTTGAAGAAATCAGTCCGTTCAATTTATTGCGCAGCCTTTCGCGCTCCTTTGTTAAAACCTCACTATCCTTAAACTTACTGATTTTTTCTTCAAGTTCATCGCACTTATCCTGCGCGATGGCTTCTTCGTTTTCAATCTCAGCTAAACGCCTGGTAATGGCTTCGATTTCATCATCAAAATCATCAATCTCTTTGGTATATTGCGCGATTCTGGCATCGCTTCCGGCGTTATAACTGTTATCGTAGCTGCGGATAACCGAGGATGAGGAACGGCTTTTTAAGTGATCGAGTGCGGCGGTAAATGCGCTTAATCCGAGAAGGCTTTTAACCGCCTCGGCAAATTCTTTGCTCTTGCCACGCCGGATTTCTTTACTCATTTTCTCAATTCGCTCACCGTTAAAAAAGAAGTATTTCGACAACTCCCTTGGCAATATTTCTTTCATTCGCAAATCTGTTTCCAAATCAGGCACAAACTCACGTTGCCCGTCCGAACCCTTATAGGTAATCTTGAATATCGTTTGGCTCGGCCGGCGAAGGCTACCCGAAGAATCCTTGGAATATCTCTGCTCGCGGATAATCGTATATTCCATACCGTTATGTACCAGATCCAGATCAACCCTTACATTCGCTTCCTCATTTGGCAGCATATTCTGTGCAACAGCCTTTGACAACATGGACTTGTCCTCAAAATCCGTGTCACCATATAAACACCAGGTAAACGCCTGTGCCAACGTCGTTTTACCTGAACCGTTTTCGCCCATGATAATCGTTACGTTGCGGTCCGGATTGGTCGAGAAGGAAATTGGTTGATCGCCCTTAAACTGACGAAAATTGGTCAGCCGGAGATTTCTTAATAACATACCACTTCCTCCTCGATTATCTTTTTAATCTGTTTCGCCATTTCACCGTCATTATAGCGCTTAGTTTTGATATTCGCTGTTTCCTTAACAATTAACCTTTTTAACATCCGATTCGCCTTTTCAACGTCAATCTCAACACTATTAATGGTTTTCGTTTCAGTATCCGCCATGTTCAAACTCCTCCTCGAATGTAATGGTATTGTCATTGATTGCATAAGCATCTTTAATATCGTCTAATACATCTTGCGCCTCTATCATATTCATGGCAAGCCGGGCAAATTCTTCCGCTCTAGACAATTCATTTCTCACAAGACTCAAGGTTTTTTTAAGCTGGCCCTCTGTCAAGGAGGGAACATCGTCCAGTTCATACGGTAGGGTGATAAAATCATAGATTTTTGCAAAATCCTTACCTTCAGCAAGCCTAAGAACACGCCCTCGACGCTGTATATACTCCTTTGGATTGGTGGTGCTTGCAAGGATGAAGGCCGTTCTAATCTTTGGAATATTAACGCCTTCATCAAGACATTTTATGGCAATTAGAGCCTGTAATGTATCGCCCCTTGAAAATTCTCGCTTCAAGATAGCTCGTTCGGCAATATCTTCTTTAGATGTAAACTGCGACACCTTCATGTTAAGTTTATTACCTAACAAATCGGTTACAGCGTCAATTTGCCGGATGTCCTCATCATCTATGACGGTAGAATCTTGTCCCGATTGCAACAGTTTCGTCGCGCCGCAGTAGATAAGAATGTGATTGTTATTGATATACGGAGTGATTTCTTCCTCAAGCTTTGTGATTTTATCCTCAGCCCCAGCAATCAGCCGCGCTCGGGCCAATGCAAGGATTTTTCCTTTTTCACTGAGCTTTTTCTTCCCGTGCTTATCGTTGATGATGCATTTCCCAATTTCATAGGTAAGCTCGTTATAACGTTGCAACTCCGCTTCATTTAAGGTGCAGATTAGCGGATAATATTTGTATTTTGACAGTTTATTTTCCTCAATAGCACGTTCAAGCGTATACTCAATACACTTTTGGCCAAAATAGTCTCTGATGCGATGCGTACCTTCCGCATCGTTATGGCGGTCTATGGTCGCAGACAGAGCCAATCGGTAATTAAACTTATCCGTAAGCAGCCTGCTTAGATTTTCGGCACCGAAATTGTGCGCCTCATCCACCATCAGCAGAGCATGGCCACGGATCTTGCTGATCTGCGATTGCACATATGAGGATGCAAAGGTGGCATTTGTACAAATGAAGCAAAAAAACTGTCGGTTTTTCACCTTCAATTTCTGATCCCGGATGGCATTGTCAAGCCGGGCCTTCCAATCCTTTTGGCTTGAAGCGCTGTATCCGACAATAGGCTTCATGCCGTAAAGCTCAATATCCTCAACCCACTGTTCAACCAAGTGTTGATAAGGGCAAACAATGACAACTGCAAGATGATTGTCTATTTCCTCGCACAATCGCGCCACAGCTCCAAGTCCCGTAAAGGTTTTGCCCGTACCTGTCGCCATATCGAAAATCCCCTGATAGCCGTTTTGCGCCCAGGCTTCGATGGCCTCTTTCTGATAATCATGTAGCGTAACCGATTCAGGGATTACCGCACCCAAACGTTTTGGTTTGTCCTCGGATTTACCTGAAAGCAGGCTTTCAAATTCATCCCTGTCGATATTGAAATTAGGCGGCGCGTTTTTATAGCGTTCAATGATCTCCTGTTTCAATTCCGGAAACTCAATGATTCGTATATTCGGCTCGCTGTCGTTCCAGATTGCTGTGAAAGCGTTTTCTTTCACCTTAACACGCTCACATTCGTGATCGCTCTTCCACGAGCAGAACACGTCAATCGTTTCATAATTCGCGTTTATGGCGGTGGCCGACTCGTTCATAGAGCCGGAGAATGCTACCCTGTTTCCCATTCCGTCGCTGATAATTCCCATTTTTTCATGGTACATGCCCATTTTACTTTCATCCTCAGTGAAAGCGATTTTTATATCCAAAATGCCGTCTGCAATCAGGTTGGCCAACATGTTTAGCCGTTCTTTTTCAAATGGGGTTTGAGGGTCTTTAAGTTCTCGAAGTACCGACGATTTGATGATGCTATCCCGTAAAGCATACCCTGTACGGATCGCCTCAATATCTTCATCCGAAAGGTAGGGTGATGCCACAAGCTGAATAGAACCGCCGTTTTTCACAAGCGCGGAAATCCCTTTTGATATTTCTACAAGTATGGAAGATGAAAAGAACCCAACCGCCCGTTTGTAGGATGTGGCGTGTTGCAATAATGGGATATAAAAATCCCGTGCCACTTTATCGAGCAGAGAGCGATATTCGTTTTTTATCTCAACATCTTTTAATCCCACCGCCACACCTCGCTATCTCCGGTAATCGGACAATTTCGGAAACTTACGTCCGTTTGCGAAAAGGTAGTGCTTTCGTAGAGCGTTGGAAATCCGCGCCGTTGGTATCATTCAATTCTTTCTTTATATAGCAAAGAATATCAAACATCTTGTTATCATCGGCAACAACAAAATCAAGAGAAACATAAAATTATTGCTCAATCTTCTTCGCGTTGGTCATCCTCGACCGCACAGCCTTATCTTTGCTGGTTATATTGGCATCCGTATCCAGATATTTTTTAAACTCCGCTTCGCGCATAAACTATCCCTCCGCTATCAGGCTTAACGCATCGTCTAGCTTGGAAAAATCCTCGTCAGTATTAAAGTAACTCACACTAAACCGGATGGTTCCGGCTGGAAATGTTCCCAAAAACCTATGGGCGAACGGAGCACAATGCAGGCCAGTCCTGACGGCGATATCGTGATTACTCAACACATGCCCTATATCATCACTGCCATACCCGTCAAACAAGCAAGACACAACGCCGATCATTTGATCCGCACGGTCATCACCTATGATCTTCACATTGGAGTATTGTTGCAGGGTTGAGAGCAGGGTTTCATGATTTTCTTTCTCACGCCGGAATACATTGTCGATGCCCGTTTCATTCAACCACTTCATCGCGGCGTTTAAACCCGCAATCGCCATAATATTCTGGCTTGCAACCTCATACTTTTCGGGGATCGTTTCCGGCAAGCTTTGGTTCGCAGAATCTACACCTGTGCCGCCGTAAAGAAACGGTGCGGGAGTGATTCTACCATTCGCAAAAAAGCCTGCCACACCTAACGGGCCGTACATGGTCTTGTGGCTGGCGAACACGGCGAAATCAATGATATCGCAGCTTAAATCGGTATCCACAAGCCCTGCCGTTTGACACATGTCAATAACGGTAATCGCTTCATATCGCTTTGCCATGCCGCATATTTCCGAGATGGGGGCTAACAAGCCGCAAACGTTACTAGCGTGGCTGACAACAACAAGGCTCGGCTTATCCCTGGAAAACTGGCCTTTGATCTCGTCTAGATCGTACAAAAGCGTTTTTTTATCGACAGCTAACTGATGCAGCGATATATCGTAAATGCCCTGCAAATGCGCCAACACCCTTGTGACAGCGTTATGCTCAAACGGCGAAATATAGACGTTCTGTTTGTCCGCCAGTGGAACGCCGCGCAAAATGATGTTTAGGGCTTCCGTTGCCGTGTGTGTGAATACAACCTTTTTATTGGGGCAATGGAACATATTTAAGATAAGGCTTCGTGTTTCCTCAACCAAGGCGCTTGCCTTTGCAGCCAACTTATGCTGTCCACGCCCCACATTAACACCGCATTCGCGGTAAAAGCTGTCCATGAAAGTATATACCGCTTCCGGCTTCGGAAAAGTAGTCGCGGCGTTGTCAAAGTAAATCATCTTTTTCTCTCCGGTCTATTAATTACTCTTTGGTTTTCCAAATAATTTATATTTATTTATTAAAATGGGAAATTTCTGCAATCTTGCAGCAAATTCAATTTTACCCCAGTATACAACTTTATTGGTTCGGCGTTTATTTTGCTTTTCTAATCGGTCTATTGTCTGAGGTGTCAAATCATTAGAACATATTAGCAAATATTTTTCAGCATTGTTTTCCCTTAATAAAGTCTCAATTTCGAGCACGTTTTCCCTTGATAGACTGGTTGTTTTTCTATGTTTGCATTGAATAACGTAAGCACGTTTTTCAATACCTGCTAGACCAGTTATTATTTCCTCCGCAAGCAAATCCCTTCCACCATCAGAAGCATTAGAGTTACCAATAGGGTGTATGTTCTGAAATCCAGAAGCCTCCAAAAAGTCATAACACAGGTTTTCAAAAGATGCTGAGTCTAAATGGGAAAAATCTATTTTTATTAGCTCATCACATCTCCTGAAATCTGAAAATTTTTCAAATGAGTCAGCTATGTACATATACTCTAAATCAATATACTCTGACGTAAGATTGTTAGCTTGAATGAATATATGAATTAATTTGTTGGTTGCAAAAATATTGCCATCATAATCCACAAAATAATCCAAATCGCAAAACCAATTAAGAAGATAACTGAACTCTTCAAGATCTGTAAAGAATTGATTATTAAATGCTACAATCTTAGAATTTTCTGTTTTGAATAATCTATATTCTTTTCCGTAGTAAATTTGGGAGACATTATACTTAAGTTTTTGACATGACTTATACTTTTGCTGAATAAAAAGAATGTCATTAGTAATTAACAAGTTGCTCATTGAACTAATAAACCCTTTGCTATCGACAGATTTATAATTTTTTGAACCTAAACAATCAGACAACATCTCAAAAATAGCATTTTTCAAGCTATTAACCTTATATTTTTTACAATTCTTATATAATTCGAGAAACTTTTCTACAACCACCGCTTCATTTTGAATTAATAAATAATAAATCATGATTATGTCTTTTGCTCAGAAGCCCCTTCCCAAACAAACATGTGTTTGATATAATTATATAAACACTTGTTTGGGGGGATCTGCAATGGCAAAACAAGAAGCCATTAATTTACTTCAATTCCAAGAAAAGTTTAATACAAAAGAAGCATGTCAGGAGCATCTTTTTAAATTAAAGTGGCCAAATGGATATAATTGTCCTAGATGCG
>LADO01000051.1 GCA_000961595.1 Peptococcaceae bacterium BRH_c4b
ATTCTTTTCTTCATACTTATCGATTTCTCATATGGGTACATAACCTACAACCAACCACTATGGCAATTCGAATCACCGTTATTAAAGGCTACCTTATGCGATATCTTTATTACCTTGGTTGGCTTTTCATCAGCTATTCTTCTCTTTCTATCTCATTATCCTAATGGTATTTATAAATGTATTGTTTATAATCTCATATGGCTAACGCTATTTTCAACATTTGAATTAGTTTCTTGCAAGCTAGGCTTTTGTTCGCATCATAATGGCTGGAATATGTGGTATTCAATATTATTTAACTGTTTTATGTTTCCAATACTCCGACTCCACCACAAAAATCCTATAAAAGCATGGATTATTTCTTTTTTCTAGCTATAGTTATCATATTAATGTTTGATATATCTCTCAGTAGAATGAAGTAGAATAATTAAAAATCATTTTTCACGCTGGCCCTCCTTTTTTCTTTCTCAGCCTGACTTTGGGGTCGAAGGAATGTCCCCAATTAAAGCCTGGATCTAGGGTCAGAGGAATGTCCCCAACTAAACGAGCTTTACAGCCTGTTGATCCCCGACCTTCGGGGACGTGGTCTTACAGGCTGTTAGCGAGATAAACGGCAAAAGAAAAAGACCGGAGATTTTCCGGTTTGGTTAGGTTTTAGTTACGTCCTTTAATACAGGCAGTCAGTCATCGTGTCTTTTATGATGCCAACGTAAAAATTGAAGTTTAATTTTTCCATAATGTAAGTAGAATAAAATACTCTTTCTTACAAATAATAGTTTTTACCGCTGTCACTAAGCCATCCAATTGCTTTCCCCTTTGGGTCAGCTAATTTATGCGATGGTAAAAAAATACCTGCCGCTCTATCAATGCCATCAATTCCCATTGGTAACATAATGGGATTCCAGATAAATGACCGCCGGATTACAATGAACGCTGACAAAAATATCAGCGCCCCATTTATAGGCTTTTTATCAAGAATAATAATCTGTTAACTGGTATAATTTACATTTTAAAATACCCTTTTTTTTCACCATTTTGGCTTATTAGATAACTGTATGTTTTGGGAGGGTTATAAAAGGCAGCGCAGTGGATGGCGCTGCCCCATCCATCCCCCCATATAACAACCCCCAGCCCAGGCCCACGCACTCGGGACCAATACGCTCAAGATGGTCCAATCTTCGATTTGAGTTCTTCGGCAAAAGTTTCAATTAAAGTTACAGAACTTTTTATAAGGCGTTCTTTTTCCCCGGAGCTTGCTTCACTAAATTCTTCTGCGAGTTTTTCTATTGTACCTGCAACTAAGTCTATCAACAATTTTCTCACCTCAGTTTATTTTTTTGCTGTTCATATCATTTCACGGTAACGTTCTGGCTATTAATTTTTTATTTGCCTTTCTTCCAGTAGGACAACTCCTTCCACAAGGCGGGGTGGAAGGCATCCCTACAAGACAACTAACGACCTTAAAATGTGTGCTATAGGGTAGCCGTATCCCTGTATTTGGGTATTATGGGAGCATAGCCGATAGCAGTTCATTGTATTTTCCTGCTCACGGTTCCCATTTAGAATGTTAATACCTATTATTTTTAAATCACCGTTGCCATTATGCACTTCTTCGCACAGCTCTTATTACTGTAGCTATTTTTTCTCTACTGCCATAGGTTCCTTCAATTTGAAACATTATATAAAATAAAGAGCCTTGAAAAAAGGCTCTTTTTAAATAGATATTTTTAATTCGTTTGAGTTTTTTCAGGAAGGCAACATCACAGCACTTTATTGTCAAAATTATGAATCTATAATTTCAAAAGGGTAATACCATCTCCGTAAATTTTCAGGTTAGCCCTGCGGTAGGCATCGCCAAATAGAACAGCCAGAACGCAAGCTGAATAAAATCCACCCAGTATACTTACAATCCAACCCAGAAAAGGTATCAAACTCAGGATACCCAAAACAAAAAACATAACAATTGAAACCAGGTAAATCCCTAGATAATTACCAAATACAGATCCAATAAAAGAGAATATATTCCGTAAGCTAAGAGCGCTGCCAATGGTGCCGGTGGCTGCGTAATGCGCCAGACCCATCGGCAGGATAAACCAGGCAACCAGAGCGGCGATAAAACACGGAATGGCACCCGCCGTCAGGCTGTCAGCGGAATAACTTCCCATGCCGCCGGCGATTGTTAAGAATAGCAGGGGAATTAACATATAAAGAAAAGTGATTATTAGGACCATCAGTCCTTTTATAAATTTGTTGCCCCAGCCGTCCCAGGCAGGCATTTCCTCCCTGCCTTTTATGGTATTGGCAGTTAGCTCTATCAGGTAGCCGCCGCATAGAAAATTAACAATTGGTATACAGTTCAATACAGCGCCTATGACGATTCTGGTAAAACCTCCGGCAAAGGGTAAACGCAAAGCTTTTTCGATGTTCATTAATAACACCTCCTTTCCTGAGCATTATATTACCAAATTCTCGCAAATGTGAATGGCCTCTCGATAATAAAAATCCCCTGTATTGCCTATAACCGGCTTAAATTAACTTATAAAGTCCCCTTTCCACGAACTAATTTCGAGCTTTACAGCCTGTTGATCCCCGACCTTCGAGGACGGGGATCAACAGGCTGTAAAGCTCGATAAATAGGGTTAACATTAAAATTCAAAAAAAAAGTCCTCGCCAAAATAATACGGAACTTCATCGTCTCCAGAACACAAATTTATGCGGTTCCCAATTAAAAGTCACACAGCCAGCAGCTATATTTCAACATATTCGAAATGAAAATATATTACAGGAGAGTATAAAAAGAAGAAATTATATTAGATAAATGCCCCCTGTAGGTAAAAAATATTAAAAATTTATGTAAATTTAAAAGGATTGATGGCGAACGCTGTAGTATAATAAAATTGTATGTAAATGATTATACTTGAAATATATCGTTTTGTGCAAAAATGCGAATTTTATTTAAAAACAATATAAATTTCGGTCAACAGAGAAAAGAGGTGATCAGTAATTGCAAAATTCCGATTTTATCAAGGATTTTATGGAGGAAGCGATAACCCACGTGGAAGCCGTAGAAGAAGGATTATTGAAACTGGAAAGCGGTGAAGGCGACGCCGACCTAATTCACGGTATTTTTCGCAATGTGCACAGTATTAAGGGAACCGCCGGTTTTTTCAGTTTAAAAAATATTGTTGATCTGTCACACGCCATGGAGAACCTTTTCGGGGAAATCAGAAACGGCAATATCATTATTAATAAAGATATGATAGACGTACTTCTGTCCGCCAACGACACTCTCAAATCCATGGTCTGCGATGTGGAAAACAGCAACCTAGTGGATGTTTCCGTGTACCTGGAAAAAATATCGGCTATCATGAATGAAGATGACGTTGCCGCGGCGATTGAATTTTTACATCAGGATCTGCCCATTTCAAAAACTGCCGAAAAGCCTATCGCCGTCACTGGCCACCAGAAAGCAGTAATTCTGGATGCACTGAAGCAGGGACACAGGTTGTACAGTTTGCAAATAATACCGGATGCTCTGAACGGGTATGTGGGGAAAATAGAGTCCGTCGGACAACTGGTCGGTGCCTGCAACGATGACACCATACTGCTGGTTACCACCGTGCTTGAGCACAACCTGCTGTCAATGGCGCTGGACTTCCCCCAGGAGCACATTAGCGAACTGCAAGAGGATGACCTGTTTCAGGCAGACAGCGCCCCCGTTTCCACAGGCACGGCAAATCCACCGGCGGTAACTAAATCCATGCCTGCAGGAGAGTTCTCCTTTGGCTCCATAACTAACCAGACAGAAGCACCCAACGCCGGAGATTCCGGCAACGGAGTCAAAAAACATCATAATGCCAATTACGAGGATACCATACGTGTACATATATCTCTGCTGAACGACCTGCTGGACCTGGCCAGTGAGATGGTGCTGGGGAGAAATCAACTATTGCGCACCCTTGAGTCGCAGCGCAAAAAAATACCCGGTCTGAATGCTGTCTTACAAAATATTGACGGCATTACCACCGAGTTGCAGGAAAAAATAATGCAGACCCGAATGCAGCCTGTCGACAAAGTATTTAAAAAATTTCCCCGCATTATCAGGGAACTTTCCTACAAGCTAAAAAAGGAAATAGAGCTTGAAATGTCCGGGGGCGACGTTGAACTGGATAAATCCATTATCGAAGCCCTGGGTGATCCTCTTACCCATCTCATACGCAACGCCGTGGATCACGGGATTGAGCCGCCGGAACTGCGGGATGCCGGAGGCAAGCCGCAGTTCCGGCACAATTTCCATGCAAGCATACCATGAAGGCGGACATGTCGGTATCGATGTAACGGATGACGGCATGGGAATTGACATTGACAACATTAAAAACAATGCTATTCAAAAGGGCCTTAGCACCCCGTCAGAAATTGCCCGGATGGATGAAAGGGAACTGCTGGCACTTCTTTTTACCCCTGGATTTTCAACCGCCGCCAAGGTTACAGACGTATCTGGCCGGGGTGTGGGCATGGATGTGGTAAAAACCAACATCGAAAGAATGGGTGGAACCATAGAAATAATGACCAGGCCCGGTGAAGGCACCACCTTCCGCCTTACCCTTCCCCTTACTCTGGCTATCATATCCTCCCTGATAGTGGAGGTGGGCGGTCAGAAATTCGCATTGCCTCAGGTAAACCTGCAGGGTCTTGTGCGCATAAAACCCGGCGACCCTTCCAGAAAGATAGAAAAACTAAAAAACTCCGAAGTACTTCGTTTAAGGGGCAAACTGCTGCCCATAATACACCTGGCCGAATTACTGGGTATTAGCACCCCCCCTGCGGAAAACGGAATAGTCAGGGTTCTGGTTATAAAAAGCGGTTCCAAACGTTTTGGGCTGGTGGTTGACTGCATCCACGACGGCGAGGAAATACTGGTGAAACCAATACCAAGGTATTTAAATTCCTGCCAGTGTTATTCCGGCGTAACCATCATGGGAGACGGCAGAACCGCCATGATACTTGATGCCGGGGGGCTTGCGGCTAAGGCTGGCCTTAGGTTCACGGAAGACAACAACCTGGCCTCCACCGCCGGCGACGCTGACTCCGCCGAAGAAAGCATAACCGAGCACCAAAATCTGCTGTTATTCAAATGCTCCGGCCCGGAAACCTTCGGCATCGATCTGTCCATGGTGGGCAGGGTAGAAAAAATTAACGCCGGACAGCTTGAAAAAATTGGAGACAAAGAGTTTATCCAGTTCCGGGGCGAAGCGTTGCGGGTAATCCGGCCGGAGGATTACCTGCCGGTGGCCCGCATGAGTAACGACACCGAACAACTTTATGTGATTATTCCTAAACTGGTTAAATACCAAATGGGTATATTAATTGAAAAAATCCACGATACCATGGAATCAAAAATCAAATTTAACCAGGAGGACATCAGAGCCAGAGGCATTATCGGTTCAGCCATACTGAACAACCGGATTGTACTGTTTGTTAACATTTATGAGCTGTTTGAGATGGCTGCCCCTGACAATTACCACGAGGACCACTCTGCAGGGCAGACAGGCATAAAGAAGACAATACTGGTGGCAGAAGATACTCCATTTTTTGCTAAAATTGAAAAAAAATACATCGAATCCGCGGGCTACAATGTTCTTGAGGCGGCAAACGGCAAAGAAGCCTGGGATATACTGCAGGATAAAAATGTGGATGCTCTGGTCAGTGATATTGAAATGCCTCTTATGGACGGCTTTGAACTCATCAGAAGGATCCGCTCGGATAGCCGGCTGGCCTGGCTCCCGGCAGTGGCGGTTACTTCCAAGTCCGATGAACGCAGCATTGAGAAGGGTATAAAATCCGGATTTGATTTTTATGAAAAAAAGCTGGACAGAGAGTTGCTGCTGGAAAAAATCAGTCTAGCCCTGCAAAAAAGGAGTGATGCCGTATAAACGGGAAAGTTCTTACCTTTTACCTCAACAGTAATCTCTACGGCATAGACATACTGGCAGTCAAGGAAATAAATCGCAATATCGAATATACATCTGTTCCAGATGCCCCTCCCCACATCATCGGACTGCTGAACATGCGCGGTCAAATAGTTACACTGTTTGATCTGGCCGGCATGATGGGCCTGGCAAAAACCGACAAAACCGCCCGCCCGACCTGCGTGATTTTAAAGAACACCCCCGGTAACCAGGACTTTGTTGGCTTTTTGATTGACCGCCCGGGAGAGGTGATGGATATAGACCTGGACGATTGTGAACCCCCACCACCAAACGCGAGCAGCATGGAAAGCAAATTTGTAAGTGAAGTGGTTAAGATGGAAAGTGAACTATTAATGCTTCTTAATTATCTGGTTATATTTGAAAGCGAGAACTGCGCCTAACCGGACCCGGCCCTTTGCCCGACAGCCGGAAAAAAAAGGAGGTCCCGGATTGTCATATAAAAGCATCAAAACCAAACTAATACTGATAAATACCGTCACATTGGTGGCGGCACTGCTTATATCTACCGTACTTACCTATAGTAGGGTGGAAAAGATTATAACCTCTGACTTGGAGCAAACCCTCACCTCTCTGGCGGCTTCCTCCGGCAGAGAGGTCTCACTGTGGCTGGACGGGAGGAAAGCAGAAATGGGCACCCTGGCCGCCACTCCTTTAATCACCTCCGGCAGGGACGCTGCCAAGCTATCCTTTCTTTCCTCCGAACTCCAGCGAAACAAACTGTACGAAACATATTTCATCGCCAATATACAAGGTGATTACATAATTACTTCCGGGTCAAAGGGCAATGTGCGCGACAGGGATTATTTCAAGAAAGTTATGGAAACCGGAGAGACCTTTGTTTCCAACCCTGTTGTCTCCAGGGCCACGGGTAATACCGTGGTAGTGGTGGCCGCCCCAATTAAAGAAGACGGCAAAATTACCGGCTTACTGGGCGGAACTGTTTTAACCGATGACCTTTCCCGACGCATAGCAGCTATAAAAGTAGAGCAAACAGGTTACGCCTACCTTGTTCAGGGAGATGGACTGGTTATCGCCCATCCCCGCGCTGATATGGTCATGAAACTCAACCCCATAAAAGACCCCGGTATGGATCCCAATCTAAGGGAAGCCATAGATAATGTGCTCAAGGGTGAGAACGGGATAAGCCACTACAAATTTGAAGGAGTGGAAAAGTATATAGCTTATAATCCCATCCCCGGCGTTAACTGGGGCATCGCGGTCACCGTGCCGGTCTCGGAACTGTCCGCCAAACTCGCCTACTTGCCGGTATTCGCCTTCGGCCTGGCCATAATTGTAGCCCTGCTCAGTGTTTGTATAGCCTATATTTTACTTTCCAGAACCATTACCAGGCCCATAGAAAAAATGCAAAAACTGATGGCCCTTGCGGAGCAGGGGGATTTGACGGTGCGCGGAGAGAAGTTTTCAGATGACGAAATCGGACAGTTGACGGACTCCTTTAACCGTTTTCTGGATAAAATCCGCCAGATGTTCCTGGATATACACCACAGCGTTATCACCATTAACAACTCCGTGGAAAACATGTTCAGAACCGCCGGCGCCATGGCCGAAAGCAGCGCCGCCATTGACGCCAGAATAAACGTGACAAACCAGGCTGCGGAACAGATTACGGAAAGTATCGCGGGCACTGCAGCCTTCTCATCGGAGTCCAGCAACTACATCAACATGAACGCCACGGCACTTGATGATATGTACACCAGCATCCAAAAATTAGCCTCTGCGGCGGAACAGATTTCCGCCAGCGTGGACCAGGTAAGCCACGGTGTTGAACAGAATTCCGAAAACATCAGCAGCATATCTTACTCAGCCACGGACATGTCCTCCTCCGTAAACAGCGTGGCCACGGCGGTGAAAGAAATAAACATATCCCTAAACGAAGTAAGCAGCAACTGCGAGCGCTCCATAGAAATAACCGATAACGCAGGAATCAGGGCCGGTGAAACCAGAGACATCATAGAAAAGCTTAACAATTCTTCCAGGCAGATAGGCAAAATAATCAACGTCATTAACGATATCGCCGAGCAGACCAAGATGCTGGCCTTAAACGCAGCCATTGAAGCGGCCGGGGCTGGTGAAGCTGGCAAGGGCTTTGCCGTTGTAGCCAACGAGGTAAAAGAACTGGCCAAACAAACTGCGGAGGCCACCGATGAAATAGGTCAGCAAATCGAAACCATGCAGGATAACATGGTGGGAGCCGTGCAGGCTGTAGAAACAATCACCAAGGTTGTCGACGAAATTACCGATATAACCAATACTATAGCCTCGGCTGTAACAGAGCAGTCTGCGTCCACCGAAGAAATCTCTAAATCAGTGGTGCTGGCGGCGGAGAAGGTCAGTTTTATCACCAGTGAAATATCCGAAGTTGCGGAAAACGCCAGGCATGTTGCCCAGAACGCCGACGAGGTCTCCAAGGGACTGCAGGAAGTGGCGCGTTCCATAAACGAAATTTCCCTTTCTGCCGATGACGCCACCGAACATAACAAAAAGGCTTCGGAGAAAGTTGCTCTGGTGGCCCGGGACGCCGCAGAAATTTCCCATGGCGCCGTGGAAATAGCCCAGAGTATCCGGGAAGTCAGCGCGGCTTCTAAGGAAATGTCCGCAGGGGCCGGTGAAAACAACAATTCCGCCAGAGAACTGGCCAACCTGGCCGGAAATATGGTGAGTCTGATCAGGCAGTTTAAGGTCTAAGGATCTAAACAATAATTGAGAGGACGATGCCGGATGGCCATTCTTATCGTTGATGATTCAAAAACCACTCGCGAAATTATAAAATCCTACCTGAACGAGGCCGGCTACCATGATTTATTGTTAGTGGGATCGGCCGGAGAAGCCTTTGCCAGACTGGGTATGAACGCCCCGGAGGCTATTTCCAGGAATGCGACCGCATGCATTGACCTGATCCTGCTTGACATTGTATTGCCTGATATGGACGGCAGGGAAGCCTGCCGCATGATAAAATCATTTGAATTTTTACAAGATATACCAGTAATCATTGTAACTTCCCTGACGGAAAGCGAGCATTTGGGAAAAGCTTTCTCAGCCGGAGCTATTGACTACATAACCAAGCCAATCAATACAATAGAGCTGTTATCAAGAATTCGCTCCGCACTTAAATTGAAATACGAAATGAATCGTCGTAAGGCAAGGGAAATAAGTTTGCTTGAAGTTACCAGGCAACTTGAGTTGGCAGTAAACAAACTAAACCAGCTGTCGTCTTTAGACGGCCTGACCTGCATCGCCAACCGCCGCCGCTTTGACGAACATATGAACAACGAGTGGAACAGGTGCAGGCGCAACGCCATGCCGCTGTCCCTGGTTATGGCGGATATAGACTTTTTCAAGGCATACAATGACACCTACGGCCACCAGGCCGGTGACGAATGTTTGAAAACCGTTGCAAGTGCCCTTGACACTGCACTTAACCGACCTGGCGACTTGGCATGCCGTTACGGCGGCGAAGAGTTTGCAATAGTACTTCCAGAAACAAATAAAAATGGTGCCATCTATATCGCCAAAAGACTCTGCCATACTCTGAAAAGCCTCAACATTCTCCATAAAAGTTCCCCTCTTGGCAAATATGTAACAGTCAGCATGGGGGTAGCAACAGTTCTTCCCACCAAGGAACAATCGCCTGCGGATCTTATAGCCGCTGCAGACAGGGCATTGTACAGTGCCAAACGGGAAGGCCGCAACCGGATCAAAGCTGCCGGCATGGATAGTTTTGATGATATTGTCCATGCGCCGGCCATCCCCTTTTAATAAGAAATGCAGGGCTTTTTATTAAACCGACTGGCTGGTGAGAACCTTTTGGATAAATTAAGGGTACTGGTTGCTGATAATTCTGTTTTTTACAAGAAAATATTCAGTCTGGCGGTGAAGGAAACCGGACTGGGGTCCGTGCTTCATACTGCTTCCAGTGGTGCATTGGCCCTGGAAAGACTAGGACAGCAATCTACTGATGTTGTATTACTTGATCTACACATTCCAGATTCCGGGGGAATAAAAACTCTGGAAGCTATCCTCAGGGAACACCCCGGTATTTTCGTGGCAATCCTCCACCCCGCTGGCAATAATGACGCCGCCGGATGTACCAGAGCCATGGAGATTGGAGCTGTGGACTGTATATTAAAGCCCCCGGTGGCCGAAGCAGAAAAAAGCTTGTCTAATTTAAAAATACATTTACAGGGCTTTTTTACGCAAATAATAACTATGAAATTTACCATGCCTCCCATAGCAAAGGTAAATACTGTACAAACGTCCCAAATCTCCTCATCCAAACCGCCGGAGTGGAAGGCGGCAGAAGCCCCTCCCAAAACGGTAGATCTGGTTGTGATAGCCGCATCCACCGGCGGGCCAGAAGCGTTAGAAGCGGTTCTAAGCAGACTGACTGCCGACTTCAACAGACCTGTGCTGGTAATTCAGCATATGCCTGCAGACATTACCAGAAAACTGGCCCAGTCGCTGGATAGAAAATGCAGTCTACCTGTGCTTGAGGCGGAGGAAGGAATGCCGGTCAAACCGGGTCAGATTCTGATTGCACCCGGGGGACGTCATATGTCCGTGCACTGTGTAAGTCCTGCCGGAATGGTGATTAAACTTGACGACTCGGGCCCGGTAAACGGTGTAAAACCATCAGCTGATGTACTTTTTCGTTCCATTGCCTCCTCCTGCAAGGGCCTACGGGTTGCCGCTGTTATCCTGACAGGCATGGGCCGCGACGGAACCGCCGGATTGAAGGAAATGAAAAACAATTGCCGTAGTTATTGCCTTGTCCAGAGTGAAAGAACCTGTACAGTATACGGCATGCCCAAAGCAGTGGTTGATGCCGGCCTTGCCGATACGGTGGAAGACCTGGAGGTTATTGCAGACCACCTGTTGAGGATTGTGCCTGTCAGGAGTTTATAATATAAACAATAGTACTAACCGGCATGAATATTTGCTTATACAGAAATTTATTTACATGTTTTGCTGAAGATTATGAACAACTGATATATAGCGACGGGATATTTTATCAGATTAAGGGGTGTTCAAATTGAGAATATTGTGTGTTGATGACGTTTTTGTGATCAGAAAAATGGTGAAGGTCACCGTGGATGCTTTAAAAGGGGAATTACTTGAAGCGGCTAACGGCAAAGACGCCCTGGACCTGGTGGAAAAAAACGAGGGGAAAATTGACCTGATTCTACTGGATTGGAACATGCCGGAGATGAACGGCATGGAATTTTTACGCGCTGTTAAAAGCAACGAAAAATTCAGGCACATTCCGGTAATCATGAACACCACCGAAAGCGAAAAGAGCAAAATTATCGCTGCCGTTCAGGCTGGTGCGAGCAATTACATAATTAAGCCGTTCACGGAACAGGAACTCTCTAAAAAAATTATGGATACTGTGCTATCCTTCCCTAAGCTATTTAACAGCTGCCTATGTAAGGAACTGAAAAACGCCCTTAATTCCATCACCGGCCTGCAAGTGACAGAAGCCCAGGTAGAAAGCAGCCAAAATGTCATCAGGGAAAATTATTATTCTGGACAGATGCTTATTACCGGTGAAATTAACACCTTAGTCTCCATTTACTTAAGCAAGGAAAATGCTGCCAGACTGTCCCCCCTTCTATTGGAAAAGTCACAGCAAGAATTAACCCCCGGGGATATAACGAAGGGATTATTAAAACTCCTGAGAACCATTTCAGACAAGGCTACGGCAACCGCGAAGGAAAAAATGAAAATTACAGTTGCCTACCTATTCGCTGGTTTCATCGGAGAAAACATGACCGTCTTCAGCAGCGACAAGAAACTGTACAACATAGACCGAAAATTCAGCGCCGGTCCTCTTGAGTCTTATCTGATGGTACAATATTTTTAGCGTCCGCCTCTTAAAAGTAGGATGCAAGTGTTTTTAAACAAAATAGTAGAAACTCCACCTCCGGCCATTGCGACCGGAGGTTTTTTAAAAAATTTTTCCCCGGAGGGACTAAAAACACTGTTTGGAAACGAATTTGTATATAGAAGGGAATATTGTCGTTCCATATTAATTATTATTATCCATTATGGTAAGGTCAAAGGAGAATGACCGGTGCAAGAATGGGCATTGAAAATAAAAGAACTACACAATGAAAATATACGAGTGATAATGGTGAATGAAACAAAGCAATATTACGGTAAAGCAGCATTGCGGCCGCCGGAAGTACAATTGCTGATAAAATCCGCCCGACTCCCCTTCCTCATGAAACTACTTGACTTTGCTGACGAAACGGTTACAGATGAACTTAATTTAATAAGCCTTACCACAGTAAATATTGTTTGGCACAGGGAAGTTAACGGCAGTTGCGAATACCCCGACTGGATCGGACTTTCTATGACCCCCTGTGATGTGTTGAGTATAGCCAGCTGCTGGAAAAAGAAAGATGCCGCGAACCTCTACCATGATTGGGGCGACAGCATCGCCCGCTGGCTGGCCGGGGCAGTACGGCAACTCAATTAAATATAAGTGCTCCTTGGGTTCGGAAGGGGTTATTCCCCTACAATAATCTGGTAATCAGTTGTTGGTTATATCCTCCATATAATAAAGGACATAAGCTTTATCGGGATCCTGTCGGATGGTTTCCATCACCGGGGGTCCCACGGAAATTTCACCTACAAAATTAAATTCGGCTGAGACATCGAAATCCTCCACTTCGGTGGCTTTAAAACATTCCAGAAGGGGGGTTTTGTCTTTTGTTTCAATTTTCAGGCTTAAATATTTTTCTCTTGCTTCCTCTGGCGAAACGGCAAAAATAACACGGGTATTGGTGGGATGACGCATCGGAGTACCTCCTGACATTTATAAAATTTCTTTCCTATATTTTAATTTACTGTAATGAGAAAAACAATGCCCGCACCACCCAATTCATGCTATAAAAAAATAAAACCCCGTGTTCACAGGGTAATATCCTCTCTTTTCGGCGCCCTCCCTCAATCATGTTTCTCATTTATTTTGCCCAGTGCCCGGGCTATGTTGCCGGCATGCTCGTGCTCCTGCCGCTCAATTATTTTTTTGACCTGTTTAATATTTCTGGTAAATACCTCCTGCCAGTACGCCTCAATATCCGTACCGCGAATTTTCACCAAGTCGTCCAGTGGGCAGAATACTATTAAACGGTGGTCGATGCCTTTAAGCATGGCCATATCTGATCCGTCCTCACCGGTCCTAATGTCCATAACCTTGAAATACAGGTCACATTCGTGGGATTTGCGGCCTACTATATCACCTGCCTTTATTTTGCTCATATAAAACCCCCCGAAGGTTCATTATCTTTATTTATGAATAGTATTTAGATTATATACCAAATAAGGTAAGGGGACACACCTTCTTTATTGCCTAAAATTCCTTACCTTTCTACAATTTCACGAAGGAATGTCCCCAATTATAATCCCCCTCTGCCCCCGGATTGTGTTTATTCTTTCAAGAACCGCCGGATGACTGTATGAGAACCATCTTATAAATGACGGTGGTGACGGATCGGACAGGTTTTTTTTCGCTAAATCAAGCTGCAGGCGGAGGGCAGCCCCGGGGTTCTCCGTCAGCGTTATCGAAACCCGGTCGGCCTCCGTTTCCATGCGCCGGGAAAAATAATTCTGTAGCGGGCTGGAGGCAAAAGAAGCCAGAAGAAAAAACAACAGCGCCACTATCCAGGTATGGGCGGGATAATGCATGTACCATTCGACATCCAGCGTTGTCCGCAGTACCAGAAATAAAATCCCCCACAATAGAAAGCTTCCCAGTATACCCATGGCAAGCCCTTTTGATATATGCCCCTGCCGCCAGTGGGCCATTTCATGAGCCACCACAGCCTCCACTTCATCCCGGGGATAATCCCGCAGTAGCGTGTCGTAAAGCACTATTTGTTTTGTTTTACCCAGACCGGCAAAATAAGCGTTAGCCCTGGTAGTCCTCTGGCTGGCATCCATTACCAGTATTTTATCCACTGGTAGCCCGGCCTTAGCGGACAGGTTTCTCACGTCAGCAACAAGGACAGGATCCCGGGCTGGTTCGAAGCGGTTGAAAAGCGGGGCCACCGCCACAGGCCAGAGGTAGCTCTGAACTACCAGCCAAAGCGAAAAGAAAGAGGCCCCAATCAACCACCAACTACCGTGCCAGCGGTTTATAATCCAGAAAAACATCAGCACACCCAGGGAAGAAAGCAGCAGGTCCAGTCCAGCCATTTTTATATAATCAAGCCACCATGAACCCATGGTCTGAGTTAAAAAACCCCAGCGGTGCTGTAAGAAATAATCACCGTAAAGTTGAAAAGGGAGGTTAACAGCCCTTTGCGCCAGCCATACCACAAAGAATACCAGCAGAATGCCACCACGATAACTGCCTCCGCTAACCTCCTGCGCCCATCCGTAAATAGCCACTGCCGGGCCTCCAAACACCAGCCACAGCAAAAAAGTCGCTTGCACTAAAAAACTGCCAATAAAAAACAGCCTTGCCACCCGGGCGTACTCCCTGGCTGCATCAACCTGCTGTGATGTAAAATAATTAAATACATCCGGATTAATTTTCCCGGGAAAGACGGCCTGCCATAGATAGAGCAGGCTAAACATTGCCGACGGCACAAGAATTATAAACCATAAAGCATTAAATCGCGGCTGCATAGCATCCTCTTTCCTGAAATTGGCATGATAATTATTATATGGTCATATAGGCTGCATTATCCTTTTATTTTAACATCCCCCGGGAGGCCAGCCTGGCCTTCACCGTGGGGAAATAGTCCATATTCGTGTGTGGCAAAAATTTACTGCCTACAAATTTATTCATAAAAGTTTGGTTGGCATTAAGCTCAAAGTATGTAATATTTTTTGCAATAGATTCAATATCCCGTCTCTTATCCGAAGACAGCAGAACCTGCCTGGCTCCCTCGCCGGAGCTATTGCCCAGTCTGATCATTTTTCCCCTGGGCAAATCAGGGTACAATCCAATGGTAATGGAAGACTCCAGGTGCAGATACTGGCCAAATGCTCCGGCAGCATAAAACTTTTCCAGTTCCCCCAGGCCGCAGCCTACACTTTCCAGCAACAACTCCAGGGCAGCGTTCACAGCCCCCTTAGTTCTCATCAGATTATTTATATCCACCTGAGTCACCACAATGTCCTCGCCCGATGCAGACTCGCCGGCGGACACAATCACAAACCTGTCCACTCCGCCTTTAAATTTCCCCGCCCGGTCAATAATTCCGGACAGGAAGAGCTCCGCCAGGCAGTCCACCAGACCCGAGCCACAAATTCCTACAGGTGTTATGTCTCCGATAGTCCGATAGGTTACACTATAGGTGTCCGGGTCAATTTTTACCTCAGAAACGGCCCCGGGTTCCGCCCTCATACCGCTTTTCACCACTCCGCCCTCCAGGGCCGGACCGGCAGCCCCGGCACAGGCCACCAGCCACTCGCTGTTACCCATCACTATTTCCCCGTTGGTCCCTATGTCCACCAGCAAGGCCAATTCCCCGCTCTTGTACATGTTGGACACCAGTACCCCGCCCAGCACATCTCCACCCACATAGCTGCCCACGCCAGGCAGGCAGTACACCGGAGCCAGCGGATTTACGTCCAGCCCAACTTCCCTGGCGGTTAGTATACCCGGGCTGTTCACCACTGAAATGTATGGAGCCAGGCATATTCTCGAAGGATCAAGTCCCAGCAGCAGGTGGATCATAGTGGAATTTGCCCCGATGGCGGCCGCCGTTATATCCCGCTGTGCAAAACCTCCACTACCGGACAATTTTCGGATAATGCCGTTTAATGTCTCCAATACGGCGCTACGCAGAAGGGTGAGTCCCTCTCCCTCCCCAGTGGTGTAAATCCTGGTAAGAATATCCTCACCATAACTTATCTGGCCGTTGTAGTCGGCGGCGATATCCAGTATATTACCGGACAGCATATCCACCAGGTAACCAACCACTGTAGTGGTACCTATGTCTATGGCCAGTCCCAGATGTTTGGAGGTGGTGTCGCCCGGGTGGATATCTATCATGGCGTAGCCGTTTTGCCGTACGCCCACAGTTGCCGTTACCTCCCAGTTCCCTTCCCGGCAAGCCCTGGAAACCTTATTCATAATGTCAAGGGGTACGCTCAGCAGGCCATATTTTTTGGCCAAAGCATATCTGAGCCGGTCTACATCCCCCCGGTTATCCGCGAGATCAGGCTCATCCAACCTCAATAAATGCTTTCTGGTTAATGGATCGATGTCTAATTCTGCGGAAATACTGTCTTTCAAAATAATTTGGGTTTTATCATTGGCAGCCATTGTACACCTCGGTTAGTTATATAATTGCATATTAATTTCCGACAAATACAAAAAAATTATATCATAAACATGCTGGATGTGGTTACAAGTAGTGTAATATAGCCACGAACTACGCCCGGGGAATGGTAAACCAGAAGGTAGATCCTTTGCCGGGGACGCTGTCAATACCCACCTTACCGCCGTGCATTTCCACGATCCCCCGTACGATGGCCAGTCCCAGCCCGCTACCGGATATGTCCCGGCTGCGGGACGGATCTGCTTTATAGAAACGCTCCCAAACCAGAGGCTGCTCCTCAACTGGTATTCCAGGGCCTGTATCCCTGACTGAAACCTTAAGCATGTCCCCTTCCCCGGCAACTGATACAGTTACCTCGCCACCAGGCGGTGTGAATCTCAAAGCATTATCCACCAGGTTTATAATTACCTGTTCTATTCTATCCTCGTCCGCTCTGGCGGGGAAAGGGCTGCCGGAGTTATTGAATACAATCGTCTGCCCTTTTTCCGCGAAGCGGTTCGTAAACCTTTCCAGCACCCGGCGGATTACCGGAAGCATGTCAATATCTTTTAAATCAGCCCTGACACCGCCCGCTTCCATCCTTCTCAAACTCAATAATTCATCCACCAGACGCCTAAGACGCAAGGTTTCCTCAATAATATTGTGCAGATATAGTTCCCGCTGGGACTGATCCTTTCCCAGACCGTCGGCCAGCGCCTCCGTATACCCCTGGATTATGGTCAGGGGCGTCCTTAGCTCGTGGGAAACACTGGCCACAAATTCACGCCTGGTATTGTCCAGCCTTTCCAATTCATCGATTTTCTCTCTCAACCGGGTCGACAAAACATTGAGGGACTCAGCAAGCAATCCCATTTCATCGGCAGATTTTACCGGCGCCTGAACACCATAGTCGCCTTCCGCCATGGCCCTGGCCACCCGGTTCATGGTCAGCAGCGGCCGCACAATATTCCTTGCCAGCAGAAAAGCCAGCACTGTGGCAATCAATACCCCCAGAACGAGGGCATATAAAGCGGCCTGCTGGAGCGCCCTGATATTGTTTACTATGGGTGCCAGGGGAGCCTGGATCATCACCGCCCCGGCCACCGCTCCAGCACTCATAACCGGTATACCCACCTGCATAACATCTGTTTTAAAATAAGGGTTATATTCCTTCCGTACCAGTTGCCCGCCTGCTAGCACCTTCGCCACATCTGTAGCATCAAAGGGCTTGCCGCCGTTATAATTACCAATCCTGCCCATACCCATACCATGACCGGCGCCCCGGCCCATACCCATGCCCATACCCATGCCCATACCCATGCCCTGACCTCCACCTGCCGGGCGGTTCCAGGCCATGATTTCACCTTCTTTATCCACCACCAGGACGCTTGCTCCCAGATAATTTGCCAGATCATCGGCCTGCCGCTGCATTTGCAATACGTCACCCTTCATATCCAACTGGGCGGCTAGTTTTTTACCCTCTTTGATAATTTTATCAGACTGCTGACCCAGGTATATATCCTGTATTATACCTGCCTGAATTAAGCCTGCCAGCAGCAGCACCGCCACCACCAGCCCCAGCATAGCCAGCCACAGTTTGCGTACAATACCCCGAATTTTCATTTTTCAACCTCAAATTTGTAGCCCACGCCCCAAACGGTGTGAATATATTGCCTGGCGCCGGGGATTCTGGCAAGCTTATCCCGCAGGCGGGTGATATGGGTGTCCACCGTCCGGGCTTCCCCGAAAAAGTTGAAGCCCCAGACATGCTCCAGCAACTGCTCCCTGGTAAAAACCCTGCCCGGGGAGCCGGCCATATATATTAATATTTCAAATTCTTTCGGGGTAAGCTGCACGGGCTGGCCGCTAACGGCAACATCACGGCTACCCGGGTTTATGCTGAGTCCTGTGAATTCCAGCACATGCTCCCTTTCCCCCGGAACGGGCCTGTCCTTTTTGGTTCTGCGCAAAATGGCCTTGATTCTAGCCACCAGTTCCCTGGGACTGAAAGGTTTTACTACGTAATCGTCTGCCCCCAGTTCCAGACCCAGCACCCTGTCAATCTCATCCCCCCTGGCGGTGAGCATTAATATTGGAATATCGGAATCTTTTCTTATCTCCCGGCAAACTGTCCAGCCATCCATGCCAGGTATCATCAGATCCAGCACCAGCAGATCAAAATTTTTCTTTCTAACAAGCTCAAGGGCTTGTCTGCCGTCTGCTGCACCTTCTACTCCGTATCCTTCAGCCTGAAGATAGGTAATCACCAGATCTCTGATTTTTTCCTCGTCGTCCACAACCAGAATATTTATGTCTCCCAACCTTCATCCACCACCCGCTATTATATATCTCAATATATCACAACATTCATCTATTCAAAATAAAAACGGCGCCATTATGACGCCGAGTAATTCTTATAGCCCCCGAACCAGGAATATATACGTATGGCCATGCGTACCAGAGGATTGTTAACCCTACTTTCAATATTCTTTTTTTCCTCCTTATGCTTATTCAGTTCCTGCTGGGCAAAACGCAGGTTTCTGTGCATTTCCTCCCTACCTTCCAGGGCATCCTTCAGATCGTTGCTAAGTGCATTAATTTCCTCCCTCAGCCTTCTTTCCTCTTGAACCGCCATATCAAGGGTCCTGTCCAGTTTGTTCTTCAATTCCACAATTTCCGTTTGCAGTTCCGCCACTCTGTTTGCATGTCTATCCTTCAACTCAGCCAGACGGGCTTTGTTTTCTCTGTCTTTTTCCTTATACTGCTGCAGCTTTGTAAATAGTGTTTCCAGGCTGGACTGATTTTTTTGCAGCGCTTCCCTGAGTCTCCGGTTTTCTTCCTCACCGTCCCTGGATTTTTTCACCCACAGCCTGCACTGGTGGAGGATGCTGTTGGCTTTGGACTCCAGCTTGGATATGTGCTCCCTGTACCTGAAAATTTCCTTTTTTCTCAGAGATAAAAGCAAATCTTTTTCTGCCATTTGGGTTACAATTTGCTCATGCCTTCCCGCTTCCTCCATCTTCAAAGCTAGAGCGGATGCTGTTTCCCTGTATGCGGAATTTATTTCCTTAAACTGCCTCTCTATGGCGGTCTGTTTGCTGTTTCTTTTTTCCTTTTCCCTTAGCCACCTTACCCGTTGGCGGCCCATGGAGGCCAGAAACCTTTTAGTAAGAGCATCGTAGGCAACATGAGTCCCGGCATTGTATGTCCAGATTCCATCTCCCAGTTTCTCAAAATAAGGAAATTTATTCATCACGCCCTCTATCGCGCCGGCGTTGGTAGGTTTCCATGAATTAACCAGTTCTTGCATCTGCTGCACGGAAAGCCCCACTGGGTGTGTTTTTAGCGCTTTTATCACCAGTTGTTTAAGGGAGTAGTGACCTGTCTCCACCTCCCACTCAGTCAATCCCCAGTAACCGTTGGCCAACTGGATAAACCTACCGTCAGAAATCAATCCCACCTCTTCCGAAACCATGTTTTTTATCTTTTTTTTGTTTTTTGAACCTCCCCCCCTGAGTACTTCCTTTATGCTAAGGGGTTGTTGACGTTTCAACAATATAGCGTAGAATTGATCGTTATCCCTTTCACCCTGGAGATCAATTGTCCACTGTCCAGGACCGCCGCTCACAAAGCATTTATGCTGTTTGAGACAACGGGATATTCTATCCTCCACCTGCTCCGCCGGCAAATCTCTCAGCATTATCCTCTGGACATGGGGCGCCATCTCGGCCACCGACATGCTATCAAAGAAAAATAGTGTTTTTTTCAAAACATCGGTTAAGGAATGGAGCTTTCCATCCATTCTGAACCACCATCCTTCATGTAGAAATTTCTATTCGGTTTACAAACATATTATATATTCTCCATTTATTACCATTTACCTTTAAAATTGTTGTTAAATATTTCCAACACTTTCAAACAACTTTCACCTTTTTTCATACTTTAAATTATGTATACTGTGTATTGTAATTAATTGAATATAAAGGTTATAATATCTTTTAAGTAAATGTCTTTATAAAATAATTCTTTAACCCCTCAACGGATGATCCTTGGGAGGCGAAAGTATGTGTGCAATAAATTACAATCCTGCGGACATGATTATAGAAACTCCTTCCGGCACTATCCACATTGAGGGACCGGTCAAATCAACCGACATAGAAAACCTGCAAATGGATGAAGAATTGAAAAATTTTCGCCCTCCGGTCAAGCAAAAAAAGGCCTTGATGCAGATTGCCGATTCGTCGGACGGGATGTTGTACATAATCAGGTACGAGAACACCATCGTTGGGTATGTGAGCTTTCACGGCACAGACCCCTATTCCCGCTGGAGCAAACACCCCAAAATTCTAGAACTGGGAGCAATTGAGCTCAGTTTCCACTGGAGAAAATTTAAGCTGGCCAAAAAATTACTAAAAGTCGCCTTTGAAAATCCTGTGATGGAAGATTTTATTATACTTACCTTAGAGTTCAGCTGGCACTGGGATTTGGAAAACACACGACTTGATTTGTGGAACTATCAAAAAATGCTGACCAATGTTTTTGGCTCCGTAGGACTAATTAAAATGTCCACCAACGACCCCGACATACTGGAACACCCGGCCAATGTATTAATGGTTAGAATCGGGAAAAACGTCTCCGGGGAAGACATCAAGGAATTTGACAGCCTGCGTTTCCTCGATGAGGGCATTTTCGCCAAAAATTAAAAGCAGCCCAAGGCTGCTTTTTTACTTCAATAATATCATTTATCTTAACCATATCTTATTCGAAACTGTAATTGGGCGCTTCCTTGGTGATAACCACATCGTGTGGATGGCTTTCCCGGAGTCCGGCCGCTGTTATCCTTATAAAGCTGGTTTTTGTTTGCAAATCGTTAATATTGCCACAGCCGCAGTATCCCATACCCGACCGCAATCCGCCGATTAACTGATATACTGTGTCCGCCAGAGCGCCTTTATAGGGAACCCTTCCCTCAACGCCTTCGGGTACCAGCTTTTTCTGGTTCTCCTGGAAATAGCGGTCTTTACTTCCTTCCTTCATCGCCCCCAGTGATCCCATGCCCCGATATACCTTGTAGCTACGCCCCTGGTAAATTTCAACATCCCCGGGGCTTTCCTCGGTCCCGGCAAACAGGCTGCCGATCATAATCACATCAGCCCCCGCTGCGATGGCCTTGGTAATATCCCCGGAATATTTTATACCCCCGTCCCCAATAATCGGTATTCCGAATTTGGCTGCCTCCCGGGAACATTCGTATATGGCGGTTACCTGGGGCACCCCGGCGCCTGCCACAACCCTGGTGGTACAGATTGATCCAGGGCCTATCCCCACCTTTACTGCGTCCGCCCCGGCTTCCGCCAGATCCCTTACGCCCTTGGCGGTACCTACATTACCTGCAATCAGGGCCACATCCGGGTAGCGTGTTTTAACCGCCTTTACCGTGTCTATCACACCACTGCTATGGCCGTGGGCGGTATCAACCACGATTATGTCTACTTTGGCGTCTACCAGGGCCTGAACCCTTTCCATGGTGTCGGAAGTTATTCCCACTGCCGCCGCCACCAGCAATCTGCTGTTTTTGTCCTTGGCGGAGTTAGGATACTGCCGGGCCTTCTCAATATCTTTAATGGTAATTAGTCCGCGCAGATTATATTCATCATCCACGATAGGTAGTTTTTCCACCCGGTGGTTTTGCAGTATTTCCTTGGCCAACTCCAGTGTAGTCCCAACGGGAGCGGTAATCAGGTCATCCTTGGTCATGACGTTACCCACCGGCTGGGTAAAATTCTTTTCAAAGCGCAGGTCCCTGTTGGTCAGTATCCCCACTAACCTTCCATTACGGGTAATGGGGACGCCTGAAATGCGGTAGCGTTCCATTAACAGCAGCGCCTCACTGATGGGACTTTCCGGGGAAAGGTAAATAGGATCGGATATGACACCGTGCTCAGAGCGTTTAACCCTATCCACCTCCATGGCCTGCTTTTCAATAGACATATTTTTGTGGATTACCCCTACGCCGCCTTCCCTGGCCATGGCAATGGCCAGCCTGGATTCGGTAACAGTATCCATGCCGGCGCTCATTAAAGGTATGTTAAGCTTGATATCCCTGGTCAATTTAGTTCCGGTGTCAACATCCCTGGGCAATATTTCACTGGCTGCAGGAACCAGAAGTACATCATCAAAAGTCAGTCCGACTTTGGCAAACCTGTCCGGAAACAAAATACCAACCTCCCTATAGCCTCTTCCGGCAATTATATTGCAATATTATAGCACACCCATGTTTGGAGGTCATGTCTTTTTGCAAAATAATAAGGACGGCTGTTGCCGTCCCTTAATCCTGACCCATTATTGAGCCTACGCCGAATTTCATGAAATGATCCCGCAAATGGCTAATCAGTTTTTCCGAACAGTCGAACTCCCCCGCCATCTCCGCATCGCTCTTATCCTCCCTAATGCCTTCAATCAATTCATCAAAATCAACGCCCACTTCCGATGCCTTAAATTTCAGGCTGGGTTCGGTACTCCATGGCACCCTGGAACGGATATACTCCTCCATTTTCATCACTCCCTTGTGCTGTTGGGTACTATAAAACATTACATACCAATTTCACTATTCCTGATTAATAAATCCTTTTTAAATCTCCTTGCCACTAGGAGTATTTTTTCCGCCGCCGGCGAATTTATTACCCTATACAAAACAGTCTCATACAAAAAAAATATCCGGCAGGGAAAATATTGATTAGAAAGACACATACTTTATATATAGGGTATAATTGCAGGAACATCAGATTATAATGAGGTGACCAAATTGGAATGGGTTCTTATTAAAAATTTGAAGAACTATCCGGAACGGGAAGTGGAAGTAAAGGGTTGGCTCTACAATAAGAGATCCTCGGGCAAGATAGTCTTTATGATTATCCGGGACGGTACCGGCCTGCTGCAGTGCGTACTGATGAAAAAAGATCGGCCCGATTTATTTGAACAGGCCGAAAAAATAAACCAGGAATCTTCCGTTATTGTCAGAGGAACCGTGCGGGAAGAACCCCGTTCACCCGGCGGTGTGGAGATGCAACTTACGGACATTGAGATTGTGAACATAGCGGATAATTACCCTATCAGCTTGAAGGAACACGGCGTGGACTTCCTGGCGGACAGGCGCCACCTCTGGATCCGTACTCCCAAACAGTCAGCCCTGCTGCGCGTCCGGTCCACCGTGGAACAGGCCTGCCGGGATTTTCTGCACCAGCAGGACTTTGTACTGGCAGATGCCCCCATTATTACTCCGGCGGCCTGCGAAGGAACCACCACCCTTTTTGAAATTGATTATCACGGCGAAAAGGCATTTCTATCTCAGAGCGGTCAACTATACAATGAAGCTGCAGCCATGGCTTTGGGACGCATTTATTGTTTCGGGCCCACCTTCCGGGCGGAAAAATCAAAGACCAGACGGCACCTGATGGAATTCTGGATGATGGAAGCCGAGGCCGCTTATTTTGATTTTGAGGACAACCTGAAGCTGCAGGAAGGCCTGATTTACTTCATTATTCGGACCGTACTGGACAAAAACAAGGAAGATTTAAAGGTATTAAACAGGGATATTGAAAAACTGGAGGCCGTCAGTCTGCCCTTCCCCAGGCTCAGTTATACCGAGGCAGTGGAAGTGCTGCGCAATAAGGGCCGGGAATTTGAATGGGGCAACGATTTCGGCGCCCCGGACGAAACGGAAATTTCCACCAACTTTAATTCCCCGGTTTTTGTACACCGCTACCCCACAAAAATAAAAGCCTTTTATATGAAGCCAGACCCCTCCGATGGCAAAGTGGTACTAGGAGCAGATTTGCTAGCCCCGGAAGGCTACGGGGAAATCATCGGCGGCGGCCAGCGCATTGACGATTTGACCCTACTGGAAAGCCGCATCAGGGAGCACAATCTCCCCGAAGAGGCGTTCGCCTGGTATCTCGACCTCAGAAGATACGGGTCTGTGCCCCATTCCGGTTTTGGACTGGGCATAGAAAGAACGGTGGCCTGGCTTTGTGGTATAGAACACGTCAGGGAGACGATACCCTTCCCCCGCACCTTATACAGACTGTATCCCTGAGTTGGGCGATGGAATACAATATAACAGCGCTGCGGGTATATTTATTTCAAAATTATGATAAAAATGATAGAATTAAATGCTCATACAAGGCTCCGGCGCATTGAACAACGGGAGGTGGAAGATATAATGATTAAGCTGATGATTAAGGGCTTCGCCTACGACGTTAGCGGAAGCCCCATAGTATTGCTAACCGATGAAGAGGAAGAAAAAGTTCTTCCCCTCTGGATTGGCTTGCTGGAGGCCCATTCCATCGCCCTTGCCGTGGAAGGGACTGAAATGCCCCGGCCCATGACCCATGATCTGATAATAACCATCTGCAAGATGCTCAAAGCAACAATTTCCAGGGTGGTTATTAACGATTTAAGAGATAATACTTTTTATGCCACCATAGATCTCACTACAGAAATTGAGACCATAGCCATGGACGCCCGTCCCAGTGACGCCATCGCTCTGGCTTTAAGGTCTTCGGCGCCCATTTATCTTAAAAATAACCTGGCGGACAACATGCTATCTATTTCGGAACTAATTGATGAGGAAACCAAAAAAGAACTGGATAAATTTTTTAACGTAAGCAATCTAAAAAAAACCCTCCATTGATAACGGGAGGTTTGTCGGTTGATTCTGATAGAAACCCGCCGCTGCATTTTATGCAACCGCATGGTTAAAGCCGCAGTCAAAAAAATACCCGGGATTAAAATGGAACAGCCTGTATTTATAATGTGCAGTGAAGATACCGAGTGCACTAATATACAGTGTCTGCTGCTCAATCCTCTGGGCATGAAATCACCTTTTGAGGATATTCCCGTAGACAGGATTAATAAGCAATATACAGAAATAAAATGGCCTTAATGAAAGGTCATTTTTTTAACTGATAACCCAGCCAGGAGCGGGGAAAGATGATCACTAAAGAGGTGATACAATGAAGTGGTTTGATCTTCCCGTAAACTACAGGGAACCGGAAATCATTGAAGATTTGCACCGGCCCCCGGGATCGCCCCGTCCAAGGGAAACCAAGTCCCAGCAAGCACAGCTGAAAAGCCCCCATGACCACGGGCACAACAAAGACGTTGAATGGAAAATGGCAGGCAAAACTGGCCATGAAGACGCACAAAGGTAACACCGGGGACATCACCCCGGTGTTACCTTTGTGCCATAAATCATTAGAAGCCTTGCAATTTTTAAATATTCTGCTATGATTAAAATCTTAATATTTTTCTGGTTTGTAGAAAGTACAACACTCCTTTTTCAAAAGCCCACTCAATATCCTGGGGGGTACTGAAGTAGGTCTCAATGGCCTTTCCCGTCTGAGCAAGTTTCACTAGCTGCTCAACGGTAAGAGACGGCTTTTTGCGCATATGAGGCTCAACTGCGTACTCTTTTCTGCCACAGCCCGTTTCATTGTCTACGCCAAACCTGATTTCCTTGCTGTTGATTTTTTTGTTTTTTACTTGAAGGCTTTCTTTATCCAGAAGGAAAAAATCACTCGTAACCTTTCCCGAAACAACCGCTTCCCCAAGCCCCCACGTTGATTCAATCACGATCTCATCCCGTGACAGATTGATAGGATTTCCGGTAAACATCACCCCGGCAACTTCCGGATCAACCATTCTCTGGATTACCGGAGCTATCACCGCCATAGCATGGTCAATCCCCTTCTGGTAACGCAGCATTGCCGCCCTGGCCGTCCACACGGAAGCCCAACATTCTTTAACCTTTTTAAATACTTCTTCTGTTCCGCGAATATAGTGGTAGGTGTCCATCATACCGGGAAACGATGAGATAGCAGTCCCCTTGACCGCTACCGAAGAGCGCACTGCCACGTAAGGTTCGGCCCCGCCCGCTCCGGCCAGGTCCTTGTATGCATTTGAGATTTGCTCATACTCAGACGGCAATTCGCATTTTGCTACTAAATCCCTAATCATTTGGGTCTTTTGTTCAAATTCTTCATTGTAATTTTCAAAATTAATTGTTTGAACTATCTCATCAATTAGCAGTTCTAATTTATTGCATTTCAGCATATCAAAATAGGCGTCGGAAACAATACAGAAGCCGGGGGGCACATTAAAACCAGCTTTTATAAGTTCTCCCAGATAAGTCCCTTTACCGCCACAACTTTCAATCAAATCAACAGAGATCTCCGAAAAATCCATGATATATTTTGGCACTGCTTACCCCTCCGTACTATGCTCTTCTTAACAGGCTCAATAAAATGGCGCGTTAATACCAGGAGCAAATCCACTATTTTGCATCAATCGTTTCCTGAATCTGGGTCATGGATTCAAAACCAGGAGGTACTTCCTCAGGACCAATAGGTGGACCGGGCGGAGCAAAAGGTATCTTCAGCCAGAAAAAATTATGCGCCAACAGAAGTACTGCAACCACATGCAAGGTATAGAACACGGAAATGACCGAAATGTCAAAAGGCAACCCGGCAGCGGTAACGTTCACCAAAATTGGTGTAAGAATCAGCCGCAGCAGCGGAATCCAGATAATTACGAGGATTGCAACCACTATAAGGTTATACACACCTCTTTTAGGCTGAATATATTTGGCATTGGGATAATAACCGAAAATTACTGAATGAAACAGCGTCCAACCTATGATTGACCCGCCTATGGCTGCAAAGGAAAATGTCGGACTCATAAACTGCAGGGTGCCAACCCATGAAACATAGCCGAGTAAAACGGCTACTATTGTCAACACGATCTGGCCTGCCGGCTCACCTAGTTTATAAAAGGGATAACTTTGCATGGACAGCGCATTGCCGAATACCTGTACCCATACAATCACCCATACGGCAAGTCCCAACATGAAATCGGCCTGGAATAACCCTATAGGATCAAACGGCATACCGGCCCAGGGGGTATCTTTTAAATTCACCAATAAGAGCCATAGAATACTGGTTATAACCAAAATCACAACAGCGCCCGTAATTAAATTAGTCACGCCACTCTTTTTGGCTACCGGGTAGGCTCCCCAGTTCAGCGCGTACCACAGGCTCGTCATAAATAACAGTATGCCGAAATAATTGGTAACTGGAAAAAGCGGTACAGCAGGCCAGATGTTAGTAACAGCCAGGGTATTTAACAATGCCAGGCCCAACCATAATAAGGTCATGGAAATCCCCGGCACCAATTTGCTCATACCCGGCTTCCATACGCCCTCCGGTGGAGCGACAGGCCACCCCCTGCCAATTACACCCAAAGCCACCAGCCAGAACAGCCAAAAGAAGGAAGACGGGATATACAGCGTAAAAAACATTTTGGCCGGCACTAAATACATAATTAACCAACCAATAACCATTGCCCCAATAAACTGTAGCAGGCTTTCCTGAAAAGTTTTTTTCATTTCCATAAACCTCCTTAAAATATTAAACAATTTCGATAATCAGGGAAAAGTCCTTCCGAGCATGATTAGCCTGTCAAATCATAACTGAAAGGACTTTTAAATTTGCTCCGGGAGATGCGGGAACACTCCCTCAAAATTGCTCACTCAACCACTGATTTTTGCAGAATCTCAACGACACCATTATCTCCGTCCACCCTGATCAGGTCGCCGTTGTCAATAGAATTGGTTGCATTCCAACATCCAACGACAGCTGGAATCCGGTATTCTCTAGCCGCAATAGCCGCGTGTGTGAGCATTCCTCCAGTGTCGGTGACTACACCGGCAATCTTTGGAAACAGCGGGGTCCAGGCTGTAGATGTATAAGGACATACCAAGATTTCCCCAGGTTCAACTTTTGCAAAACCGTCAAAATGAGTTATTACACGGGCGCGGCCCTCAACAACACCAGGCGCTCCCTGGAAACCCTCCAGCCGCAGGGACTTCACCTGTTCACCTTTGGGATGGATGATGTCATCTATAATACCGAAAACTTTCACCCCGATGGGGTCGCTCATGACATCCGGAACCGCCCCTGCAGTTAATGGCGCTTCCTCTTCCTTTACTTTTTCCCAGTCTTCTGTCCGCTCTTTAACCAGGGATGGAACCAGCCTGCTGTGGTGGTAAATGGCTACATCTTTTTCACGGGCCAGGTCACTTAAAATTTCGATCAGTTCACTGTAAGTGAGGAAAAACACATCTTCGGCGTTTTCCAGCAACCCGAACTGCTGGAGGCGCCTGCCGCAGGCAAGACCGGCATAACGAAGCCGGGCGGTAGATCCGGCATCGATATAAAAGCCATGGTCTTCCTGGAAGAAATACACACCTTCCGCCGCTTTCAGTAATCTATCAAAGGTTTTTTGCTCTTCCTCGAAAAGGCTATCTCTAAAATCGCGGATTGCTTCATCCCTTTCGCGTAACAATTTGGCCCTGGTCTCATCAAAGTCCCATCCGTCCCTTAACTTTCTGATGTATCCGCCCATAGTCTCAAGTACCGGTGCGGAGTCTTCCTTCCAGGTCGGGTAAATAACGTCAAGATGCCCGGCGGTAATCCTGTTGCCGTAAAATTGCAGGAATTCTTCAAGCCGGGCATACCACTGGTTACCCTCATCAGTACTTTTCAGACCGACAATTAACGCCTGGACATCCTCCAGGAATTTGTCCCCGATCCCCAGTTTTTCCGCAAGCTGTGCCAGTCTGATCATTTCCCGGTCAGTTTTCGTCGCCATAGTATCGTAAGCGCCCCGCAGCATTACGGTAAATTCTTTCTCTTCAAGTCCATTTTTCTTGCAGAAATCTTCAAAGGTAAAATAAATAGCGTCGGCCATATACATTGTTGTAAAGTGAATTTCCCAGTTCCGGCGATTCATTTCGTTGGCCCACTTAATATATTCTAATAATTGAGCAATTTTCAACATGTCTGGATTAATGGCATCAACAATATTTAGTTCTTCTTTTACTTCGTTAATATATCCGGCGTAAAACTCATCCCAATGGTCAATGCAGTGTTCTAAATTTTTAACAAATTCCTGTTCCCTGCTCTTAATTTCATCCACGTCCCTGATTACAGCAAAGCCAAGATATACTCTGCCCTTATAAATCTTGACGTGAGCTCCCTTTGATCCGGGTAACATTACCTTATTCGACGCATGATGGTACGACCAGGCGTGATGTTTTTGGACTGTTGTCATTCCGAATGGAGAAATAGGATACGGTTGATGCAGGTCATCCCTAAACCAGAAGATATCCTCATCATCCGGGAACCTGAGTGTCCTTAGACTTGAGATGCTGCGGTCTATCCTTCCCCGCTCACCCATTTTCTTAACCCCCTTCATTTTTATCGAGAGATATATGAATATTCTGAAATTTTTAATCATTAAATGACAATTACTTGGATGATAACGTTTTTAATACTTTCTCTATAAATAACAATACGTCTTCCTGCCTTTGGCTGGCAGTCAACCCAGCTTGTTTTCTAATTTCCTCGAATTTACCCATTCTTTTTTCATCTTTTAAAACTAGTTCAGGTGTCACCCCTTCTTTCTTTAATATATTTTTGATGACAGCAATAACTTCATCAATACCGCCTGAGCTGTTATGTATATCGTACAAATATTCTGTTTTGTCTCCCAGTCTTCGGCTTTCTCTTTCCTGTAAAATAAAAGTATTCATATTATTGTCACCCGTTTTAATTCTTTTGGTTTTCGGTAGATTTCAACCAGTTCCGGATAATCTGAATCATTTCTTGCAAAAACAATCCTTCCCGAATCTTCCGGCCTGCTTATCACATAATACCTGATTAGTTTTGTAACATCCCCAGGAGCTTTTAATACTTCTTTCCACCCGTCACCCCATTCCAATAAAATATAACGGGCATCTTTCTCAGCATTAAGCGTATTTAGCTCAAACCCGCTGGAAGCCAATTCCAACAAAGTTGATTCCGATAAGTTACCCGGAGCTATTTCTATTTCACAACCGTCCCTGAATTGAACTATCACTTTTTGAATATCATCAACCATAATATTTGACCTTCCCCTTTATCAGCCTGGTTAGCTCTAAAAAGTTTGATACTTTATAGTGAGCTCCTGAAGGGCCGTAATCGATGTAGCCGGTATATTGAATAGTATAAAATCCTCTTTCTTTAGCCGGTATAATATCAGTTGCCGGTTTGTCGCCAATAATAACTGCTTCCGATGGCAATATCCCTTTTTGCTTCAGGTCCTCTTTTAATTTATCGTAAATTGTTCCAGCTTGTTTGGTCAGGCCCATATAACCAAGATCAATATTATTGTCCTTTACGTTAATTTTACCCTGGGGAGTGATCAATTCATTAAAGTAAGAAGTTAGATTGTTCTTCTTTAAGAACATACTAATAATATTTGCAGTCATTGCGCCAAGAGTTTTTTTCAACTCAGATACAACATTTATATCAATCTGCTCACTTTTTAAGTAGATAAGCGCTTCTTCCAAACCTTTACCCGGGCCAAGCAGCTCTTTTTCCATTATGTTGAATAAATCCATTGCTTCCTGCTCGCCATCTAAAACATAATTGAGGATCTCATCCCGGTGTCCCTCTTTTATAATCCCGTATTCCACATATTTTTCCTTCAGGATTCTGTATTTCCGGATTGTTCTGCTTATTTGTTCCGGTTTACCTGTTTTCTTTAAAATATCACCGAAGAGTAAGGGATTTCTTAAATTGGTCGGCTCCATCAAGCATTGCCCAAAATCAAAGCCGCACCATTTGACCTCAATCATTTCTTTTGCTCCTTCCAGAAGCACTTAAATTGCCACTGACTTTTGGAGGTTTTTTGGGAGGGACTATATTTTAAAAAGACAGCCCTCCCAATTAACCCTACTTTATATTAAATATTTTTGCAGCATTGAGCCCTAAGATGGCGTCCTTATCTTCAGCAGAGATATCCAGGGCATTAACGCTGCCGATAGCTCCTTCCGGATCTCCCACCCTGTGGGCGTAATCGGTGCCCAATACGATGTGGTCGGCCCCCATCTCCTGATAACAACACGTTACTGCTGCCTTGTTGAAATTGCATGTGTCCGGGTAGACCTGCGCCTTGTAGTACTCACTCGGTTTCTTCGGGAGTCCTTCATAACCCCATTCTTTGCCATATCCCTTGAAGGAATCGTCCATTCTTCTCAGCATGTAAGGGGCCATACCGCCCAGGTGGCAGTGAATAAGCTTGAGGTTGGGGTGCTTTTCCAGGACGCCGCTGAAAATAAGCGTGACCACGGCCATTGTGGTATCAAGGGTGTAGCCGAACAACTGAACGGGCAGTTTCACTTTTTTCATCACTTCATCGGTTAAGGGAGAGGCCGGGTGCACCAGGATTGGCAATTGATACTCTTCCGCCGCGGCATAAAGCTGCATGAACTCGGGGCTCGCCACGGGTTTGCCGTTGATATTGGAGAAGAACATAATCCCCCTGGCGTAATCGCCCATCTCTTTTTTACATCTCTCAAGTTCCTTCATAGCCCGGTCCATATCCTGGTAAGGGAGAGTAATATAGAAATAAAATCTCCCCGGATATTTCCGGCAAGTCTCCGCCATGCTGTCATTAACCCGTTTAGCCCATACCTCACCCTCCTCGGGGCTAAGGAGTTCCACACTGGGAATGGTTTGGCTTAAAACCTGTATGTCCAGGCCGGCCTTATCCAAATCCTCAACCCTGGCAGCGGGATCATAGTGCCCTGGCCTGTCAATGTGAGCGCAGATTACGTCATTAACATAGGCAAGATAAGAAGTCGGACCGGTTTTAACCAATCTCGGATTGGCATTTTTTTGCAAATACTCGAGCCATTCTACAGGATATAAGTGGTTATGGACATCAATTGACTTAACCATTATTTTCCTCCTTCTTGTACGCTTATTTTTGTTTTACGTGTTTTCGGTATAGTGTTTATTTGGTAAATTCACCTCCGTTTTCAGATTTTGACTATAAAGGACTCCCCTTCACCAATACCGCCGCATATTGCCATTAATCCATATTTACCGCCTCTTCTCCGCAATTCATAAATCAAGGTCATCAGCAACCTGCCGGCTGAGGCTCCTGTCGGGTGGCCAATGGCTATTGCACCCCCATTAACGTTAGTTTTATCCCTAATTTTTTCAATTTTAGCGGGATCATTTTTACCTAAAATTTTAGTTGATACTAAAGGCATCGCGGCAAAGGCTTCATTTATTTCCACAAGGTCCATTTGCCCGATATTCATGCCTGCTTTTTTTAATGCTTTTTGCGCTGTATAGGCCGGGATCGAGGCGATCCGCTGCGGGTGGCCCGACCCCTGGGCGTGGGCAATTATTGTAGCCAGAGGGGATATTCCCAGTTCATCCGCTTTTTGCCTGGACATCAGCAGCAGAGCGGAAGCCCCGGTATTAAGACCGGGCGCATTACCGGCGGTTACCGTTGGGCTGCCGTAAACCGTGGACAAACCTGCCAGTGCTTCAAGAGTCGTGTCGGGACGCGCCCCCTCGTCCTGACTCATCATTACAGGGGCGCCTTTTTTTGACGGTATCTCCACCGGCATTATTTCATCATTGAATTTTTGGGCCGCCAGGGCCTGGCCGTATAACTTCTGACTTCTCAGCGCCCACCGGTCCTGGTCTTCCCTGGTGAGCCCGTGCTCCACTGCTTCTTTACCTGCCTGGACCGCCCGGGGCACTCCCGTATACGGGCAGGTCACCACGACTATGTCTTTTAAGACTACTTCACCTATCCTTTTGCCCCACCGCAAGTCATCCAGGAAATACGGAACCTGGCTTAAATTCTCTGTTCCCCCGCCTATGGCTATTTCAACTTCCCCGGCTTTGATGGCCCTGTATGCCGTCGCGATGGCCACGGATGAAGAACAGCATGCCCGGTCCATGGTCGCCGAATTAACGTAGTCCGGGAGTCCGGCCTTTAAAGTAATCTGCCGGGCGATGGAACGGTTGGAACAGGGCATATTTGCCCCCATGTAAACCTCTTCCACTGCTTCAGGGGATACAGACGCCCTTTTGATAACCTCTTTCACAACCATCGACCCCAGGTCAACTGTGCTAAAATCCTTGAGTATACCGCCAAATTTGCCAAAAGGAGTCCTCACGGCGCTGACAATCACTACTTCGTTCATATGCCATGCCTCCAAAATATTTTTAATTGCTGCTGCCTTTCATGTTCATCCTACTGCGAGGATGGTTTGAGTCAGATCAATTGTTCAAGCCGCAATTTTTCTATTTTCTCGCTGTCATAACCCAGTATTTCCGATAGCAATGCTTCTGTGTGTTGACCCAGCCCCGGCGCCGGCAGAGCGGTGGAATCCACCGGCACGTTCTTCATTTTGATGGGGTTACCGACGAGTTTTACTTTTCCGGCAACCGGATCTTCAACCTCGATCCACATCGACCGGGCGCTGGCCTGCGGGCATTCATACACTTCCTTAGCTGACCTCACCGGTCCGGCCGGCACGCCGGCCTCAAGCAGTATTCCGGTAATTTCCTCTGTGGTCTTCCCACTCATCCATTCGTTGATAACCGGGTCCAAAGCCTGCCTGTTTTTTGCCCGCTTCATGGCGTTATCGAATTGAGGATCTTTAAAGAGTTCCGGTTTACCGACAGCATTACAAAATTTTTCCCACATGCTTGATTCAAGAACAATCAAAGCCACGTAACCGTCGCTGGTCTTGTAAGCCCCCCATGGATGGATCAGTGTTTCCTTGCCCCGAGACATGACATTACCGGTTAATGAATATAGAGTATTGGCCCGTTCAGTCAGGGTCATCATCACGTCGAACATGGCAACGTCGATATATTCACCCTGGCCGGTTAACTGGCGTTTATATAACGCCAGGACGATGGCATAAGCCGTCAGCATACCCGGTACAATATCACCGAAAGCAATCATCGGATGTATAGGCTGGCCATTTTCCTCACCAATCAGGTTCATTAACCCGCCCATCGCCTGGATGACTATGTCGTAGGCCGGCCGCTGGGAATAAGGGCCGGCGTAACCCTCCATTTGCCCGAAGCCGCTGATAGCGGCATGCACCAGGCGGGGGTTCAACGCTTGCAACTGTTCATAACCCAGGCCCATCTTAGTTAGTGTACCCGGCTTCAAATTTTCGACCAGAACATCCGATGCTTTGATAAGCTCTTTAAATATTAACCGTGCTTGCTCACTTTTCAGATTCAGGGTCAGACTCTTTTTGTTACGGTTAAACCGCATAAAGTAACCGCTGGTTTTTTCCCCACGCTCGTTTTTTAGAATTGGTCCGGGTTCCCGGGCCACGTCGCCTTTACCGGGCGGTTCGATCTTGATCACCTCGGCGCCTGCGTCAGCCAGCATCATGGTGCAAAAAGGCGATGAAACTTGTGTTTCCACTGCTAAAACCCTGATCCCGCTTAGCGGCTTAGTTCCACTTAGCATGATACTACAACCCCCTCGGAAATTATGGCTGCTCACACCTGCATGAGATAAATTCAACGATCTCTTTAGTGTCTGTACCCGGGCCAAACACTTCAGCCACTCCCATATTCTTTAAATGCTCTATATCTTCGTCTGGGATAATGCCGCCGGCAACTATAATAATGTCTGTAATTCCCCTGGCTTCCAGTATTTTTGCGATTTTGCCGATTAAAACGTTGTGCGCTCCAGACAGGAGACTTACTCCAATCGCATGAACATCCTCTTGCACGGCAGCTTCCACTATCTGTTCCGGCGTTTGCCGGAGTCCGGTATAAATTACTTCCATGCCTGCGTCTCTCAGTGCCCTTGCCACCACCTTGGCGCCCCGGTCGTGGCCGTCAAGGCCAGGCTTGGCGACCAATACCCGTAACTGATAGCCCATGTTATCGACCTCCCGCAATTCTTCAGCAGGATTTTTTCTAATAAACTGTCATGGCCTTATACTCTCCGTAAACCTCCCGCAGCACGTCGCTGATTTCGCCAAGAGTAGCGTAATCCCGCACAGCTTCTATAATGGCAGGGATTACGTTTTCATTATGCCCGGCTGCTTCTTTAACCCGGAACAGCCTCGATTTAACCAAACTGTTATCCCGTTTTTCCTTGAGTTCCCGCAGGCGCTTGATCTGCCTTGCTTCAGAGGCCGGGTCTGTCTTGAAGACAGGAATCCTTGCTTCTTCCCGGCTTCGGAACCGGTTTAAGCCGACAATTACCTTTTCGCTGTTTTCTACCTGTTTCTGAAAGCGATAAGCCGCATCACTGATCTCTTTTTGAATCAGACCCTCCTGGATGCACTTGACGGCTCCCCCCATATTGTCAATCTTAGAAATCTCTTCAAATACCCGTTTTTCTATCTCTTTGGTAAGCTGTTCGAGGACATATGAACCTCCCAGCGGATCCGCGGTATTGGCTGCACCGCTCTCATAAGCGATGATTTGCTGTGTCCGTAAAGCAACGGTCACCGCTTCTTCAGTAGGAATTGCAAAAGCCTCGTCATATGATGAGGTAGCCAGGGTTTGGACTCCGCCAAGCACTGCCCCCAGTGCCTCAATAGTTACCCGCACAATGTTATTCAGCGGCTGCTGGGCGGTAAGTGTCCCGCCGCATGTATAAGCAAAAATACTTAATTTCATTGATTCAGGATGCCCGGCTTGATATCTTTCTTTCATCAGGCGGGCCCAGATGCGCCTGACTGCCCTGAACTTGGCAATCTCCTCTATAAAGTCGATGTGGGCGCCTAAAAATGTATAGAATTTAGGAGCAAAATCATCAATATTAATGCCCCGGCTTAATATTTCATCAATGTAGCAAATAGCATTGGCCAGGGTGAAAGTCAGTTCCTGAATAGCCGTGCTCCCGCTCTCTCTGATGTGATAGCCGCTGATAGCCATTGGCGTCCAGTTGGGGAGGTTTTTTGCGCAATACTCAATAACATCACCGGCAAGCTTAACTGCTGCTTTGGGAGGATAAATATATGCTCCCCGGCCTATGTATTCTTTTAAAGGGTCATTTTGAATTAATATCTTTATGTCATTGGGGTTAATTCCATTTTTCTCAGCAAAAGCCACAAGCATAGCAACTGTCACCGGGCCTATGGCGTTGGCGGTGGTCCGGATCTGGCGAACCTGATGCAAAGGTATATCTTTAAATAGAATTTCAATATCTGCAAGGGAATCAATAGCGACTCCGACTCTGCCTACTTCACCTTCCGCTAAAGGGTGGTCGGAATCATAGCCAATTTGGGTAGGCAGATCAAGGGCGATGGAAAATCCGGTCTGACCCTGTTCTAGCAAATATTTGTATCTTTTGTTGGCATCTTCGGCTGAACCAAAACCGGAATACTGTCCCATAACCCAGAGATTAGAACGGTACATAGTTGGAGTTATACCACGGGTGTAAGGGTATAACCCCGGGTAACCCTCTTTTTTCATGAATCCTTCATTGCCGTCAGCGAGTGCTTCAGGACCATAAACTGCTGTTAATTCAATACCGGAATTGGTCAGGAATTTCTCTTGCCTTTCAGGATTACCCAGAATAAACTCACCTTTTGCTTGATCCCATTCCTTATTTATCTCTGAAATGTGTTCTTTCATATTTGCACCTCTGGGACTTATTTAAATTCCATCTCGGTAATCTGTATAAAAAAGCAAACCGCTAAGAAGCTCAGACCATCACAGCGTATCATTTGATTCAAGCGATAGCGGCAGTCAGGATAATCTGAATTTTGAAAAATCTGCCTTCCTTTTTTCTTTAACTGCGCTTAAACCTTCTTGCAGCTGCTCTGTCCCCCACAGGCTGTTCAATAAAGCCGCACCGTGATTCATTGAAGGATAAAGCATATCGGTTTCAAAATTGAGCGAAAGTTTGGCCATGCGAATTGATTGCGGGCTCATCTCCAAAATGCGCTGACACCATTCTTCAACTTCCAAAAATAACTTTTCATGAGGAACGACTTTATTGACGAGGCCCATTCTCTCAGCCTCCTCAGCAGAGTAAAGGTTGCTTAAATAAATCATTTCCCTTGCTTTTTTTTCGCCAACTATTCCCGGTAGCAGTTGCGTACAGCCCCAGATTGGGCAGGCCCCCACTTTTGTGCCCGCCTGGCCGAATTGCGCGCGATCGGAAGCGATTGTCAAATCGCAAAATACGTTTATTTCATTGCCGCCACCGATACAATACCCGTTAATAGCGGCAATAATTGGTTTGCCCATACTGCGCATCAAATTTGAAAGAGTCAGCAATTTCTTGTTCCACTTGGGGCCGCTCTTTTTATCAAGCTCCCTCATAGCCGCTATATCGCCACCGACACAGAAAGCCTTGTCACCCGCTCCGGTGATTACCACAACGCCGATGCTATCGTCGTTATCAGCGTCGTTAAACGCCCTGGTCAGGTCATCAAGCGTTTCCCACCTGAAAACGTTAAGGACTTCCGGCCTATTGATGGTAATCTTTGCTACACCGGCTTTTTTTTCAAAAAGAACATCTTGAAATTTCACTAATAGTTACCCCTTCCTTAGACCAGTGCTACCGGCCTCATTTTTAACGACTTAAAGCAATCACTAAAAGAACTTATTTTTGTAGTTTTTTCTCTGCCACTATACATTCCACCGGTTCCCACCGCTGGTCTCTTTCCAGGCAGGTGTTGCAGTATACACATGGGATTATATCTTCTTGCCTGCCCTCTTTTTGCTTGATTATCCAGTCAGGGTCCGCCAGTAAAGGCCTGCATACGCCAATCAGGTCGGCTTCCCCCTGAGTTAATATTTTCCCGGCAAGTTCGAAGGAATTTATTTTACCCGAAACAATGACCGGTACACCCAGAGGCGCCAGTTCCTCCCTGATACCCCTGGCCAAATACACATGGCATCCAAACGGCAGATTGGCAGTCGGCATACTTCTTGACCCGCTGTATCCGCTATACCAGTTACCGTCTTCCGTTTTCCCCCCCGCAGAAACGCTCAGGTAGTCTAACCCCTTTTCGGCCATCAACCTGGCAATAACTTTTGTCTGCTTTAAGCTGTTTCCACCCATCACAAATTCTTCGCCGCTGATCCTGGCCCCGATGCAATAATCGTCGCCAAGTTTTTCCCGGCACATCTCAATAATTTCAGTGACTATACCAGACCTGCCCTTTGGACTGCCGCCATATTCATCCGTTCGCTTGTTCAAGAGAGAAATAAAGGAAGAAAGGGTGTAACTGTGCGCAGCATGCAGCTCAATCGCATCAAAGCCTACCTTTTTGGCCCTGACTGCCGCCTGGACAAAATCATCCTTGACCTGTTTGATATCTTCCAGGGTTAGCTCTTCAACTTTTTGCTTCCACCCGGAACGCGACTGTTTAACAAAATGAATCAATTGAATAGAAATTTTTGATCCGGCGTCATGGACGGCCTGCACCAGTTTTTCCAATCCGGGCATATACATATCATCACTGATCCTCAACAGTTTGGGGCTTTTTCTTGCCAATACACCCGTAGCTTCAAGGATGGTTAAGGCTACACCCCCTTGGGCCCTGCGCTGGTGGCGTTCTATAAGTTGCTCGGTGACAAAACCGTCCTCTGTCGCAAGCCAGCTCACCATCGGAAGCCAGACTATCCTGTTTCTCAGGTCCAGGTTTTTATAACTTACCGGTGTAAGCAGCATTTAAACACCTCATTTCTAATTTAGGATTTCATTTTAACGCTAGGCTGAAAAACATCGTTTAAATACTTATAATTGTTCGCTTGTTTGAATTTCCTCTTCAATTTTCTTTTCAATAGCTAACCGCAAATCTTTCTTTTGTATTTTTCCGACATTGGTTAGAGGAAATTGCTCTATTATCTCCAACCGCTCAGGTAGTTTGAATTTGGCAATCTTTTTCTCCAGCATAAATGTATTTAATTCGTTCAAGGTTAATGTTTCATTATTCTTTAATGTTACATACGCGCAACTCCTTTCGCCTAACAGGGGATCGGGCATGGCAACTACTGCAGCATTATCTACCTTTGGGTGGGCTAAAATTAGGTTCTCCACTTCCTCAGCACTGATTTTTTCTCCCCCCCTATTAATAAGATCTTTTTTCCTGCCCTCGATAATTAAGCAACCGCTAACTGGTTCCAATCTCACTATATCGCCGGTCTTGTAGTAACCATCCCTGGTAAAGGCCTTTTCGTTGTAATCCGCTACCTGATAGTAACCTCTGATCGTATATGGTCCCCGGCATATAAGTTCCCCTGTTGCACCCGGAGATACTTCCACTTCTTCATCATCCACTATCTTTATTTCATCAGCAGGTGATACCGGACGGCCAACAGTATTAAATACAACTTCTTCCAGGTCACTCATATTTGTCATAGTCAGCAAACCCTCAGCCATTCCAAATTGCTGAACCAAATTACAACCTAATTCAGGTTTTATTCTCTTGGCCACTTCCGGGTTTAATTTGGAACCACCGGAAATTATGATCTTTAAAGAAGACAGGTTATAATTTTTCCTTTCTTGATAATTTAATAAAGTAATAATAAGTGCAGGTACCAGCGGCAAAATGCTTATATTTTCTTTTTCAATTAATTTGCAAAGATTCTCTACATCGGTAGATGCAGTTATAACAACCTTGCCTCCATTTAACAGTGTTCCCATTAATCCGGGGCAGGCCAGAGTCATGTTATGGGCCAGCGGAGCAATAGCGAGATATACTGAATACAAATTGAGCCCGACAGGCAGACCTGTCATCCTGGCAGTATAAAGATAATCGTTATGAGTGCGCGGGATTATTTTTGGTAAGCCTGTTGTACCTCCGGAAAGTAAAAACACAGCAACTTCCATGGGATCGGGACGATACTTATCCAGCAACTCGTTATTGGCGCAGTTTTCAATTTTATCCTCAAGAAACTGGTTAATTAGAAATTGTCCTGTGCGGCATTCCCGGCCAACCACAAAAATGTTGTTAATAGAGGGAACCGCCTGACTTAACTCCTGGGCCAATTCCAGGTAATTGTGCTTGTGGTAATAATCGGGGATTAAGTAACCTTTAGCCCCGCATTTGTCAGCTATATAGGCTATTTCTGTGAACCTGTGCGGAGGCAGGCACATTACCGGGATTACGCCTATTTTTAAAAAAGCGAAATAACAATAGACAAATTCCGGTATGTTCGGCAGTTGGACGATTATCCTGTCCAGAGGCCTCAGGCCAAGATTTAAAAAGTGTTCTGCTATCCGGTCCGATCCGGATTTCAACTGGCTATAACTTATACGCTGATCACCATACACAAGAGCCTCCCGGGTAGTAAAGATTTCAGCGGCCCTGTCGAAAGCTTCACCAATCGGGATATTGTTCCAGTACCCTTTTGCAACGTAACCATCAGCAATCTTTTCCGGCCAGGGAACACAACCTTTTAACATTTGAAATACTCCTGTTCTCATATTGATTTTGCCGGTTTGTGGGTCTTAAAGCTTTATGCTGCATCCTATCCGCAATAATTATGCCAATTCAATATATTTAGATTTTTCATACTCTTCAAAAAAATGTTATAATATTATCAGTTAATAATGTTCACTTTTGAAACATTTTAATTGCAAAATATTAGTAAATTAGCTTAAGTGGTTTTTGTAATATTATTGGACAGTGTAATCTTAATGGACATGATTTGCAGTCTGGAGGTGTAAAGACTTATGGAATCAATTCAAATAAGAAAAGAAAGCACGTTTAAAGCCTGGAATATTTTTGTGACAGTCGGAAATATTCAATCTTCTGTCAGACCAGGAATAGCAGAATCCTGGCTTCGCTGCAAACAAATGGAAATCAATCCATATACTTTTAAAATACTAAGGATGGACTCAGCCACAATCGAAACAGAGCTTCGTGCCCACAAAAATTTAATTGCGACTTCCGTCCCAATCATGAAAAATTTATTTAGTTTTGTTGACGGCTCAGGTTTTTTAATTTCCCTCGCCAATAACAAGGCCATGATCTTGGATATTGTGGGAGAAAACAAAATTATCAAGAAGGCCGGCATTCACATCGGCGATGTCTGGACCGAAGAATCCATGGGCACAAATGCCATAGGATTATGTGTGAAGACCCAAAAACCAATCCAGGTATTTGCTTCCGAGCATTTTTTAAAGTCAAGCCATGATTGGACATGTTCATCCGCTCCTATAATCGACGATGATTCAAACCTCATCGGTGTCCTGACCATGACCGGTGAATGCGATAAGGCCCACCTCCACACACTTGGCATGGTAGTAGCCGGAGTTTATGCAATTGAAAATAGCCTTCGCATGCAAAAATCATTTGATAAAGTCGCCATTTCCGACGCTTATAAAGCTGCAATTATGGAATCTATTGATGAAGGTATACTTGCTTTAAATAAAGACGGTGAAATCAACCATATTAACAATACTGCCAAAAAAATACTGAAAATAGAGCACTCCTTGGACGAAATGATCTCCAGGCCAATAAGCCAGATTATTGGGCCGCACCATCCGCTTACAGTTAAAATTGAAAAATGGTCAAAGCGAGTAAATGGGGACACAGTTTTTATCGATGAGGGGAGCTTTACCGTAACTCATAAGTTGATCTATTCCGAAGATAAAAATATTATTGGGTTGGTACTTGTATTGAGAGAGATGAAAATCATGAAAAACCTGGTGAACAGAATGGTTGGCGCCAGGGCTACCTTCACCTTTAATGATTTAATCGGTAAAAATATTGATTTTTTATCAGCTGTGAATCTGGCCAAAACTGCTTCTAACAGTATTTCAAATGTTTTATTATTAGGAGAAAGTGGAACCGGCAAAGAGATTTTTGCCCAGGCAATTCACAACTCAAGCAAACGGAGAGCAGGCCCGTTTTTGGCAATAAACTGTGCCGCTTTACCGAGGGGATTAATTGAAAGTGAATTGTTTGGCTATGCTGAGGGGGCTTTCACCGGGGCCAAGAAAGGTGGCAACCCCGGAAAATTTGAATTGGCTGACGGGGGAACGTTATTTTTAGATGAGATAGGTGAAATGCCTCTTGAACTGCAAGCAACACTGCTTAGGGTATTACAAGAAAATTCCATCGTAAGAATTGGTGGTAAAGAAACAATATCAATAGATGTAAGGATAATTGCCGCTACAAATAAAATTCTTGCTGAAGAAATCAAAATAGGAAACTTCCGAAAAGATCTTTACTATAGATTAAATGTATTTACCATCAGCATACCTCCATTGCGGGAAAGACCCGACGATATAAACATCCTGGCTATACATTTTCTTGACAAGTTAAACCAACGGCTAAATAAGAATGTAAAACGGATCGGTAATGATGTGCTTAAAATTTTTAATAATTATCGCTGGCCTGGAAATGTTCGGGAGCTTCAAAATGTATTGGAGCGGACAGTTAACTTAACTAATGGTGAAGCATTGCTTCCTAATTGCCTTCCTGACTTTATTAATAATTCAAAGGAAATTAAAAATAACTCAAATGAGCACGAGAATGATATAATACCCCTGAAGGAATATGAAAAGCAGTTAATCCTTACCCTATTGGATGAAAACAAAGGCAATCGAACAAAAGTTGCCAGAGCTATAGGTATTTCGAGAACCACACTGTACCGTAAATTTGTTGAATATAACATCGAAATATAACAATTGCTTTTTATCTCGCTAACAGCCTAGTTGCTTTATGTTCGCGGAAGAAGGAAGTTTAATGACTGCTAAGAGCGGTTCTAATATTCTTACACGCAATTTTATGCTTGGTTTCCTGGCCAATTTTCTTTTTTTTGGGACAAATTTTTACCTCATCCCGGTGCTGCCTCTGTATTTGCACGGACTGGGCAGCACCAGCGCGGAAATAGGTCTAGTGATAGGCTCTTTCTCCCTTACCGCCATCTTCCTGCGTCCCCTGGTGGGAAGAATCTCCGATACCGTCAGAAAAAAGTGGCTTATGGCCCTGGGGGCTGTGATATTTATTGCCGCACCGCCTCTTTATGCCACTACTACGTCGCTATTCATGCTGGCGCTGATCAGAATTTTCCACGGGGTGGGCGTTGCTGCCTTCGCAGCTTCCTCTGCAGCCTTTGTCCCGGAAATTGTGCCCAGGGAAAAACTGAGTCAGGCCACCGGTCTATATGTGACCTCCGTCAGTATAGCCACTGGACTGGCCCCTTTGCTGGGCAGCCATATGTCCTCCTCCACAGATTTTTTGGGGCAGATGTTGGTGCCTAGCATCGCTTCCGTTCTTGCCCTGCTGTTGGTATTATTGATCAAGGAAGATGCACCCCGGGCCAAAGCAATTAGAGCACCTTTTGGTAAGGTAATCAAATCACCCCACGTTCTCGTGCCCACTTTGATATTTACCGCCTGTTCTTTTACTTTGGGTACAATTACTGCCTTTTTGCCGCTGTATATAATAAGTCGGGGTTATCACAACCCGGGACTGTTCTTCGCCGTCTTTTCCCTTACCCTGATCACGGTAAGATTCTTTGCCGGGAGCCTGCCGGACAGATATGGCCGGGCCAGAGTCATTATGCCTTCACTGCTGCTGCTGTGCCTGGCTCTGTGCATTTTATCCGCCTCCCGTTCACCCGCCCTGCTGGCGCTCACGGCGGTGGTTTACGGAACCGGCTACTCACTGGCCTACCCCAGTCTCAATGTCTGGGTGGTCGAGCACTCCCCCCCTGCCGGCAGGGGCTCCGCTATGGGAGTCTTTTCGGCGTCGGTGGATGCCGGGGCTTTTTTGGGCCCACTTTTCATGGGTTTTGTATGCCTGCACCTGAGTTACAGCAGCGGCTTTTTATTGGCTTCGACTGTTCCCCTGGCAGCCTTTTTTCTCTTTAAATATACCATCGCCGGTGACTACAGCCACTTCAGTCCAGAATATCCAGCTCAAAATGAAAATGAAGCAGCAGTAAAGCCCCCAACAACTTAAGGGCGCATCTTAACTTACGGCTCCGGCTGGCACCGCCCGCTCCGTGCATGCCGGTAAAATCCCACAGAAATAATAATCCCAGGGCAAGTCCACCGGTGGCCGATACCACGGATAACAAAGATTCCATGAAATAATTCACCCCCGCCAATATATATGCGGGGATGATGATAAAAAATTACCTTAAATATAAAAACTATAAGGACTTGACATATATGATGAAAGTGGTAATCATATTATATATTGTAATTATCCTGGCAATGTTTCTGATGATTCCTGTTAAATTATTAACATCCAGGCAGTTACGCTGTTCAAAGTGCGGCGGACCGGTTTTGGCTTCGAAACGCAGAAAGCAAATCAACTGCCCCCACTGTGGTAAACCTGTAAATTAAATTCTTGCTCCCTAATTCCCTGTTTTACAGCCATGTATTTAACAATACCGAAAGAAATTTTTTCTGCCAACGTTTTCTGATAAGCAGGGTCCAACAGTTTTTTTCTGTCCTCCGAATTGCTCAGATAGCCAGTCTCCACCAGTACGGCGGCCGAAGAGCAGTTGCGCAGAACAAAATAATCATTTTTTTTAGGCGGCCTTTTGCTGGGAGTGCCCGGTATGAGCCGTAGCTCATCCATAATATAATCCGCCAGCAACTTGCTACCTTTAGCCTCGGAGAAATAAAATACCTCCGGCCCCCTGCAACTGGCCATGCCAAAGGCGTTTACATGAATGCTCACCAGCAGTTCCGCCTTGTGCTTAGTCACTAATTCCAGCCTTTTGCTAAGGTCGTAACGGCGTGCCTCCCTGCTGTGCAATCCTGCCACCGCCATGTTGTAATCACCATTCCGGGTTAGTATTACCCTGGCCCCTGTTTCCTCCAGGGTCTCTTTTAATTTTAAGGCGATATCCAGGTTAATGTGCTTCTCGCAGATACCTCGCCGTACGGTTCCCGGATCGTAGCCACCATGACCCGGGTCCACCACCACGGTCCTTCCTTTCAGAAAAGATATTTCTGCCGCGTGGACGGGGACCGCCCCCGAGAACAGGCATAATACAAGCAACATAACAATTCTGCACATGGTATTTGCCTCCATGAGTGTTTTAATCCGCCTATCTTATTTTTAGCAATTAGCGCAGTTTTATTTCATTTATTATGGGCCAGCACTACAATTACAACACTGTAATGCATCCGGTTTACCATCAACGTTGAAAAAACAGCCCTGTGTAAGATTCTTACACAGGGCTGTTTACGAGGGCGCTCCTCCAAACCACTACGACATGAAAATATTCCATTCTTCAACCGCATGTATTATACCGGGGCATTTTTTTAGGTGTGAAGTTATCTTGAATTTTACCGTCATGCACCAGCGCCACTGGAAAAGTGGTGGAGTTATAGGCCACCCCATAGCGGTTCTGATGATCCACCACCACCATACCCCCAGCTGCTCTCTTTTCCAGGGTCAATCTGATTATAGCTTTTTCAGCGGCTTCCTGGGGATGTAGGCCATCGGCTACCAGCGATTCAACATATTTTGCCGTCAAAGTCTCGACAAAGGCCTCACCCAGCCCGGTGCAAACCACGGCGCACCGGCGGGAAGCGAATATGCCGCCCCCCGGCAGCGGCGTATCCCCTACCCTGCCGGGCATTTTCAAAAATGAACCGCCGGTGGAAGAAGCGGCTGCAAGCATACCCCGGTGGGACACCACGCATCCCACCGTGTCACATGCATCTATGGCCTGCGCCGGCAGGCCGGTAAAGGGGCTTGCACCCGTCCCGGCCCCCTTACCCATGGCATCCCTGACTTTCTGCCAGGCTTTCAGCATAGTGGGCGCAATGCAATTTACCATGGGAAACCCCTTCACTCTGGCAAAGCTGGTAGCTCCCCGGCCCGCCAGAAGCACGTGGGAGGTTTCCTCCAAAACCAGCCGGGCTATCGTTACAGGATGGGCAACGTTATCTATGGCTGCCACAGCCCCAAACCTTCCGCTGTAACCGTCCATGATGGAGGCGTCCATTTCCACCTCCCCTTCCAGGTTCAAAACTGATCCATACCCGGCATTAAACAGGGGGCATTTTTCAAGTATTTTTACCGCTTCCTCGGCAGCATCCAGATGACCCCGGGCAAGAGATCTATACCCTGACAGCGCGGCCTCCCGCAGCACTTCCAGAAATGGAGCCTCTGTGCCAGTCTCAATACCTCCGTGTACAATTATAATACTCATAATAATTATTATGCCCCTCCCCTGCACTGACTAGTGGTTTCTTCTTATTGCAGCCGCCTGAAAACGGTATGCCGACCAAATCAACCAGCGTTCAACGAGTTGGCGCTAAGCAGGAATTTTTACTACAATGCCTAATATTTAAAGAAAACCGGTATTTGGGCCATTACCATAAGCTTTATTATATACATATTCCGTTTTTACAGGAGGTGCTGAAAATGTCCAAATGGGCAAAAGTAAAAATAAATAACAAATCCGGCCAGAAGCTTGCCGGACTATTATATACGCAGGGCGACAGCGGTCCCCTGGTAATTTTTTGCCACGGCTTTACCGGCAGCAAGGAAGGTAAGGGCAAGGCACTGGAAATGGCTGAAGAACTGGGTAGAAGCGGATGGTCGACAATGCTTTTCGATTTTGCGGGCAATGGAGAAAGCGAGGGTGATTTTGTAAACCTCACCCTTACCGGCCAAATAGCAGACCTGGCGGCGGTGACCGATTACTGCCGGCAGCGCGGTTTCTACCCCTTGATCACCCTGGGACGCAGTCTTGGCGGTGTTACAGCCATCTGCCATGCTGCCGGGGATAGCAACATCGGAGGAGTGTGCACCTGGTCTACGCCGGCAAACCTCTATGAACTTTTACTGCCCGCCACTGTCAAAGAATTGCCTCTGGAAGAGGATGCCGTTGTTGCTCTAGCCGGCAGCGAGGGATTAATATATGTTAAAAGAAACTTTTTTACAGACATATTGCAATACGACATATGTTCATTGACAAAAAAAGTGGCGCCCCGCCCATTGCTGATTATACACGGGCGCGAAGATCGACTGGTGCCCCCCACAGAGGCAGAAAAAATATACGACTGCGCCGGAGCACCAAAGGAATTACACTGGATAGACCATGGTAATCACCAGTTTTCCGGCCATTACCGGGAAGCTTGGGCTATAGTAATTAAATGGCTCAATTCCAGTTTTGCAAATAATATCTGACCGGAGTGAAGAAATGGCTAATCATAAAGCGGGAGCCTGGAGGGCCGCCGTGGATACCGGCGGCACTTTTACAGACGGCTGCATGTTGAATGAAAGCACCGGTGAATTTCATGCGGTTAAGGTTTTATCCACTCCTGACGATCCTTCCAAAGCTATCATGAATGTTCTGGGACGACTGGCGGAAAAGGGCGGGGTTAGCCTGTCCGGGCTATATCTCCTGCTGCACGGCACCACGGTAGCCACCAACACCCTTCTGGAACGGACCGGAGCCCGTACCGCCCTGCTGGTGACCCGTGGTTTCAGAGACATACTCCGCATTGCCAGGCAGAACCGCCCCCATCTTTATAATTTCCGGTCCCTGCGGCCCTCTCCTGTTATACCCCGACGTCTTACCCTGGAGGTCGACGAAAGAATTTTACCCGGTGGTGTGGTATACAGACCTCTATCAAGAGAACATATAAACGAATTAATTGCTCAGATAAAACAGTTAAAACCCGCATCACTAGCGATAAGCCTCATCCATGCCTACGCCAACCCGGTGCACGAGGTTATGCTCAAGGATGCTTTGGAGAAAGAAATCCCCGGTGTGCCCGTAACTATTTCTTCGGAATTGCTTCCTGAATTCGGGGAATATGAAAGGACCAGCACCACCGCCATTAACGCCCTGCTCAGGCCTGTCATGGCATCCTATCTGGACAAGCTGCAGGCCGGGCTGGAGGAGATCGGCAGTGAAGCCAGGTCCGGCCTTTTCGTTATGCAGTCCAACGGCGGGGTAATTTCCTCACGACAGGCTGCTGCTGAATGCTCCCGCACCGTTCTTTCCGGCCCGGCCGGCGGCGTGCTGGCCGGAGTCATGCTGGCCAAAAAAGCCGGCAGGCCCAATATAATTACAGCGGATATGGGCGGCACCAGTACGGATGTCAGCCTGATATACCGCAACAATCCCCGCTACACCACCGAAGGTAACGTGGGCGGGTTCCCCCTGCGCCTCCCCATGCTGGACATCCACACCATCGGCGCGGGCGGAGGCAGCATAGCCTATATCGACCGGGGCGGCGCTCTTAGAGTCGGCCCCGCCAGCTCAGGCGCGTCCCCGGGACCGGCTTGCTACGGCCTCGGCGGCACGGAGCCCACTGTAACCGACGCCAACCTGGTGCTGGGCCGCCTTGGCCCCGGCAGCCGTCTGGGAGAAGGCAATCCCCTTGATCATGAGGCCGCCGTCAGGGCCATTTACGATAGAATTGCCAAACCTCTGGATATCACGGTGGAAAAGGCGGCTGAAGGCATTATCACCGTAGTTAACGCCGGCATGTCCCGGGCCCTCAGGTTAATTTCCGTACAGCGGGGATATGACCCCAGGGAATTTTTGCTTATGGCCTTCGGGGGCGCAGGTCCGCTCCACGCTGCCGAACTTTCCCGGGAAACGGGTATATCCGGCGTCCTGGTACCCCGCTATCCAGGCGTTTCTTCGGCTGTGGGCATTCTTTTCGCAGATGCCCGCAGGGACTATACGTCAGTTATGGTAACGCCATGGGATAAAATAGATCTGGAGAAACTGACGGAAAACTTTAAAATTCTTGAGAACAAAGGCAGGGTAGATTTTGCCGGCGAAGGTTTTGATCCACAACTGGTAAGCACCCGTAGATTTGTTGACATAAAATATACCGGCCAGTCCTACGAGCTGACCATGCAAGCCCCTGCCGGTAAATTTACCGCCGGGGACCTGAAACTGCTGGAAAGATCTTTTCATCTTACACACCGGAGCGAATATGGTTTTGCCCGGGAGGATGCCTCCCTTGAACTGGTGACCATCAGAGTTACAGCCACGGCGTCTCCTTACGCCGGCACAGGGTCGGACATACAAGACTCCATCCCTGCCCCGCCGTCAACGACCGGGCAAAATAGAGTACAGCCAGACCACCGCAATGTTGTTTTTACTGGCACGCCAGTGGAAACACCTGTTTACCCCCGGCAAATGCTGGCCGCAGGAATGGAAATCAGCGGCCCTGCGGTGGTGGAGCAGGATGACGCCACCACTATTATTCCACCGGGCATGCGCGCCCGTATAGACTCTCTGTTAAATTTGCTTATATACGTGGGGGTGGCTTGATGGATGCGGTAACATTGGAAATTTTGCGCAACGCTCTGCAGTCGGTGGCCGAGGAAATGGGCGTCACTCTTACTCGTACCGCCCTATCCCCGAATATTAAGGACAGAAGGGACTGTTCCACCGCCGTTTACACTACCGAAGGCCAACTTGTGGCCCAGGCCGAACACATACCCTTGCACCTCGGCTTGATGCCCACCGTGGTAAAGGCGGTGCTGGCCAGGTTTCCTATAACAACTTTAAACCCCGGGGATGCCATAGTAATTAACGACCCTTATATCAGCGGTTCCCACCTGCCGGATATTTGCCTGATTACGCCGGTTTTCTACAGAAGCAGGCCCGTGGCGGTAGTGGCCAACCTTGCTCATCACGTGGATGTGGGAGGTTCTGTACCTGGGAGCATGTCCACTGAAGCAAGAGAAATTTTTCAGGAAGGCATGCGCATACCGCCTGTTAAAATCTGCCGGCGGGGTGTTATTAATCGTGAAATAATGGACATTATCGCCAGCAACGTGCGCACCCCTGATGAATTTCAGGGTGACATGCAAGCCCAAATATCGGCCAACACAGCTGGAGACCGGCGTATTCAGGAACTGGCTGGAAAATACGGATCATTAAAACTTATGGAATATATGACCGGAATTATAGAATATTCGGAAAGACGTATGCGCTCAGGTCTGGCCGAGCTTCCCAGCGGCACGTATACCTTTGAGGATTTTCTGGAAACTGACGGTGTGCAGGGAAAACCGATTAACATCAAGGTATCCCTCACCATGAACGGCGAATCGGCACTGGTTGATTTCACAGGTACCCACCCCCAGGTGGAAGGGCCTGTAAATTCCACCCGGGGTGTAACCCTGGCCTGCGTCTACTATGCCCTTAAGGCGGTAGTAGATCCAGGAATACCGTCAAACGAAGGCCTTGCCATCCCCATCGAGGTGATAACCCCGCCGGGGAGCCTGGTTAACCCGGCTTTCCCCGCAGCGGTAGCCCACGCTAATATCAACACCGCCCAGCGCATTGCCGACACCATGCTGGGAGCACTGGCCCAGGCAGCCCCGGAACGGGTTACCGCTGCCGGCACAGGCAGTATGAGCAATTTCACCGTGGGCGGCATTGACCCCTCCGGGGGGAGATACTATTCCTATGTAGAAACTTACGGCGGGGGTCAGGGGGCCAAAATAGACCAGGATGGCATGGACGGGGTACACGTAAATATGACCAATACCCGCAATACCCCTGTGGAGGTAATTGAGCTGTCATACCCCCTGTTGGTCAATGGCTACGGTCTGCTGCCCGACACCGGCGGTCCGGGAAAATTCAGGGGTGGAGTTGGGCTGTACCGTTCCATCACCGTGCTGCGAGGTAAGGCCACCGTTTCCGTCAGCACTGAGCGCTCCCGGCTGAAACCCTGGGGGCTCGCCGGGGGACATCCCGGCGCTTCCTCGGTATTGAAGATAAAACACACCAACGGCGACACTGAAAAGCCTATGTACGGCAAATATACCGGTATTTTACAGGAAGGCGACACGGTCATACTGGAAACGGCCGGGGGAGGCGGCTTTGGGGATCCTTTGCAAAGGGAGCCTGAAGCGGTGCGTACGGACGTGCTGGAAGAACTGATATCCCGCCAACAGGCGGAAGAGGTATACGGGGTGGTTTTAACCGGTGAGGAACTGGGGATTGATCACGAAGCCACAAAGAAAAAAAGGAACTCTGCTCAATCAGTACCGTAATTTAAGATTATTGTTGAACGAAGACATTTTTCAAAAAATAAAACACATACCAACAAGGAAAATATCGCACCGGTTATAGAAAATCGCCTTTGAAAACCTACGGCCTTGTGCCGGAGGATGAAAGAGGCATCGCCCGTAGGGCGATAAATACTCCACAAACATCTGTTCCTGTGGTATAATATTCCTGTGCTCTTTGACAATCAGTATGGGGTTGCAGCGGGTCAATGGGCCGCTGCGTAAAACTGATTCCCGAAAGAGGTCGTTGCTTGAAAGTAAGCACGTATCTACCGTAGCCGTATGGCGAAGTAGTAGATGCCTATGGACCAGGCCAAGGCTGTGGCAACACAGTGTTGTAGCTCACGAGAGAGCGTAAGATCTTGCTTTGACAGGGCAGCTCTCGTTGAAATGAGAAACCTTCGTGGAGAAGCCTCTGGGCTTGTTCCGGAGGAGGTTCACGAAAGGCACTCAAGGCCGTCCCCTCTGGTAATATACGGCTGGTTGCCTAAAAAGTCAAACTGCCGCCTGTGTGGTGAACATACTTGTCTTGCTTTTGCCGCCCAATTGATAACGGGAGGAAAACAGTTGCATGATTGTCCAGTAATCTGGGAGCCCGGCAAAGAGGATGTGCTGGAATCTTTAAAGGAATTATTAGGCGTACTGGTTTAAGTAAACTCGAGATGCTATTGTTTTTGCTTATTCTGTTTACACATCGACAGTTTTACCCTCCCATTCCCGGAAGCTGTTCTTATCGTAATAATTCATTAAATACATCAACGACGTTTAACCGTAATTTGCATTAATGAGATCTTGTACGTTTTATAAATAATCTGAAGTTTAAGTGAATTAACAATTCTTCGTGTTTTCTTGCATTATTTAAGCACTAGCGTTGAACTCAAACATATGGAACAAAAAGCTTTTCCATATGCTGATAGTTTATAATATCCTTTTTCAACATGTGTTTTATTATATCCAAGGTTGCTATAATTTTCAGGCACTTCCATTTTTGAAAGAATATAGGGATGATTTATTACCGTTTCATATAATTGATTATTTATAAGGGAAGCCAGAAATTTTGTATGTATAATCCCTAATCTTTTAAGATTATCAAAATAATTTTTTATTTGCAAAGGCTGCTCACAATTAGCCTTTTCTCCAATATCTGAAAAATCCTCAATTATTGTTATGCCTTCTCCTTTATCATTTATGTACCTTAATGAAATTGTTGGAGCTATATCATTGTTTAAACTAATAGCTTGTAGTATTTTAGCTTCATCAGGGCAAAGTTGTTTTATGATCTCTACAAAGCCAGGATGTACACCGTTTTTGACAACTTTATTCATAGAATTAGCCAGCAGATTAGCATACATGTCTCTTAACTCCTCGTTATCCATGCAGTAACTAATATATTGCAAGGCAGGTACAGCAACATGCGCCTCTGGGGGCTGAATAAAGTTAGGGTCTACTGTTTGAAGCTTGAGTTCAAGCAACTTCTGAGTTTCTTTTAAATTATATTCTTTTCCCATTATCCATTTTTCTAATGGTAAAAATGCTGCTTTAATTGCACGCGGAACTAAACCAATCAGTTCGCCAGTTGGTTTTACAATAGGTTTTCCTCCATCAGCATATACATCTTTTGCAATTTCCTTGGCAATTTCTAGTTGCACTTCATCCATTGTTTTCACCTTATTCATAAAATATTGATTTTTTTGTGTACAGCCATATCTCATGCTTATACATTTTTCCAATGAACACAAATTAAAAATAATTACTCAAAATTTCAATTATTTAATAAATTCCCACTATAGACTTGATCTGTATATGATGCTTTATCTACTCCTCACCCCAGCGGTATTTTTTATTTTGGGTAGCCTATCAATTTTACATTTAGACAAAGGCCAGCTCCTCTTTTCCCCTTCTTTTCTGAGAAAGTTTTCGATACCAGGCTTTGAGTCGTTTACAGGGAAAGTCCTTGCACTCATAACAGAATCGAAAGGCCCAAGAACTAAATCTATGGCTCCTAATACAGTTGATTTTCTTGTGTTATTATCCCTAACGAGTACAGTATGTTCTGGTAAAAACAGGTGGCTCTTTTATTGTCTAAAATTATTAATCTGAATCTTAACAATCTTCATTGATCTTACTCCTGAAAATCAACTTACCTGGAAACGTGGAAAGTCTAATTAGGTTGCAAGCACACTTTGTTTGTATATACTCGAATTAAGATTAGTAGCTTGCCAAATTTAAAGGTCTATAGTATATTTTTCAACTACCTCTGGACACCACTTTAAAAAAAATTAAAGGCCATAATCTACAAATAACGTTTTATTATTATACTTGAATACCTGTTCGCATTGTTTACTCAGTTTTGGTAATCTTGGTACACAAGCGTAAACCGATCCCCCGGGAATTTGGTTATTGCCGAGATTTTGTATTCCGTGTAAAATTTGGTTAAGAGTAATCCCCATTTTGCCAACCCTATTTTTAGACAAAATTTTGAGTATCCAGAGATATGCTTTATAAGTACTATTTCCATGACTCTGACTACCAATGGTATCTACGATTTCATCATAGAGAGGTTTGTTTTTTAAAGCAACTAACCTACATGCCAACATAACGTTTTCCATTTTATTAATTTTATATTTGATTGTACATTTTTCCGTAATGTTCTCCACAACGCATAAATGTCTACAAATATTTTGTGTCATGTAAGCCTTGTTGTCCGATTCAGAAATGATTAAACTTGTAATGGAGTCGTTGGATATTGCAAAGTGTAATTCTTTTGCTCCCATCTTAATTATTTCTTGAAGACATGTTTCATCAAAATGTCCTACTTCGATACTTAAAATTCGCTCTTTTAGATCTGGTCTTGCGGTTAACATTATTGGAACTTTATTTTCAACACCTACAATTACGAATTGGATTCTTTCATCTGAAAGTGCTTTTAAGTCGTCAGAAAAATTACTAATAAATTCGTCAGAAGCAAAATGAAAATCCTCCAATATTATTCTTTGGGTTGTTCCTCTGATAAAATCAATTAACGTGTTAATGTTATAATCAATTTGACCTACACGTTGTTGGACACTACCGATCGAACTGATTTTTTTAAGTTCATTCGATATGTCAATACCTGGTATTTTTTTAATATTAATACCTTTTTTATTATCATTTGTTACAGTTGAATTGCGTTGAACCTCATAAAAGACCTTAACCTTTTAAAAATATCGTTATATAAATTCTCAATGGTAGTTTGACGGGTGATTATTATAGGTTCTAACCGTTCTTCTAAAGATAGATATTTTGCCCACAAACTAGATTTTCCGCTTTTTGATTCTCCTATAAGATAAATATGTGTTCCTTTGTCACGTAGCGCTGTTTGCATTGTAATATCAATTTCCTCACGTTCGACATAAGTATACTCAGGGTAACCGGTCATTACAAATACCTTTTCGGCAAGACTCGCTTCAAGCATATTTCTCCTCCCTTTAGGTCCCTACAATTACTACTTAGATTTTTCCATTAGAGTCTAGTTTATACTTCTATTCTACATTGTGTAGGGTATAAAGAAGCCGCTGAAATCATAGAATTTCTACTCCTTCTAAATAAGGAGAACAACTTACCCTAATAGACATAAACAACTGTGCCGAGTGTGGTTAGCATCATATGGATAACTGGAAGCTCATGCATGGGGCGAATTGGCCGCTGATTGGTTAGGTCATGCAATGTGGCGTGCCAGCCCCGCGCCCTTGCGACAATGTGTATTATTCATATAAAGTATGGGCTATCATTGGAATACTGTAAACTATACCTATTCTTTAATAAATCCATGCTGACAGTTCTCACAAATAATGAGTAAATCTTCTGTTTCATCATTCTCTGCAACAATTAATCTTCTACTTCCACATTCCTTACACTTCAATCCGGCTATAGGATCAAAGTATTTATTAAGCAAATTTTCAAATGAAGAAACCAATGCAACGGTAATAGTAAGACAGATTGAAGCTTCATGTTTTGTCTTTGACGATGAGTGAGTAATAATATTTGAGTAGTCCCACACACCATTTAATAAATTTTTCATATTTTTCCTTAACTCAGCGTTTTCCGAACCAGTAATGTACTTATTTATCACTAGTTCTCCCCGGTTCTTAACATCTGATTTCTTGAACTTCTCTTCCCCATCAAAAGAATCTGAATCGTAAACATAGTCAATTAGTTCAATTAATGTTTCTCTACACATAACCCCTATTGATTGGATCTCTTCTATTTCAACTGCTTCATTCAACCTCTCAGAAGCTAAAGATAACTTCCTTCTTAAGCCCATGGACAATTCAGCGCCGTGCGAAATTTGTTCAATACAACTATCATGTTTGTTGGCCTTCATCGTTCATAAGTCGTAACATAATACCCAAATGAAAAGAGAAAACTTCATCAGTTGAAAAGTAATATGCCTGGTCTTGAGGATATAAATTCATTGGCAGATCCCCTTGGGCTACCCACCACGACCCATCATTGTCAGTCTTAACATTCCATATTGTGACGTTAAAACCAAGTTCGTTGTATGTTTGCTCGGGTTTTGAGTGTATAACTTTTGCTTTACCCCTGCATTCCCATTCCACATATTCTTCCACCTGTTTCTTGACTTCAGGTGACGACATATCAAAAACCTCCAAAATTCTTCTGTTCGCCTATATTTCGTTTAAATAGTCCTGCATTTCCTATATCTCCCGGTTTTAAGGCGATAGACAGACTTTAGCTTTGCTTTCCAAATCTTAGGTCCGGTTGCTGTATTCGGCAATTTTTATCTGCTAATATTGGCAGCCTTTTTTTGAACTATTTATTCTGCCCTATACAGGCGCACTGGCTTCATGCCAAACTTAGGCCGGGATGTGGCACAGCCAGCCCCGAACATGTTCTACTCTTTGGCAGCTTCCCGCGCTAATCCGCGACCGAAGCGGGAATGTGATGTTCGTGAAGATGATCGCCCTTTTATTCAGAAGTCGTCATGGACGGTGGCCTCCCAAATCCGAACCTTCCTATTTATACCATTCAGATTTGATCTCAACTAAATTAATATTTTTCCACTCTTCATTCCACAAATCCCAATATGGAATATCATTTGATGATGGTGGCAATTTACATTTGTCAATGTGAACAATTGAGGGTAAAATTATCGATTCTCCTATCAACAGTGCCTCACCTGCAGAAAGCGATGGCATCTTATCAATAAGATTTCCTAATGTATCCGGCAATAGTTTCTTAACATATCCTTGATCATTAGGATTTGTTAATCTCATGGCAATAAAATTATTACATTGCGAAAATATTGTTTCTGATATTTCTGATGGTCTTTGACTAGCTAGCAGTAAAGTAACACCATATTTCCTTCCTTCTTTTGCAATTCTTTCTATTGCTTTTTGAGATGATCTATATTTAGAAAGCTCGCTTCTTGGCACGTATTTATGAGCTTCTTCGTAGACCATAAGAATTGGAACATCATTATTAATTTTTTCATCTGGATTTCTTCTACATCTTAATCGTTTATAGTAGTAACCATATTCAAATAACATTCTTGATATTAAAGACACTGTAATACTTAAAACCTCAAATGGAATACCACTTAAATCTATTACAGTGACATTACTTAATAGTTCTTCACAATAACCCATTAATTTTTTCAATATCTCTTCAAATTTTATTGATTTGGATTTATCTCCAAATAGAAAATCTAATCTTTTATCAGATACTTTAGATTGAAGTCTAATTGAGAACTTGTCCAAAGTTCCATCAGCATAATCACCTCTAGTTATACTTTGTGCTTTAGTAGGGAAAAAAGTTAGTTCTTTTTCAAAATATTTTTTTATTCGTTCTTCGTTAGTTAATTTTATTCCAGACTCATCATTGGTCTTTCCATCTGCTAATAAGCTGTAAGTCCTGTCATTTATCATATATCGTCCTGAGCACTTCGCATTTTCTGTCTCGTTTTTGAAATTAATAATTGCATTTACAATTTCATTGATATCAAAAAAGACCGGTGTATCATAAAAAATTTTTTCATGGGAGGGATTATATTTTTTCTTATTCTCAGTCACCAGAGTACGAAATATAGATGATTGATTATAATTATCACGTTCACCTGTATCTAGCAAAATTTCTTCAAGTTCTTCGCTATTAAGTAACCAATACGGCAGAATTAAATTATCAATATTAATAATATTAGCATTCGGAAAAGCTGATTTATATTCAGAATGAATATCAAATATGATTATATGTGAATTATTTAAAGAAAACTCTCCTAATTTTGCTTCAACAGCTTTTTGAATAATCGTTGCAACAGTATGTGATTTTCCAGACCCTGTCGAACCAATTATTGAAATATGTTTATTGAAAAATTTATTTCCATCAACTGGTATTTTTATTTCTTTATTTGAGGATAGCCTGGAAAAAATAAATTGTCTTGATAATTCTATTGATTCGTTGTAAATTTTTTCTATATCTGATCTAGTTGCAGGTTCAACCTTTTTGGGAGGTATTGCAATTGTATCTCCCCCTCTAATGAATTCCCCATCCTTTATCAATCCGAGGGGAGTTGCTTCTATGATATAATCACGTATACCTTCATCATTAACTTCTATAGAAAAGTTCTCTATGATGGCAATAAGTATAGAGTTTTCGTTATCTGCAACCCTTAAATAAGAGCCCACTTTTAAAGACTCGTCTTTTAGTTTAAATTCTTCTAAATTATCCACAACTATTCTGATCTTATTTGGAAAAACCGAGATTACTTCCGCATTCATCTTTAAATCTTTCATTTCAAATTATCCCCTTTACATTTTTTAATTGTAAATTTTGTATCTTTATATGTTTAATATTTGGGTTATTTAATTCAAAAAACGGGGTCTCTCTAAAAAATTGGTAAATTTCTATGGTTTTATTCATTTCGTGAATAATCAAATTAATATAATCCAAATGATCAATAAATTTGAGCATAATTTGGTTGTAGTAATTAGCACACTCCACAATAGCTTTCGGGTTAAATTTAGCTTCGTTATATGCTACCCCGTCAATGAACCTGATTCCTTCTCGGTAAAAATCATTTTTTAACTCTATCAATTCATTACTATCTAAATTATGTATATAAACATACGGACAAAATGGATGTGGTGTACGTTTAGATAATTTTGACCACTTATTTGATATACAAAGAAGTATCTCTTTTAATTCAAATCTTGAATAACTGTTTTTATCAACTTCAATTAAAAAGAATCTCTCAAAAGGTAAAACATTTAAATAAGTAAAATGCTCTTTTCTTAGTATTTTGTATACTTCTTTTTCTCCTTTAAAGAAATAAAACCATTGATTAAACAGTATTTCTTTTTTATTAATTAACTTGATAAAGTCCTTTTTACATACTTTTCTCTTTTCAATATTTTTACATATAGCCAATTCCTTAATCACTTTTAATGCATTATTGTAGTAGTAATGATCCGCCTCAAATGGGGAACAGTTAAATTGTTCCTGAAGTTTTTTTAGAATATCATTAAGCTGCTGTGAAAACTCTTTAGCATTGATCTGTATTTGTAAATGTGACAAAAAATCGTGTAGGACAGCATCTGATATATTTAAATCTTGATAAAACAATGTTTTAATCTTTTTATGTGTATAAGTCAAATAATGCTTCTTAAAAAACTCTATAGTTATGATGTCAGGTAGTTTTTCTTGTCCTTTTTGGTAATAGCCGTACAATTTATATTTTATGGTTTCTTTGCTATATTTTCTTCTTTCAACAAAGTCTTTTAACATATATCGTATTGCGGGTGCAATTTCTGAATGATTAAATTCTGTATTAGCATAATACTTACACTGAATTGCTGTATTACTCTCTAATTCTGATACATCCACATCTTCAATGCCTTCAATAATAATTGCATCTGTACCTTTTCTCAACTCAAGTATTGTCAAAATAGAATAATCAAATTGATAAAAATAACCCTTGATCGTATCAATTGCCGTTCTATCTCTCATGCTTTTGCCTCAACTCCAATTTAAGAGATGTTGTAACCAAGCAAATGAATTTAAGAATTATGTGACTAACCTGACTAATCCGCACCAGGACGGCGCGCGCGGTCAATGCGACCAATTTCATTTTTAGTACTAAATAAACAAATTTGTTTCGTGTATCTGCACAACAAACCAACTTCCGCTAATAGACACAACATTCAATAAGAAGGTATCCGATTTATGGTGATATTTCAATGAAAATCCTTAGAAACAGAATCAAAGTGCCTATAATTTTTCTAATGCTTTATCCTTTTCCCTCTGAAAATATTTTGGTTCTACTAAAATCAAGCAGTGTCTGGAAATGCCTGCCCTCTTGCGGGACAATGGGACCAACAAGCTGGCATGGGGATATTTCCCCATGATGTCTTATACTTCGCTATTTTATTAATCTCCTGCAAATTTTATCTAGTTCGACATTATCTTACATTTATCGCAACCCATAGTGTTTGTTTGAGGGTAGCAATCCCAGCAAGAAGTACACCCAGCATCTGCTGGGCAATGCTGCGGACATAGTGATAATGGAGATGGACTGTTGAGGTTGCCTATCTCCCGTTAATATTCCAACCCTTGGGTAGGTAGAGGACGCACGTTCGAGTCGTGTCGCTCCGACCAGCATAAATAAAGGGATTGCGGAAACGTTGTTCCTTTATTTATTCAAAAGTAATGCAACGGTAATGCAGAAGTATTTACACCTCCTCTTCCAGTCTAATAATTACCCCCTTACCCTGTAGGTTTTCTAAGCACTCCCGGAGGTACGCGCCATCATGCTCCAGGTAGCCACCCTCGGGGTGGCCAAACTGTTTTGGTATCCACGGTTCGCAGTTCCGTCCCCGGTAATGCGGTTCTTTCCACTTATGGGTGATATTGCTCCCCCGGCGTTCCGCTTCAGCCATAACCAACTGGTGGTACGCAAACAGCGTGGCAGGGGAGTGAGTAAAAACATAATCTACCGTTTTGTGTTTTCGGCCCCATCCGTTGCCACGGAGGGCGCAGCACTCCCGATGCTGGCCGGATATCTGAGCGGTAGGTAGGTATGGTAATAGTCCTGGATGCCATAGGCGCATTATTGTTACTCCTCCAAAAACCGCTGCCGGACATACTCCGACACAGTGTTTTTTCTTTGTATAGCCTTCAGTTCTAATTGTTCCCTCTCGGTATGCGTTTTTTGAAAATGTTTTTAAGAAAAATAAAAAGCCCCGATGTATTCACCAAGACTCCATAAAAAAAAAGCCCCGGGGCGATAACCCATGGCTGCAGCTTGCCTGGTTGTCCCGGTTTGAGCATATATAGTAAAGGTACTGGTACCATATAGAAACACCTTCTGCCTTATTTAACAGAAAGTTGACCTGAATCAATAACTTAATAACTTAGTTACCCGGTACCGTGATTGTCTTACCCTCCCATTCATGGAAGCTGTTTTTATCGTAATAATCGGCGGCTACCTTGCCTATTTTTTTGCATATATAATAATTCACCGCTCCGGATATAATCGTACCCAGAACCGGTATTATCTTTAACAGTGAGCGCTGGCTTATCCTTATGCCCAGGGAAAGCAACAGTTCCTGCATAAGCTTTACCACTGCCTGCCTGCCCATCTGGGCGACTACCGTCCTGGTCAGCCCCTTCCCCGCCACATCCGATCCCACGGCAGACACCAGCACCCACAGCGCTTCCCTGGAAACAGCGGGTATATTTAAATCCCGTCCGTATATAGCCGACATTTCCAGGATCATTTCGGACATAAAATAACTTAGGGCAGTGATATCCAGAGCCGTGCCACCAAAAACAGCCAGCACAGTTCCAAGCCCGGGAAAAGCGCCGGGCAGGGCGGTAACCGCACCGCTGGCCGCGCACCAGCGGGATTTGCGTCTAATGACCAGATCGCATAGCTCACGGCCGGTCATACCGGAATGTTTCTTTTTCATTCCGGCAACTCTTTTTATAACATCTTTCTTGTTAACATAATCAAATGGATTGATATACACCATAGTACCTTGCCCCCGTTTGTCGTACTATAATACTCATTCCCCCGGAGCAACATACATTCCTTCTAAACTGATATAAATAAAATTTAACCATTTTAGCAATAATAATATAAATAGCTGGCACAGTTTGCCGGAGGTGAGCATGAATGAAAGGCATGAAAATTCAAAGGCGCAGGACCGGTACCGGTTGGTGGGCCATTCCCCTTGGCCTCGGCCTGGGTCTGGGCTGGGTGGCTACGGCAGGTCTTTCTATTTACAATGCGCTGGGAAAGGGAGAAAATAAGCCATAAATTTCTCCCTTGATAAACCCTTTTGTTTATGGTAGTATAATTTTTGCCCCGGTGTGATAAAACCAGAGGGTAGCTTTTGACATAAATGGGCGTGTAGCTCAGCGGGAGAGCACTGCGTTCGCAACGCAGGGGTCGGGGGTTCGAATCCCCTCTCGTCCACCAGAAATACAACACACCGCAGGGTGTGTTTTTTTATAAACAATTAATATAAGAATAGGCCAAACCTTATAAATAACAGGTTCGGCCTATTGAATACTAGAGATTTAAAATCTTTTTCTCAAATTAACCCCACTCATCTTCAATAAAAGTTTTTGCCATATTAATCAACCTCCTTTAGATTATTAGCATATATTTTAACCATAAATGTACTACAAAATTATCATCTTCTTAAAAGGGTAAATATGACACCATCACCGGGTAAAATCCAATCTTTAAATGAAAGCTCTATTCCACCTGTGAAATTATTTTTAGTTATTTTATTATTTCTATCCATAAACCCAAACCCATAACCTGCCAATTCATATATATCATTTTTAAAGTGAAAAACACACCTATACCGTTTACATGGTTTTCTTACCCTATGTGTAAAAAAAGGGTCAGACATGGGAGTTATAGTATTATAAATTATTTCTACTTTACACCTATCTTTAACCGTTATAGTTTTATTGGTTTGCACTCTTATGTTGTACTTATTAATACTTTCATCATCGCATTTAGTATATATTAATCCTAAATCATCTATTGTATTATCTTTCTCTGTCTTATTTCCATAATCGTCTATTGAAATAGATTTTATAGAAAGTGACTCCACCTTATACAAATCTCCATCTTCAATGCCGTCAATAATTTGCATAGAAGAATCTATCGGAATAGATTCTTCTATTTCATTAACGTTTGGGTTAACAATTTCAAAAATTTTAGTCATTTTCTTCTTGATCAAATTATCTTCAATTTTACATTCTACTCTTATTTCATAATAATCAAAGTAACAACCATTTATTAATGGTTTGACATCATTTTGAACTTTGTAAAAAAAGCTTTTCTTGTCGTTTTGCTGTTCCTTAAAATATAATAATTTTTGAACTTTATTCTCTAGATTTCTAAGCTTATCTTGATTTAAAACAGATATATATTCATCCTTAATAAGAATATCGTTCAATCTACTAAAGAAATATTCCCTAAAGTCACTTAATTCAAGCAAAATTGTTATACTACCAAGAATAAACAACGCTATTCCAACTTCATGTATAACTGCATATAATAATTTATACGGAACATCCTTCCGAGATCCATATATTATCTCATGGTTAGAACATATTAACAGTATCAGTAAGCTTAACAAAATAACAGCAACCGGATATAGTTTTACTTGTTTTAATTTTTGACAGCGGCTTTTGATCCAATCAATCATTTACACCACCCCTACTCTTCTTTCCACAGAGTAGGAATATTTTCCTTTATTCTTAATCCATAATATGAAGGAAACTAGTATATGGCGATAGGGGATCTTTGCCTTTTTGAATATATATAGCTTGTCCCTTAATATTATTATAACCAATAGGCTTCCTCAGACACAAGAGCGGAGACTTTCCGGATATAATTTTCTAACACAACCCCAATACCTTGAGATTACAGGAGATCACGAATAGCTAAAAAAGGTCACAAAATTCACTATTGTCAATGCTTCAGTGGTTTTGTGGCAGCCGGCAATTCAACAATTTTCACCTGCGTGCGTAGCTATCGATGTCGATACCCCGGCGCCGCAGCCATTCGGCTGTAAAGCCGGTGATCACCAGGGGTTTTCCGGCAAGTTCGATCAAATTTGACGATCCGGTCATGAGCATAATTTTGCCCAGTCCATCAATAAGATTATCTACCGTTTCCTCCAGTTCTCCTGCGTTGCCCTTCACCAGTGCTTCTAAAAATGGCCTGGCCATGGCCGTAAGCGCAACCCCGGCCATCAACGCTTTGGCCATATCCAGGCTGCTGCGCAGTCCTCCCGAGGCAACGAAACCTATATTCAAACCGAGGCTTAGACCCTCTAAAAAGCTGATGGCAGTGGGAATGCCCCACTCCACCGGTTCCTGCTGACACCTGTTCCCCCTGGAGTGCTCAATAGCCAGAAAGTCTGTGCCGCCCCTGCCGCCCACATCAATATATTTAACCCCCGCACCATATAAGGCCAGCGCAGTTTCCCTCGCCATACCAAATCCAACTTCTTTCACCATCACCGGAACTGATACGGCCTCAATTACCGAGGTGATGTTCGAAAGTACTCCCTTAAAGCGTGAATCACCCTCTGGCATGGTAATTTCCTGGGGAACATTAAGATGCAGTTGTATGCCGTCAGCGCCTATCATTTCCACAGCAGCCCTTGCTTCCTCCGGTGTGCTGGTGGCGCCCAGGTTGGCCAAAAGCAGTCCGTCCGGATTCACCTCCCTGGCCACAGCAAAAGTTTCCCTTACTGAATAATCATTTAGGGCAGCCTTTTGTGAGCCAACAGCCATACCTATGCCCTTTTTCCCCGCAACCAGAGAAAGTTCGCGGTTAATCCAGGCTGTTTCGGGATGGCCTCCGGTTATGGCGTTTATGATCAGAGGAGCTCTCAGCCTCTTGCCCATAAAAACGCAGGATGTATCCACATCCTGCAGGTCCAGTTCGGGGGCAGACATATGCACAGGGAAAAGATCGGAAAAACCCGTAGAGGTGGTTCCGTCGTCAAGTTCCAACGCCAGTTTGAGGTGATCCAGTTTTCTCCTTTGCCTGGACAAAAGTAACCCTCCGAACTCAATTGTTTTATCCTGTGCATTAAAAAATTTTGCTATGCGGCTCCCGTCCCGGAGTTATGCCGGGTAAGAGGTATTGGGCAAAACATCTATTCCTTCGAAGGAACAATCTGATTTCTGTATACACTATATTCCATAGACCTGGCGATAATGGCAGCGCTTTCCGCCCTGCTGGCAAATCCGGCGGGATTGAACATGTTTCTGTTATCCCCTCTGAAAAGCCCCGCCGCAACGGACCTTGCCACGGGATCAAGCGCCCACTTGTCTATTTTTTTCCTGTCCTTAAAGCCACTGATGACATCCACACCGGCAGGAGACAAGCTCAATGCCCTGGTGATCATGGAGGCCATTTCCGAGCGGGTTACATTTCTGGACGGCATAAACCTGCCATCTTTATAGCCGGACACTACGCCCTTCTCCACGGCGGCGGCTACATACCCCCTGGCCCATACCGGAATTAAATCATGATCGGAAAATATTTTCTCCCCATCAATCTGCTGCCAGCCCATGGCCTTGGCCAGCATGGTGATGAACTGCACCCGTGTCACCTTTTCCTGTGGCCGGAATACGTTACCCGGATAGCCGGACACAATACCCTTTGACGCCAGCATGGACACATCGCTCACCGCCCAGTGTCCGCCCAGGTCGGAAAATTCCTGACTTACCTTACGTACAAGTACAAGGGTGCCAAGGTTTTGTACGGCTGCATTATACACCTGACCGCCGTCACTGGCTGTAGTTTCAAGAGACTGCCACACTCCGCCATCCCATTGGTAAATGGCATAGTCTGTAGCAATGTTTTTGCCAGCGGCATCCCAGCGCAACTGGGCGGCTGATGTCATTGCTGATAAATCGCCGTCCGCGGTAAGCGACACTGCAGATACTTTTTCATAGCCGGCAGGCAGCTGCCCGGGAAGTTTATCAGCAGGTTCAGCCGTTATGGTCGTTCCGTCAGGCAAAACATCCGGGGGTAAAATGACGCTGAAATAACCACCCAGATTCAAGGTAAGGGGCTGTCCAGCCCTTACCATTCCCACAGTCTGATCCTTTTCCGCCACCACTACGGGGACCACAGCCGAAAAACTGCGGAAGGCAACTTTTAACTTGGTTGCAATAGGCTTGTCAGGGGCGACAAACATTTCTCCGTTAAAAGCCCCCGCTTCGGCTGTCATTTCAAATTGCCCTGGTTTCAAAGCGAACACCGTTCCGTCTTTGCACAGTACAGTCACTTTTATTTGTACCGAACCGCCGGGAGTAACTCTTACCGATGACGGTTCCACCACAATCCTGTTTATATCATCGTCACCATATACCTTTACCGGCTGTACTTTTTCATAATCTCCCCTTTTAGCGGCAATGTCCAGGACTCCGCCGGTTTCGAAAATTATTTCACTGCCGCTTATTTCGCCTTTTCCTGATTTGAGCAACCATGACACATCACCTGGCGTTAGCCTGTACGGATTGTAATATTCGTCGTAACCCCTGGCATTAAAGACCGCCGGCAGACCAACCAGTATTTTGTCCGGCCCGTGGATTACCAAACCGGCAAAATCTCCGGGAGGTGCAGTGGAAAAAATACCAATGGCGTCTGGGACAGCCCGCGGCGCCCCCTTCTCCGGGACATTGAAAAGTACCGTTCCTTCCTCCCCGGTGCGCCTGGCGACTATGGTAGTAGACCCACCGCCGTCCAGGTTCACAGCCCTGTTCACCCCCAGTGACTGCATAAAATAAGCCATCTCCCACTGAGTCATGCCCTGGCTATTATTGCTTTTTTCTGCGCAGGCAAGGTAGAGCGTATTACCGTCGGCGGTAAACCCGGCCGCGGTACGTGACACCCTGCCCTTGATTTCCTGGGTAAAATAATTTGGAATAGTCCCGTCTTTAACCAATATCGCCTGTCCGCCCACCGCCGCATAGAGATTTTCCAGCGGGCCAACGGCATATTCAACCTGAACTTCATCACCGGGCTTGAAATTATTTTTTATGAAGGCGGCAGCGGTACCATGAGCCATTAATACATACCCGTCGGCTGGTATGCCCACAGGGGGCATGCTGCTGCGTATCTCCCTAACCACATTTCCTGACACCACCAGTTCCACAGCATCGTCCGGACCGTTGACATTCCCCCTGCTATTCCTGCCCCAGGACGAATTGTACATGTGCAGGGAATTAATATCAGATGATGCCCCGCCATTAACAAGGTAAGCCGGCTTGTTTATACCAGACAGGGGGAAAGCGCTGCCACCGGGAGCTTTTACCCTGCCACTGAAGGTAAAAACATCAATTAACGGGTGTTTGTCGCCGGTTATAGCAAAGCCGTACATGTCGGATCTCATGGCAGGGGACGTTATTATGCTGCCGTTGCTGTATGTAAGTCCTATGGGCCTGCCGCTGTCTTTCATCTGGAAAAAGTCACCATTAACGGCGGCCACGGCACCGTTTCGCAGCGCCATGTCCGTTACCTTCTGGTTGGTTTCAAGGCTGCCGTCGGCACCTACTATGGTGTTTAATTTTATATAGGGATTACTTAAATCAATTTTAATAACGTATACCAGTGCAGTTCCACCGCCTGACTGGGACTGGTAGGTAGAAAGTTCCGCCCCCGAGGTTACCGGAAAGGTTTCAATCAACCGGGAAGTGGGCAGCGCCATTACCGGTCCCGCCCATAGGCATAAAAAAACAACCATAATTACGGTTCTTAGATGTAACAATTTTAATTTTGAGAACAATTGTGTTCCTCCATCCTGTCATAAGCCGCCATATGATACAGCAGCTATTCAGGTATTCAGAATTCAGGAGTCAGAATTCAGAATAGTTCGAGACGATAAACCGTTCTCTCATTCTGACTCCTGAATTCTGAGTAGTTACCTTTATTTGTTCTTTTCCGGACGGTCATAGTATATGTTCTTTGAATAGGCGGATATAGGGACACCCACCGCTACAGGTCCCTCTATCATGCCTAGCCTGCGGGCGGCGATGCCCACCCTGTACATGATTCTGTTATCGGCATTCAATATGCTTGCGGTTTTCACCGCCGAGCCGAGAGCAATACCAACATCAAAGAGTCTCCAGGCACAAAGAGGTCCGGCAAATTCCGGGCCTTCTTTTTCCCTGAGGTCTGCGCAATTGCTGTATCCGCAAGCCCCGCAATTCAATCCCAGTGGTTTATTCTCCTTCAGAGAAAGTAGCAAAACCGCGTCGGATCGTCTGACATTATCCGCGTCCCGGTCAAAATTTATTTTTTTGCTCTCCTGCCCAAAACAGACCATTTCATCCGCCAGTGCAATTATATCGTCACCGCTTAATACCCTTATGTTCACGTAATCCTGACCCATGGATTTAGGCGCCGTGCGTGCAGATAGCGCCATTAACTCCGCCACCATTAGCATTACGTCAGACATCTATCCAACCTCCTTGCAGCCGCTTTAGCATAAATTATTTTTTATCCTAATCAGCCCGTATATGGTAAATCTTTTATATTATAGTCGTATTATGTCCTAAAAAAGTTCCAGCTGTTCGTCCCTGTTTAGCTTAGCCTTAAAAGAGCCCATTTCCCTGGTCAGGGTTATCCTGTTTTTACCCACCTGCACAACCGCACCGGGAAAAGCCTTTTCCACTTTGATGGAACTGTTTTCGCCAACCCTTATCACCGGCGGTATACCCAGTCCACTCCCCAGTTCTTGTATCTCTGCGTGCCCTTCACAAAGTATCTCGCCGCCCTTGAAAGACCCCTTTACAATAACATTGCCTCCGGCATTGATGGTGGTATTCAAGCACCCCTGCCCGGTAATGGTCACATTACCGGCGGACTGTATGATGGAAGTCATAGCGGACCGTATAAAAATATGGCTGTCGCTTTGTTCCTTATTTTGAGATAAAAAATCCAGAGCCAAGCCCACGGACTTCACAGCCTTGCTGAAATTTTCAATAGTAGCATTGCTTAATCCGCTGAGACATTTTAAGGAATCAACCGCCGTTACTATTTCCTCAGGCATGTCCTCTCCCTGGGTCTCGGCAAAATTGTGCATATTTTTTAACAGCGGCCTCAGGTTCTTAAAACGGCTGTCCATCATTCCCAGCAGCACCCGGCCGAAATCCATCTTGTTAAAATCAATATTCTGAACCTTTTTTAACTGTTCAAAAGCTTTGGCCAAATTCATCAACTCGGTATAAATGTCCATCAGCATAAAATTAATTTTTCTTGCCCCGGGGAATATAATGCCCGACCTCAGCTTACTTCCAACTACATTGCCCCGTATAACCAGTTTCGCCCCGCTAATTACAGTAGCCCTGGTAACAAACCCCATAACCTCAATATTCCCGGTGGCTTGGACCTCCATTGCCTCCTGCACATTGCCGGTTATTCTGATATCTCCTTTGAACCTCAGGTTGCCTGTCTTAATATCTACGTCTCCATCCTGGAGATATACCGAGTCACAGCCCACGGTTCTATTGGTTCCAGCCACTTTGACCCAGGGGCGTCCGCTGATCGTTGAGTATACTTCACCCCCGCTATCAGACAGTACTGCTCCTTTACCTGCCTGAAGTTGAATCGTTCTGGGCTTGGGCGGCGGCAGTATTTCTCCTGTGACACCCAGGCCGTCGGAGCCATCGGAGCTGGGGTGCTTTTTGGCCAGCAGTGTACCTTCGTCAACGGAAACCAGGGTGCTGGTTTCCCTGAAATCCACCGTATCCCTGTCGTCCAAATTTTCATGAGCAATTGCAGAAGAGAATAACAATTCAACAGTCTCGTCCACTCCTGGCGTAGGTGGTAAGCCCCTGGCGATTACGACGGGTTCCTTGGATGGAGATACTATGAAACTTTCGATTTCATCAGCCAAAACACCAAAAACAACCCCGGCTTTGGCTAATTCATTATTAATGGTTTCTTTATCCAGTATGTTATTTTCGCCTTTAGCTGATATCGAGGCAGCCAGCTTATCTTTGGATATGACGACCTTAATGTTGCCTTTATCCTGATTGGAAGTCATGTGTTTCAGCACCCTCCTCGATGATATTACAAAAATACATCCAAAAACCATCTTTTATACAAATAAAGTATAATTATTCTCTGTGAAGGAACTTATTTCCTGCAAATTCTTTGCAGTAGTTTTCATTTAAATTTTTATCCTTCATAAAAAATTCTTACTTTTTATGAGAACGCACGGACCCTTACAAACTTTTCCTGACAAAAAGTATCGTATAATTATTGTTCCCCTTAGTCTAATTTGACACTAATAACTGTATTCCGCAATAGTAATTGCGCAAAACAGGACTATTGGCTTAAGACAAATTGATATAATAGTCCTTGTTTTCTAAAATAAAAATTTACGGGATTAACAAACCCTGTTGAAATTAATAATTGTATTCAGGTTGAATTTTTTGCAGGAATTATTACTCGCTTCTCGAATAAATACTAGCAAACAGTAACACGGGAGGAGGTTAGACAGGTGTATTCATATCATACAGGGGAAATAAAAAATCCCGGCCTTGAATTAATGCTTGTTCTGGTCAGGGTTATAGGATTCGCAGCTATTGTCTTAATTGCCGCCGGTGCCGGCGTGGTAGCAGGCCTGCCGCCCGTGGCAAGCGGCACCATAGCCGGGGTGTTCGCCGCAGGATTGATGATAAGCGGTTCTTTTCTTGAGTTGATTAGCTTCAAATGCCCTGATTGCGGTACGGTTACCAAAACCATGAAAAATTTCGGTTCTTATAAATGCCCCGTCTGCGGCACGGAAAGTGTTATCACCAGAGATGAAATAACTAAATTATAACTAATAAGGAAAGGGGACACACCTCTCTTTAGAGCTTGGACTTAGGGTCAGAGGAATGTCCCCAACGTATGAAAGGGGACACACCTCTCTTTGGAGCCTGGATTTTGGGTCAGAGAGGAATGTCCCCAACGTATGAAAGGGGACACACCTCTCTTTGGAGCCTGGATTTTGGGTCAGAGAGGAATGTCCCCAACGTATGAAAGGGGACACACCTCTCTTTGGAGCCTGGATTTTGGGTCAGAGAGGAATGTCCCCAACGTATGAAAGGGGACACACCTCTCTTTGGAGCCTGGATTTTGGGTCAGAGAGGAATGTCCCCAACGTATGAAAGGGGACACACCTCTCTTTGGAGCCTGGATTTTGGGTCAGAGAGGAATGTCCCCAACGTATGAAAGACCGCCCCCAAAGGCGGTCTTTTTTTGTGCATAAATATAAATCCGGGATAAACAATAGATAAGTGTAGTGTAGTATGATCGGAGGTGTTAGTATTGACAGTTTCAACTATTATTCCCGCAACCAGGCTGCCGGTGGAGAAACCCGAAGCTTCCGGGAATCCTGCAACAGTGGAATTGTACATAAATGACCGTAAAGTAAGTGTGTCCAAAGGCACCAACTTACTTGAGGCGGCCCGCTCCCTCGGCATCAGTGTACCCAGTCTCTGTTACATTAAAGATATCCACCAGGCCGGTACCTGCCGGGTCTGCCTGGTGGAGGTGGATGCCGGCGGCAGGCGAAGCCTGCAGGCCTCATGTGTATATCCCGCCACCGACGGCATAAAGGTATACACCGATTCCCCCAGGGCCAGGCGGGCAAGAAAGCGCGTAGTGGAATTAATGCTATCCGAGCATGACATGCAGTGTTTGACCTGCGCCCGCAATCTCAACTGCGAGTTACAGAAACTGGCGGACGAAATGGGGATCCGTAAAATAAGGGTAACAGGCGAGCGAAGAAAATACCCCCTACAGAATAAAAACCCATTTATAGTCAGGGACTATAATAAATGCGTAAAATGCCGCCGTTGCGAGGCGGTATGCCGGGAGGAACAGGGTGTTAACGTTTACTCCGCCAAAAACAGGGGCTTTGATACGGTAATTGCACCGGCCTTCATGAAGGATCTGGGAAAGGTAGACTGTATAAGCTGTGGGCAGTGCGTGATAAATTGCCCTACAGGATCCCTGACCGAGCGCGAATATATCGACGAAGTCTGGCGGGCTATTGAAAGCCCGGAAAAATACGTTGTGGTCCAGACGGCCCCGGCCATTCAGGTAACCCTGGGAGAAGCCTTTGGCCTGCCCCCGGGCACCAAGGTAACCGGTAAAATACCCGCCGCACTGCGCAGGCTTGGTTTTGACCAGGTATTTTCAACGGAATTTGCTGCCGATTTAACCATCGTTGAAGAAGCCCATGAATTATTGGAACGACTGGATAAAAACGGTAGGCTTCCGCTAATTTCATCCTGCAGTCCAGGCTGGGTAAAATATTGCGAACACTTTTATCCTGAATTTATAGAAAACCTTAGTACCTGCAAATCACCCATGGAAATGTTCGGCGCCCTGGCCAAAAACTATTTCGCACAGAAAAAAGGGATCACTTCCGAAAAAATGGTGGTGGTGGCTATAATGCCCTGTACTGCTAAGAAATTTGAAGCCTCACGCCCGGAAATGATTACCCGGGGAGGCCGGGATGTGGATTACGTACTGACCACCAGGGAAATGGCCAGAATGATCCGGTCTGCAGGCATAAGATTTGATGAACTGCCGGAAGAGCATTACGATCAGCCACTGGGGATTTCTACCGGCGCGGGGGCTATTTTCGCCGCCACCGGAGGCGTTACCGAAGCTGTTATCCGCACAGCGCTGGCCTTGACCGGCTCTGAGGAAAAGAGCAGATTTGATTTTCAGGAGATCCGTGGTTTGAGAGGCATTAAGGAAGCAACCGTCAATTTAAGAGGCAAACAAATAAGGCTGGCAGTGTGTCACGGCACCAGAAACGCCAAGAGGCTGCTGGAAAGAATAAAAGCCGGTGAGCAATACCACTTTATCGAAATGATGGCCTGTCCCGGAGGCTGCGTCGGGGGCGGCGGGCAACCCATAACCGCAGGAAAGCAAACGGAAAAGCTGCAGCAAAAAATAACCGGGCAAAGAGCAAAAACACTCTATCAGATTGATATTGATAAGGAATACAGGAAATCCCATGAAAACCCAGCGGTAAAGCAGCTATACAAGGAATACCTGGGACACCCCCTGAGCGCCAGGGCTAAAGAAATTCTGCATACCAGCTATACGCCCAGGGGTAAGGCCTCAGCAAAACTGCTGCATTAATCAAAGATACAGGCTGCATAAGCCTGTTTTTATTTTAAACCATTTTTATAGTATAATTTAACAAAATGAGTCTATTCGTTGTATAATGTTCAGTATGATTTTTCACGGAAAGGATTGTCTCATGGAAAGCTTCAGACAACCCACTCTGCCCGGGGGAATAACGGGCAACTGTAGGATGCTGGCCACCATCCGATCCAACGGTGAATTGCACAGGCTCTTCTGGCCAAATATCGACTGGGGACAGCATATGGGCATTTTCATGGTGGGTATCCAGGAACCTCCCAATCACACCCTCTGGCTGGAAGGTGACTCCTGGCAGTACCGTCAGTATTACTTGCAGGAAACTAACACCCTGGTGACGGAACTGATACGACAGGAAAGTGGAATTAAGGTTGAACAGACCGATATGATTCTGCCTGATCGCGATATACTCCTGAGGTCATATAATATAACAAACCTTTTTGAACATCCTAGGAGTTTTAAGCTGGTCATTTATTGTTCCTTTGAAATTAATGAGTCCGAAACTCAGGATGGAATGTATATAGATACCGAAGCCAGCGCCTTGGTACAATTCAGGCGCAACGTCTATCTGGGCCTCTTGGCAGCCGGGAAAAAACCGGCCGGATTTCACTGTGGGAGAAGAAATGCCCCCTCGGACCCCTTTGAAGCCGCATCCAGAGGTGAATTCTGGGGAGGTATGGACAATATCAAAAGCAGTGCCGGTGCCATGGCCTGGAACATAGATCCCATTGACGCGGGTTCAACTAGAAAAATCGACCTTTATCTGGCTGCTGCCGGCGATGCCCGCACCCTTATTTCCACTTTAACCGAAGCCGCTGCGGCAGACTCCAAAAAACTTATTGAAGAATCAGCCAGCTACTGGTCCGGCTGGCTGGCCGGCTCATCAGCTGCGGACCCCTTAATGCAAGATTTCCTATTGTACAAAAGATCGCTTCTGGCCATTAAACTCATGTCGGACAGCGAAAACGGCGGTTCTGTGGCCGCTCCGGAATTTGATTCACACTATATGGCCTCCGGAGGTTATGGCTACTGCTGGCCAAGAGACGGTATGTTCGTAGCGCTGGCACTGGACGAGGCGGAATTTCACCATGATGCGGCTCAGTTTTACCGTTTTGCCGCCCGGGTGCAAAACTCCGATGGCAGTTGGCAGCAAAGGTATTTTTTAAATGGGGACTGGGCTCCCACCTGGGGCCAGCAGATTGACCAGACTGGCGCGGTGCTATGGGGTTACCGGCATCATTACCTGCTCACCGGGGACAGATCTTTTCTTGAAGAAATATGGCCGTCCGCCATAGCCGGAGCGCAATATCTCGTGGAAAGCATTTTACCTGATAACAACCTCCCACTGCCCGGCATGGATTTGTGGGAGGATGAATTCAGCCAGAATACCTATGCTGCTGCCGCCGTGTGGGGAGGTCTGACCGGGGCTGCCGACCTGGCACGAATAAAAGGAGAAATTAAACTGGCAAAGCTCTGGGAAGATACGGCTGCTAAAATTAGAAAGGGTATCATCGAATACCAGTGGTCCGCCGAGCAGGGAACCTTTACCAGATCCATCAATAAAAAAGTTTGTCTGGAAGAATACCATTACGCACGGGAGCAGGGTCTGCAAGCCAGAAAAATTGAGCTGCCGGGCACCCCCGTGCTATGCTATACGGTGCCCAGGGACAGCCGGATAGACAGTTCCCTGCTGGGCCTGTGCTTTCCGTTCGAAGTGCTTTCTGCAGACGACCCCATGATGTCCGCCACGGTAACTGCAATAAAAAATAAACTTGGCAACCACCAGGCAGGTGGTATACACCGCTACGAGAATGACTCGTACGCCGGGGGCAACCCCTGGGTTTTAAGCACACTGTGGCTTTCCATATACATGTCCTTAAAAGGGGAAAATACAGAGGCGGAAAACCTTATCCGGTGGGCAGAACAAAATAGCGCCGCTACCGGGCTGCTGCCCGAGCAGGTAAATAAATATTCGGGCGGGCCGGCCTGGGTGCTGCCGCTTAACTGGTCCCACGCCATGTACGTACTAGCCTGCCTGGCAGCAAGGGGGAAACTTAAAGGCTTTACCAAAGAGGCAATCTCCTAACTTCTCTTGATTTAAGCAGGTATTTAGCATAATAATCTGGAATTACTATTCAAGTATTCAGAATTCAGGAGTCAGAATTCTGAATATTTTAAGATGATAAACCGTTCTCTTATTCTGACTACTGACTACTGACTACTTACAAAATATTTTACCTGACAGGAAGTGAATATATTGAAAAAAATAGATGTAGACTCTTTTGTCCGGGAAAGACAAGATGAAATCCAGGCACTGGTCAATATCTCCCTGAATAAGGCCGGAGAATCCATGCAGAAGAGAGTTGCCTCAGGTGAGCTAAGCCCCAACATCCAGGATGTGTTACCACTGTTGCTTTATGAGGTACTCACGGCCAACACCGTAGCCACGTTAAGGTTGGTATCGGAAATGATTAACAGTACCACAGAAGAACATCCTCAGGAGAATGCCTATGATAATCACTAAAACTTATTATTTCATTGCTTTTCTGATAGTTGCGGGTATAATGGCTTTTTGGGCTGGGTTTTTATCAGCCAGGAAAAGATAAAAAGGTCAACCCCAATGCGAGAAGGGGTTGACCTTTTTAAATATTCCAGTTAATTAATAGGAAAATGTAAAGCTATCCATTACCCGGCTAACGGGCCTGGACTGAAGAAATTTATTGGGCACCCAGGATTCAAAAAAATATAGCGCCCCATTGGTGGGATCCCAACCGTTTATCGCGTCCCGGGCAGCCTTTTGGGCCGATTCCGATGCGGGTTGATAAATCCACCCGTTTAATACAGGCTCAAACTGGTACCTGCCGTTATCGACCTGATACACCACACCGGGAATAGTATCCGGGAACAGTCCGCTCCTGGTTCTGTTCAGTACAACAGCTCCCACTGCCACCTTGGTTTCGTAGGATTCCGAATCCGACTCAGCAGAGATAATCCTGGCCAGGAGGTCAAAATCATTCCTTGACATGCTGCCATTGCCACCCCTGCTGACCGCAGGGCCTGATTGACTGCCGCCATTAACAATTACCAGGGTCTGCCCGGGATAAATAACCGAACTATGTAGGCCATTATCGCTCATTAATTTTTGAGTTGTCAGGCCGAACATCCGGGCAATTTTGTACAGGCTGTCTCCGGGTACTAACCTGTATTTAGATTTTTCTTCAATATATAGTTTCTGACCGGGATATATGCTGTCACTTTTCAGGCCGTTTAAGGACTTTATCCGCTGGGAAGAAACACCGTATTGCAAACCGATTTTGTATAATGACTCGTCCGGGGATACCACGTGCGTAGCAGCGTGGGCAACTCCCGGAAGTAAAACAAGAAACGCCAGCAACAATAAGAAAGGCATCTTTTTTGTTAAACTCAAGTTGTCAGTCCTCCCGTATGGCCTCCGAAGTTAGTTGATGGGTTCGGATGGGAGACACCCTACCGCGCCTTGACGAATTCACCTCACTTGGACAGGCAGCAGATTCACCCCGCTTAAATTTTTCCCCCGTACCCTGTACATTGTCAGGGATTCGGCCAGATTTATGGTTGTCCAACTATAATTATACAGCGCTACCGGTTCTTAACCAAGCTGTAAAACATGGAATTTCAGTGCTGCCTGGCCCTTATTTTGTCATTTATCCTTTCCATGAGATAAACCGTGGAAAACACATGGTGCAATCTGGATACCAAACCCTCCAGAGAGCAGTTCGCGTTGTATAAATCCGGAGTTATAACCAGTTCAACATTGTATTCCCCCTCCAGAGCGGCCTTCAGGGAATGTAAAATCTTTTTCCTTGCTTCTTCATTTACCAGTTCCTCCCAATTGGTATTACCGGCAATCTCGTGACCTGGTATCTCCTTTTCTAAAACTGCAAAAAAATATTCCCTGAATTTTTCAAAGGAAGGCCTTTCTTTACGCATGATTTTTTTTCTCCCCCTGTAATTTTATAGCTATGGGCAAGTCAGCTTCCGCCAGGTCGTATTTCATAATATCGGCTATTTCTACCCAGGAAAAATCATTACACTGCCTGAGCATAGGAACACCTCCCAACCTCCGGCAGAAATAAGCCAGCAGCAGAATATTCCTGGTGCCGTAGCTGTGGGCCACCGCCGTAAAAAGATCCAACACGGCGACATCCATATTCAACTCTTCCTTAAGCTCTCTGGCCAGGCAGTCTTCCGGAGTCTCCCCGGGCTCTATTTTCCCACCTGGAAACTCCCATTTCAAGGCCAGCTGCGCGTCTTTCTTTCTCTGGGCTAACAGCACCCTGCCGTTCTCCACCATTATTGCTGCAGTAACCACTGTATACAGCAGTTGAAATACCTCCTTAACTTTACGCTATAGCTTTATTATTATAAAATTCAATACCCTGTATAACATGCGGATGGTGTCCGATGACAATATCTATTTAACAGAAAGGTGAAAAATCCTCCTGTGTAGCAATAAAGACACCACATCCGTTTTAGAACAGCTATAAAATTTATGCCCGTAAACATATTGATATTATTTATCATCTGAAAAAGCTATAATGATATACATAAAACTATATGAAAAGGTGTTGTATGGAAAACAATAGCCCGGTTCCGGAAAGGGCCTACCTGATTGGCGTGGAACTTCCCGGTAAGAACGATTTGGATGCGCATGAGTCCATACAAGAGTTGGTGCGGCTGGTGGAAACGGCGGGAGGCATGGTGACTGGTTGGTCCCTGCAGAAAAGAAACCGGCCGGGCGCAGCAACTTTTTTGGGCAAGGGCAAAATCGAGGAAATAAAAAGTGTACTATCGGACCTGGAAGTGGACCTGGTCATTTGTGATCGGGAGCTCTCCCCTGCCCAGGCCAGAAACCTGGGAGAAGCGCTTGATGCCAGAGTCATTGACCGGACTCAGTTGATACTGGATATTTTCGCCCAAAGGGCCCGGACCCGGGAGGGTAAGCTCCAGGTAGAACTGGCCCAGCTAAATTATATGCTGCCCCGCCTCACCGGAATGGGTATACAGTTGTCCAGATTAGGTGGCGGTATAGGCACCAGAGGTCCCGGTGAAACAAAGCTGGAGGCGGACCGCAGAAGAATAAGAAAAAGAATATCCGACCTCCGGCATGAAATCGATGAGATAAAAAAGCACCGCGCCCTACTGCGGAGCGGCAGAAAAAAAGTCCCCTTTCCTCTGATAGCCCTGGTGGGTTATACGAATGCGGGCAAATCCACCCTGCTTAATACCCTTACCGGATCCAAGGTGCTGGTGGAAGATAAGTTGTTCGCCACCCTGGACCCCACCATCCGTAAGGTGGTCCTGCCGGACAACCGAACCGTACTGGTTTCAGATACCGTAGGATTTATCAGCAACCTCCCGCATCACCTGGTGGCTGCCTTCAGGGCCACACTGGAAGAGGTTGTAGAGGCGGATTTACTGCTGCATGTGGCCGATGCCGGCCACCCGAATCTGGAAGCCCAGGTCAAGGCAGTGGATAAGGTTTTATCGTCACTGGATGCCCTTGCTAAACCTACCATTATGGTATACAACAAGGCCGATCAGATTGATGCGAACTATCCTCTTGGCCAGCCCACGGATAAAGAAATGGTTTTAATAGCGGCCAAAACCGGTTTCAACATCGACGGTTTGCTACAAAAAATAGCTGAACACCTGTCCGGCAAAAAAATAATAAAAACCTTTTTCATTCCCCATAACAAATCTTCATTGCTCCCTCTAGTTCACGGAAACGGTAAAATACTGCGCCGGCAGCATTGCAGTGATGGCATGGAACTGGACGTGGAAATAGACGAGCTATGGGCGAATAGAATTAGCGCCCGTTTAAGCGGAACAAATAGCTGAATGCAGTAACAAGCTCAAAGGTTACCTTCCTGTCACACCTGTCTCTATTTTAAAATACTGGCGGCAATGACCATGCGCTGTACCTCGCTGGTGCCCTCATATATCTCTGTAATTTTGGCGTCACGCATCATGCGTTCTACCTTGCATTTCATAACTTATAATCTTTGACCTTAAAGGCCATCGCTTTGTTATTTAATACCACTTTTTACCAATACATATCTGACAAGACAAGAAGTACCGTCCCCACCTGTCTCTTGTCTCTACGTTCAGGATAACGACCTGGTTGTTGATGGAGCTATGACAGACCCCAAAGGAGACCGTTCTTTACGCCCAGTGAACAGGCAGACCCGGACCTTTACCTGCGTGTGTAAGGGAATCCTCTGATGGGATTGCGTTCGCAAGGCCAATGTTCATTAAACCGAGGCTATTAATTCTCATGAAATCTGTGTCATGCCCACCATGGCCATGACCGAGGCGGACAAAGACTGTGCGGTTTCATTTGCTGTGCCAAGCGATGTTCCCGGTTTCTTTTATATAATTATTATCCCCCTTCTGAAACTTCACTTTATAAGGTAAAACCATTTGATGCTTTACCTTAAAAAGTGAATAGTCCTGTCTTAGTCCGAAAGCAGATTTTTGGCAATAACGACTCGCTGAATTTGGTTGGTACCTTCATAAATCTGCGTAATCTTAGCATCACGCATCATTCTTTCTAGCGGGTATTCCTTCATATAACCGTAACCGCCCAGCACTTGTACGGCATCCACCGTCACCTGCATGGCCACATCAGATGCAAACAGCTTGCACATTGAGGAAAAACGGCTGACCTCGCTGGCGGAAACATTGTTTCTGCCAGCGTTTTCGATCATATGAGCAGCTTTATATACCAACTGCCTTGCCGCTTCTACCTTGGTGCACATGTCTGCCAGCATAAATTGAATACCCTGGAATGTGGCGATGGGTTTGCCAAATTGAACCCTTTCCTTGGCATAGTTAACCGCATAATCCAAAGCCCCCTGGGCAATACCCACAGCCTGAGCGCCGATGACCGGACGGGTGCAGTCAAGGGTCATCATGGCAATTTTAAAGCCATGACCTTCTTTTCCCATTAAATTTTCTGCAGGTACGGGACAATTATCTAAAATCACTTCTGTGGTTTCCGAACCCCTTATCCCCATTTTGTGTTCCTTTTTGCCAATGGTTATGCCGGGATAGTTCTTTTCTAGGATGAAAACACTGAGACCCTTTAACCCTGCCTTCGGTTCGGTGGTTGCAAATACCGTAAATACATCAGCTATACTGCCGTTGGTAATAAAACATTTCTGCCCCGACAAAATATACTTGTCACCTTCCCGGACAGCCCTGGTCTTCATACTGCCGGCATCTGAGCCTGCATTGGGTTCGGTGAGGGCAAATGCGGCAATTTGGTCCCCATCCGCTATGCCCGGCAGGTATTTTTGCTTCTGCTCTTCTGATCCCCCAATTAGGATAGGCATCATGCCCACCAATTCCTGAGCAGCCACAATTAAGGAAGCGGCTGCTGATACTTTGGCAATTTCCTCCACGATTAATATCACGGACGGCAGGCCGGCTCCCGTGCCGCCATACTCCTCAGGTATCCCTTTATCTTTGTTTTTCTTCTTCAGTTAGAGGCTCCCAGGAATCATGCATTGTCATCGGCGGCAGATCAACAAGCCCGTCAAATTTGCCGGGTTTACCCCAGATAGCCCTTCGTGCCCGCTTACCCCGCGGCGGAAGATCGCACCATGGCAGGTGAGCAAACATCAGGCAATAGACCGGCCCGCACATATTAACATTAATAAGATCAGTATCCATCACACAGTGCAATACAGCCGGTTGTCCGCTTTCTGCAGCTTTAAAACAACGATCCAGGGCGGCGGTAAAGTTTTCGTGTTTGTCCACTATTTCGCCGTAACAATTCAGATCACGGGCGATATTATCATATCTCAACCTGGGCTGGCGCTCACCCGCCAGTCCGCCGTATTCCTGCTTCATGCCCAACCACTCTACACCGGTACGATCTTGTTCACCTAAATTATCCCAATTCGGTCCGTACCAGTGATACTTCATACCTGCTATCCAGCCGTTATTTTCTGTCACCAGGAAAACAATGGGAAGCTTATAGCGGGCAGCGGTGTCAATCTCCATCCCGGCATTGCACATCCCGGAGTCGCCCATCAGCGCCAGAACAGGAGTTTTATCACCCTTTTCCAACTGGGCAAAGGCGGCGCCCATAGCCATGCCCACGCCATGGCCGACACCGGCCTGTTCTGATGAACTTAAAATTTGTGCCGGACGCACAGCCTTGAGATAAGGCATTACAAAATCCGACATAGTATAGCCGTCAATCATTATGCGAACTTTGCTCTCATATTTCTCCTCAAGGTAGTCAGTTATGGCCTGGGAAAGATATCCATAATGCATGCAATTTTCATTTTTGTATTTGGGGTGCTCAAATCCGTAGTACATGGCTTTGTCACGGCGCCGTTTTTCAGCAGCAACCCGGGCCTGTTGTATCTTTTCAATCCATGCGTCCCGTCCGGGCGGTGGCTGCAGATTGTTCGCTTTAATATAATCAATCATTTGCCGGGCAACCACCCTGGGATTTCCAATTATGGCCGTGTTGGTGGTAAGGTAGGTCCAAATCTGGTCGGCGGATTCACTTACCTGTATGGTTTCCGGCCAGCCACCGCCAAAACCGTCAAAGAAGCCAACCTTGACGCCCATGGGCATAATTATATCTATTTCATTACGGAACGGGGGAAGTCCGCGGTAATAATAATCGTGTTTTTCAGAAACCACAGCCCGGCCGAGACGCCTGGTGGTAAATGGTATTTTAGCCAGGTTTACCAGTTCAGTGAGTTCTTCGGTAGCATTGGCCCAGCCGGCGCCGTCGCCTAAGATCATGAACGGTTTATCAACCTCATATAAACGCTTGACAGCCTGGGCTATATCATCTGGATCCCCGCCGCAGCTCAGGGGTTTGTTGGTGTTATCCCCACGCCATTGGGGAATCCATGTAGCATGATCACCCCAGAGACCCCACCACACCTTATCTTTGACATCATCTTGCGTAAACAGGCAGCTTATTCCCAATTCCATGATTACCGGTCCTTTGGGGAAGGACTGACAATCTTTAAAGGCCCTGGTTAAGAATTGTTTAATAGTATGGGGATAAACCACACGCTGGGCCCACTTGGAAATACTGCCCATTAGTTCAGTGGCATAACTCTCTTGTATGGTGTTGTATAGTTTGTCGTGTTCAATTTCGTGACCGCCGCACAAAAAAATAACCGGCGAGTTGCTGAGATGAGCCTGTTGAATGGCGCTAACTGCGTTACCAACGCCCGGGCCTACTGTGACGTAACACACTGCCGGCTTGCCTGAAACCTGAGCATAAGCCTCCCCACAATAAACGGCATTTTGTTCATGCAGGAAAGTAACATTTTTGATACCAATACGGCTAATGGCATCAACAAAATTCCAGATATGGCCGCCAAACACACCAAAAGCTATAGTTACATCGTGTTCTTTAAGGGCTTCTGCAACATACATACCAGCATATGGGTATAATTCCCTTGTTCCAAGCTTGTAATCTAATTTTGCTTGTGCTTCTTTGTCAAATTCGATTCCTAACTTAGTCTCAAATTCGCCTATATTGCTCATTAGTACCTCTACCTCCAGTATATTCTAGTACTTTACCGCAACACCCCTCGACCTTGGCCATCTCCGCAATCAAACGGATACCATGTTGTGACTAAGTATAACGTTAAATTAAACAAATTTTTCTAATGTTTTGAATTTTACAATATTTTTATTTAGGTAGGTTGCAGCAATAATTTCTCTTTTAGGTGATTTAGTTGGTCAACCATTTAGCGGACTGGATTCTGAAGTTTCCCTCTGTTATACTAATAAAGATAGTTTTACCCGGCTATTTTGCCGATGGGCAGCAAGTATATTTGGCAATGGCAACACCTGCTATACAGGTGTCAAGGTTTAAACCATCTTGACTCCTGGTATAAGGATTGTTTGGCCGCTTCTTTATACCAGGTTTTTTTCACCCCCCTGCATTGCTGTTGCTATATGTTGTTATCTTTACCGTCTTTTTACTTCCCCCTTTCTATGTACTACTTATTAACCCGGGGAGTTATCACAAAGCAATAAGCACGCTCATCAATTCCTGTGAAAGTAACATCAGAGCCCACCTTTAACTTATTTTCTCCCCCAGGTAAAATCCTGGCAACTATTCTATATATGGACTGGTTGTAGTCCAGCTCAACTATGGCAATAGTATATGGGACCTGATCCCGGAACTCCTCGGTGGGCACGTGAATAACGGTATACGAGTATATACGCCCCCTGCCTGGTATGTTTACCTCTTCAAAGACAGTTCCACCACAGTCGTTACATATGTATTTCGGATTAATAAACAAGCGCTGACACTGGCTGCAACGCTGGGCCGTTATTTGCATACTAAATCGTCCTTCCTCTTTAATATGGAAACGGCGGAAATCTGTGATGTAGCCCCGTGATAATGAGAAAAATAATAAGCAAACATTTTTTTTTGTATTCTCACATCTTGGATCTTAACATATAATTACTCTTTATATATAATAGTACCCACAAAGAATTGCCAGGTAAATAGAAATGTTACTCTTTTTTGATTCAGAATAAAATTTTGCAAAATCGGTACCAATGCTTAATGGTAGATTTTAGACAAATATTAGATAATTATATAAACTAACTATGAATCAGTTATAGCATTATTATTGCAATTTAACACTGGGCAAATTCCTTCTTCCATTCGAACTGTGCATTATTTTTCGCTATATTATGTGAATTACATTTCGCAGTTTTATGATTCACCCAATTGGATAAATTCCAGAGAAGGTGCAAAATGTCCAAATTTCTTTTGTTAAAACAAACCCAAACAGCATTTGCATAATGACTTTCTTTGCATAATGAATAGAGAATTATCCGAAGTCAAGCACATAAAAAAAGCCCTCGAGGAGAACGAGAGCTGACTTTTGTTAATTGGACGAAACTGCGGCCGGTTAGCCACTATGGGGAAATAAAAATTTCCACTCTATTTATTTCAACTGATTTATTAGAAACAATGTTGCCAAAGTACAAAACAAGTACCAAAACAAATAAAAACATAATATATTAGAAACAACTCCCCCCTCCCCAATAAAGTGGCATTTAAAAAACATTATGCGGTTACTGCCTTTTCTGGCGAAGCTCTACTAAGAAGACCAACGCCACAACAAGGACAGATTGTAAAATCTTTATCAGTTAGTTTCAAGCTTTAAGTTCTGTAATTTATTAGTTTGCACATACTTTCACCCAGTTTCTTACAGGCCTGCATGGCAATCTCATCCTCTTCCACACTTTTATACCAAACGATCTGTCCATCTTTGAAACCAGCCTGCAGTGTGCCAATTACTCCGGGGAAACTTATTGGGCTATCATTGTCCCTGGCTTTCGCTATTTGCAGATTATTGGCCACAAGGAAGTTTTGCAGAATATGTAATGCCACGTCCTGACCACCGTTGCGCAAGCCGGCAATGGTTACTGCTGCACCTATCTTTCCAGCCAGCAGACTTTTTGATATATACATCCATCTAGTGCGATCCATGAAATTTTTCATTAAGGCAGTAACATTGCTGAAGTACACAGGCGAACCTAAAATGATGCCATCTGCTTCTAATAGTTTTTCTGCAATAATTGTCATATCATCATCAGCAATGGAGCACTGGGATTTTCCAAGGCATTTATTGCAAGAAGTACAGTATTTAATACTAAAATCAGTTAATTCCAATAATTCTGTGGATGCTCCATACAGGCCTGCTTCATCTAGGACCGCCCGCAGTAGGACAGCTGTATTCTTTCCTTTTCTATGACTGCCATTAATAGCAATTATTTTCAATATGAACCCTCCCTGGTAATATATAGTATTAATATAAATAAATGAATATCAAGTTGCCTCAGCCCACCGTTTACAAACAGTTAATCAAGGTGTATCGGCAATAAACACGTCTTCCCGGCATAAACGATTTGGCTAGCCACCAAAAGCACGGTCCTATAATAAACAAAAAAGTTCCCAGAGTTTAATTTTTTTAGTGTTGTTCCTGCCCACCGGATACATTTATAGCCTGGCAGGTTATCGTGCCCGCAGCCGGAGATGCAAGAAAAACGCATAAACTGGCAATATCTTTTTGGGTGGAAAGCCTTCCAATTGGCACGTATGTATTTATAAACTGTGTAGTCTGTTCCTCTAAGGTAATTCCACTTGCTTTTGCGTACCCGTCCAAAAAGGCGTCACCAATGTCGGTTTTTACAGGTCCCGGACATACCGCGTTCACAGTAATGTTGAAAGGACCCCACTCCCTCCCCATAACATAGGTGAGTCCTATAATCGCAAATTTTGCCGCTGTATAAGCTCCTAAGAGAGGCCAGCCAGTTTTGCCGGCTGCAGAAGAAAAGTTGATAATTCTACCACCTTCCCCTCTTTGAATCATGTGAGCAGCTACCGCTTTAGAGCAGAGAAAAGTTCCCTTGGCCATTATATCCAAATGTTTATCCCATGTAACCTCATCTGTTTCTAAAATTGGGACAACCTTAACAAAACCCGCGTTATTCACTAAAATATCAATTTTTCCAAACTTATCTAATGTTTGCCTAACCAATTCCTGGATATCATCATTATTTGTTACATCTGCTTTAACTGCTTCAAGGATTCCCTTCCAAGAGCCCTGATTTCATCAGCAAGTTTGTTTAAACCTTCCCAAGAACCTATTTTTAATTCGGGAAATTTTTCGTCATCCTGGCATAGGTCGCTTATTACTACATTTGCTCCCATTTTTGCAAGTTCCAAAGCAGTTGCCCTTCCAAAGCCGCGTTCCAATCCAGCACCCGTAATTATAGCAATTTTCCCCTCTAGATTCATTAAAGATACCTCCAAATAATATATTAGATTTAACAGATAACCAGCTAAATAGTTATTCCTCCGCCGTCAACCACAATGCTCTGTCCATTAATATAACTGGCCTCTGGCATACAAAGCAACTCTACCGCACCAGCAATTTCCTCTACTGTTCCCAACCTGCCAGCTGGGGTCCAGCCTTTTAACGATTCTATTAATTGTTCTTCGGTAATATTTAACAACTTGGGATACACTTCCATGGCCCCGCCCTTAAGATGCAGCAGATGAGTATCGACCCATCCGGGGCAAATAGCATTTACTGTAATGCCGTTGGTTATTAACTCGGCACCCATGGTTCTGGTTATACCAACAAGTGCATGTTTAGCTGCTACATATGCTCCTGCAAAAGCTAACTGCACTTTACCAGCTACAGAAGCAATATTTATAATTCTACCCCTAGTTCCCTGCTTAATCATAATTTTTGCTGCTTCTTTTGAGCAAAGCCATGCCCCCTTAGCCATTACATCCATACTTATGTTCCATGCGGATTCATCCAGGTCTACCATGGGCCCTAGCCCAACAACTACCCCAGCGTTATTGACAAGTATGTCAATTCTACCAAACTTCTCCAGCACTTGATTAAACATATTTTTAACTTCGTCACTGTTTCTGACGTCAGCGTTAACCGTAATGGCTTTTCTTCCTAACTTTCTGATTTCTTCAGCCGCCATTTCGAGCTCTTCTTGCTTGGCCAAATCGCTGTAGGTGCCGGTAAAGTCATTAACTACAATATCCGCTCCTTGCCTTGCCAATCTAAGGCATATTTCTGCTCCAAACCCTCTTCGTCTTCCCTCACTGCCAACTCTTCCTGCTCCAGTAACTAGTGCAACTTTTCCTTGCAGTTTCATTAGTAAAATCTCCTTTACTTTTTATATTTTATTAACGCTTTAATAACACATAAAAAGATACAGGCTAGGCCTTTTAGCTGTTTTAATTAATTTTATTGAATATCAAGTTGCCTAAGCTCATCGTTTACAAACTTACCAAGCTTACCATGAGCATTTTTTTCAAATACGTTGGCCCAACAGTTTTAAAACATACCTGGTAAGACCATACCTAATACTTTTCACCTCCCAAAGTGTGATCTTGAAGTAACTTAATTGTTGAAATATTCATAAAAATATATGCAATAATGCTACCAAATGTAGGTAAGCCCTTCATATCACCAGAAAGAAAAAATAATAATCTTTATATTGTGTGATCCGTAGGTCAAAAATTTTTTCTGATGATTGTTTTGCAGGTTTTTGGATGTGTTTTTAAATAGCTTAAGACCGCAAAAAAAAGCCTGCATCTTGCGTTGATGGTAGATGTAGGCTGAGCACAGCATTTCAATTCCCGAAGAAAGAGTAGTAAAAGTCAGTAATTGGCAAGCTATTACCGTAAAAGAGTGTGAGTAGTAAATTTGCAAGATTATTGTAGCTATGCATGATGCCTACTTATTAAACTCGGGGTTCATGTCATCAATATTGGTTTCCATCACCAGGATGGTATCGCTGAAGTGACTCTCTCCGGCGGAAGAGCTGCCCAGAAAAACCCTAAGGAAGTTTGGAATACCGAAATCCTTGCTGCCTAATCCATATCCTACCGTATCCAGGGTCATTTCGGGGCGGGTACCGAATGCCCCGGACAGAGTTGTGGCAATGGCGGCGCCAGTAGGGGTAACAAGTTCCCCCTCAATGTCCAGGTCTCTTAAAGGGACTCCCTTCAGTAATTCGGCGGTGGCCGGGGCCGTTCTTATGACGCCATGGTGGCGCATACTACCATAGACAGCTTACGGAACACCTGTCACTATCCGGGAAGAAGATGAAGGAGTTTTTAGACCAGTGGTGTGGATGACCGGGAGCTTTGGATCCCGCCGTCCCTTTTAGATTAAAGCTCTTTTAAGCCGTTATGGCAGTCCTCAAGCCTGGACCGCCCAATTACGAGTCAGTCCTTGCAGATATCAATGGTGACGGTAAAAATGAACTTATGATCAGCGAGGGAAATTACGCCATTCCCGGGGAAAGAAGAGTCAGTGTCTGGCAGTGGAACGGCTGTGGATTCTCCATGATTCCTTGCAGCAAGCGGGGTAGTAAGTAGGTAAGGTTCTTGTCTTGCCTGGTATAATATACCATAATAGCATGGGGTGACAAACATGCATAGGTAAGCAAGAACCGTCCCTGCTTGCTAAACTTTTCTTCAGTATCAGTCCTTACTTGGGTTGCATCCTTATCGCACCATCCAGGCGTATTGTAGCACCGTTTAACATGGGGTTCCGTATGATTTCCTCAACAAGCATGGCATATTCGGATGGCCTGCCCAGCCGTGGTGGGAAGGGAACCATTTTACCCAGAGCATCCCTGACTTGCTCGGGCATAACCATAAGCATTGGAGTTTCAAAAAGCCCTGGTGTAATGGTTACGACGCGAATTCCATGCGCGGCCAGTTCCCGGACAATAGGCAGCGTCATGCTGACCACTCCACCCTTGGAGGCGCTGTAGGCTGCCTGACCAATCTTTTCACTCATGGTAAAAACCTCCCTTGAAAGAAGAACCATTTTTACTGCCTCTTCCGGTGTTACCATTGCAGTCCTTCTTTTTTTCTTAGTGTCCGGTGGTAATCCATTGTTTCTATAAAGGTCTCCATTTTTGCATAGGCTTCCTCTTGATTAAAAACACGAAGGTCTACAATGTCGCCCTCTACAATCACAGAGGGAACCTTGAATTTTTCCATCACAAAATTACGCAAATGCATCAAAGTATAGGTGGCCGGCCGGCAGGAGAGGAGGGGATGGCACATTATACCGTCGGCCCGGTACTCCCTGATCGTTTCAAGGTAAGGCGCCATTATAAAAATAGGTTCTGTATTATATTTTTTTGCCACAGGGGCTGCGTGGTAAAATTTATTGTAGGTATGTCTGGCCAGCAGTTCCAGCGGGTCGGTGACAGCCTTTATTTCATCATCACTAAGCGGTGGCGGTGCGTGGTAATTCCAGCTTTCGTATACAAAAGAAATTCCGTGTTTTTCAGCTATTTCATCAAAGAATACCAGGCTGTGCCAGGGAGGAAGCTCAGTAAATATCATACGGTATTTTTCGTTGGATATGGCGCCTTTTCCGCTTACAACCCTCTGTTTTACTTCCTCGTGTACCCTCCTGTAAAAGTCCAGCGCCTCGTTGTCGTCAGGTGTGTACAGGTGCGGAATCATGATGGACCAGAAGTCCGTTGCTACCATGGGTGACGGTGTGGCGGTGCGCAGTAGATCTACTTCATATGCCAGCCGGTGCGTTTTAAATAACGTATCCACCCTTTCACTCAAAAAGTCCCAGTCCATCTTTTTACCCAGGAGTCTTTCCAAAAAAACAACAAAATCCCGTAATTCATTGACCATAAACCTTATGCATTTTTCCTTGTTATCTTGTAGATAATACTCTTGTGTTCCTGTATGGGGTAGCTCCAACATCCATACCGGCACGTCTATATACCTGCCCAGGGCTTGAAACCACTTGTAGCGGGCATCGCATACGGCTCCGGAAGCCAGGAGAAAAAGCGGTTTTACCATGCCGCCGCCAGGGGCGTCCGGCGGTATATTAAAATCATTTTCTTTAAGTTTACGCGTGTATCCAAAGCAGTTCCGGGCATAACCGCAGAGAGTGGAGGGGAATCCGTCGCTTTCCGAATATTCCAGGTTGGATTCGGCGGCTCCCACAGAGGCGCAAAAGGCGCCGTAATTTTCCGGAAACACCATCTCTACTCCCATTGCCTTGGCGATTGTTGTACCCATCCACCAGTCCACCATTGACCATGCTGTCGGTCTGCCTTCCCTGGCGGCGTCCCTGGCGCCGGCCAGCATCTTTTTACCGAAATATCCTGCCTCCCGGGCGGTCTGCATTGTTTTGCCAGAAGTTCTTTTTTGCTTACTAGTTTCCATAAACTGTTACCCCCCTGAATGTCATTATCCTGGGGCTTACCCCCGTCTTTCTGGGAAAACGGGCTTTTCTTTTGTTGAAAAGCTTCTAAGCCTATTATGACGTCTTCACTGGTAAAATACTGAACAGCGGTGAGTATTTCTAATTTGATGGCGGCTTGAAGGTTCAATTCCATGCCCTGGTGTATCAGTTTCTTAATCGTGGCGATAGAAAGCGGGCTTTTATCGGCCAGGCCGGCGGTTAATTCCTGAACCTTTTTATCAACTTCGTTTTTCGAAAACAACTTCGTTAACCAGGCCTGCTTCCAGCGCCTGTTGGGTCGTTATCCACGTACCCGAATAAATAAGTTGTTTGGCCCGCACCCCTTTCATAATAATAACTATCCAGGTTCCAATTCCGCCCAAACAACTTCCACAATCTTAACTTGCAAAACTGATACCGTATATTTAACCTGGAGAAAAAGGCGGGGTTGTTGTATGGCAGCTTCAATGAATGTGCATCATAAGGTTAAAACATGAAAGAAACCGGCATTTTACCGGTTTCCTGATATCAATTGGCTATAGTCTTTTTAAATAAGCATTAAGCTAATGCGAAAACTATTTCATGGTTGGTGTGAAAAAATATTCGCATAATTCATATGCTTCTGATGTTAAGGTATTTGCTAATTCCTCGTTCAATAAAGAAGCCGGAAGATGCTTGGTTTGAATTAATTCTAAAAGCAATAAATTAAGCCCTTCGGTATCGCCAATTGACTAAACCAAAGGCCTATAGACTGGTAGCTGGTATACAAAATACGATAGTACATTAAAGAGGTGGAAACAAGAAATTACCTTTCAATCCATAAAAAATCCAGCCGCCATTACTGGCAGGTAAAGCCACCATCAGCGATAAAACATATACCAGTGACAAAAGATGCATCATCAGAGGCAAGGAATACCACGCAGCGCGCTATTTCAATTGGCTCGCCCAAACGTCCGTTAGGAGTCATCTGAGTTAATAAAGATATAGTCGCCTCGTCCAGGACGTCAAGCAGTGGAGTGTTAATATAGCCAGGGCAAATAGCGTTAACTCTGATATTTTCTTTAGCATAAGTTACAGGCATGTTCTTGGTAGCCATGATTACTCCGCCTTTGGACGCATTTTTATATCCACGGCGATAACCTGCGACGGACCCCAAAGCTTTGCACACAGCATGGAACACATTCCAACGGGGCCAGCGCCTATTACTGCTACAGTGTCACCGCTTTGAATACTGCCCATTTCGCAAACATAATAACCGGTTGATAAGATATCCCCCGCCCATTTATTCCAATTCATATGAATTTTTAAATCCGGCCTGTACTGCATGGGCTATTTTTCCGATACCACCTGCATCGCCTACTACAAATACTTTATCGATTTCTTTTTTCAGTTCTGTTGATAACGCATCTTCCGGTTTTACGCCCATAGCTATCACGACCGCGCATCAACAGCCTCTTCTACTTTGTTACCATCTGTTTTTTCCAAAACAACTCTGTCTTCTTTTATCTCGACAAGCTTATGTCCAGGCAGCATTGGCACTCCATATGCCTGTAGCGCTGCTGTAACATCTAATAAACTCTGAATATAAGCCCCCTGCCCGATTATCTCCTGCATTTCATATACGGTCACTTTATTTCCCTGTTCAACCAAAGACTCGGCTGTTTCCAAACCTGTCAAACCTGAACCGATTACACTTACCTTTGCATTTTCAATCTTAACCTTACCGGATAGAACATCGAAGGCGGAAGATACCATAGGCGAATCAATACCTTTAATGCTTGCTGGCATCGCAGGACTGGCTCCGGTTGCTATAATGACGGCGTAAGGATCCAAGGCTTTCACGATATCCACCGTTGCCGTTGTATAATCTGCCTGCAGTATGAGTTCTACTCCGGCTTAACGTTGGAATTAATCCATTCAACGATGGTGTCAATGGTGATCCCGGGAGTAAATATCTCGCTTACCCAGCCATTTTTTTTCAGTTCCCGGATGTCGTCCTCGGGTATTGTGCCTCCTCCGATAATCATGATGTCCCCGGCGTTGTTTTCCTTTAACAGATCGTATATCCTGGGAAACAGGGTCATATGGGCGCCGGAGAGTATGCTTAAGCCTACTGCGTCAACGTCTTCCTGGATAGCCGCCTCCACGATCTGCTCCGGGGTCTGGTGCAAACCGGTGTAGACAACCTCCATACCCGCGTCCCGCAGCCCCCTGGAGATTATCCTCGCTCCCCTGTCATGGCCGTCCAGGCCAGGTTTTGCTATCAGTACCCGAATTTTTCTGGCCATCTTATTCACCTCTGAATAATTTTTACGTTTAAAAAATAGGTTTTTCTTTATACTGGCCGAACACCTCGCGCATTACCTGGATTATTTCGCCTTCTGTGGCGTAGGCTTTTACGCAGTCGAGGATCAACGGGATTAGGTTATCTGTTCCGGCAGCCGCCTTCCTGAGGGCATCCAGTGTTTCCCCAACCCGCAGGTTGTCCCGCTCGCTGCGGAGTTTGTGCAACCTGGCCACCTGGTCTTTTTCGATCTGAGGATCTATTTTTAGAAGATCTATTTCAAGGTGTTCGTCATCATTAACAAACTCGTTGACGCCAATCATAATGCGCTTTTTCTTGTCCACCTCCCTCTGGAACTGGTAGGCGGCGTCGGCTATTTCCTGCTGGAAGAAGCTCTGGTCGATGGCGGCCAGCACCCCGCCCCGTTTCTCTATTTCCGCAAAATATTTCTCGGCTTCTTCCTCCATCTTGTTGGTCAGTGCCTCTACGTAATACGAGCCAGCAAGGGGGTCGATAACGTTAGCCACGCCGGTTTCATAGGCCATTATTTGCTGGGTGCGCAGGGCTATCTGCACCGCCTTCTCGGAGGGCAGAGCCAGTACTTCGTCCATGGAGTTGGTGTGCAGGGACTGGGTGCCTCCCAGCACGGCGGATAAGGCCTCAAAGGCGGTGCGCACTATGTTGTTCTCGGGCTGCTGGGCGGTCAGGCTGCAGCCTGCGGTCTGGGTATGGAAGCGCAGCATCCATGATTTTTGGTTTTTAGCGCCGTATTTTTCCTTCAGGTGTCTGGCCCAGATACGTCTAGCCGCCCTGTATTTCGCTATTTCTTCAAATAAATCAATATGGGCGTTGAAGAAATGGGACAACCTGGGTGCAAAATCATCGACATCAAGGCCGGCTGCCATGCCGGCTTCAATATAGGCGAAGCCGTTGGCTAGGGTAAAGGCCAGTTCCTGCGCCGCCGTGGAACCGGCTTCCCTGATGTGGTAGCCACTGATGCTTACGGTATTCCATTTGGGGACGTGTTTGCAGGCATAGGCGAATATGTCGGTGATTATCCTTAAAGACGGCTCCGGCGGGAAAATCCACGATTTCTGAGCTATATACTCCTTGAGGATGTCGTTTTGAATGGTGCCGGTAAGCTTTTCCGACGGCACCCCCTGTTTTTCCCCGGCGGCTATATACATGCACCACAGTACTGAGGCCGGGGCGTTAATGGTCATGGAGGTGCTCACCTTTTCGAGGGGAATGCCGCTGAACAGTGTTTCCATATCCTGCAGCGAGTCTATGGCCACGCCCACTCTGCCTACCTCGCCAAGGGAGCGGGGGTGGTCGCTGTCGTAACCCATTATGGTGGGCATGTCGAAGGCCACGCTGAGGCCCGTCGTGCCCTTTGAGAGGAGGTACCTGTACCTTTCATTGGACTCCCGGGCGGTGGCAAACCCTGCAAACTGGCGCATCGTCCACAGCCGGCCCCGGTACATGTTAGCCTGTACTCCCCTGGTATAAGGGTACTGGCCGGGCATGCCCAGGTCATTAACATAATCGAGACCGGTGATATCCTCTGGCGTGTAGATATCGTTTGTCGGAAAGCCGGATACGGTTTCGAATTTGAAATCCCTGTCCGTCATTTTCTTTCTCTGCTCAAGCCATGTATTTTTTTGACTACTTATTTCGTCTATCTTATAACTCATCTGCGTCACGCACCTTCCTGGAATATACCTCTAAAAAGTTACTAAGCTTTTAAAGTATCATCTTTTCCCAAAAACCGGTTCCCTCTTTTCAAAAAAAGCCGCCAACCCCTCCTTGTGGTCCCCGGTCTGCATACAAACACTCTGGGCAAAGGCTTCACTGGACATAACTGTTTCCAAATTTTCATTCATTCCGGCATTAATCAGCATTTTTGCAAAACCCAGGGCCAGGGCGGGGCCACGGGACAGCTTGCCGGCCAAGCTTGACACTTCCTGATCCAATTTGTCCTTTTCCACAACCTTATTAATAAGCCCCATCTGCAAAGCTTCTTCAGCATCGATTGTTCTCCCGGTAAAAATCAGCTCCTTGGCTCGGGCCAGTCCCACCGCCCGGGGTAGGAAATAGCTGCCGCCGGCATCAACAGCCAAGCCCACCTGCGTGAAGACCTGACCAAATTTAGACCCTTTAACTGCAATGATAAGGTCGGCTGCCAGTGCAAGGTTAAACCCGGCTCCCATGGCATAACCGTTAACCACCGCTATAACCGGCTTTTCTATTTTACGGATAAGCATAATGGGGCGGCCAACCTCCATCACGTAATTCCGCCCCTCCACCGCTGAAATTCCATTTTGCATGTATTTAATATCACCGCCCACACTGAAAGCGCGGCCAGCCCCGGTAAGCACCACAGTCCTGCAGTCACTGTCTTTGCCTGCCTGCTCTACAGCCAGGGCAAGCTCCCTGGCCATGGTCGTGCTGAGGGCGTTCAAGCTCTCCGGACGGTTTAAGGTGATGGTGGCGATACCGTTTTTGATGTCATAAATAATGTCCGAAAAGTCCATAACCTTACCCCCGTAATTTATCATCCGTTAACCTCATTAAAAACCATAGTCATTCAGTTGTTAACCAGGTTCTCAGTTTGTCTAATACTCATAGAAACCGCGGCACGCGCCCCCATTAGCAGGTGAGGCACCTGGGACATGCTTTCCATACCCACGACCAGGCAAACACTCGACTTTCCATGCATAATCTGCTGGGTTGCAATTTCCATCGCCCGCATGCTGGAAGCACACTGCTGCTCTATCGTGGCTGCCGCAACCTCTTCCGGGATTCCTGCTTTCAACTGCACTTGACGGGCCGGGTTTCCCTTCACTCCTACCTTGTATACCATCCCGGCGACTACATCATCCACCTGCCCGGGGTTCACTCCGGCACGCTCCATGGCTGCCCGGGCCGACACCACACCCAGTTCCACAGCCGGTATGTCCTGAAGCATCCCCATGAAATCCCCTATAGGGGTTCTGGCAGCTCCGACAATAACAGCATTTTCCATACTTACACCCCTTGTTCTTTAACATTTTCTCTTACATGCCACCTTTACCGGTAATCCCGGCTAATGCCCTGACCAATAGGGCTTCAGTGATTGGTGCCATTTTCCATGAAACCGTGGCTTTTCCTTAGCTAAGAAAGTCCTGGCACCCTCCTTTTGATCTTCCGTGACGCAAAGCCTTTTCCAATTCCGCCCAAACAACTTCCACAATCTTAACTTGCAAAATTGATACCGTATATTAAACCTGGAGGAAAGGGCGGGGTTGTTGTATGGCAGCTTCAAGAATGTGTATCATGAGGTTAAAACATAAAAGAAACCGGCTTTTTTACCGGTTTCCTAATATTGGTTGGCTATAGTCTTTTTAAATAAGCATTAAGCTAATGCGAAAACTATTTCATGGTTGGTGTGAAAAAATATTCGCATAAATCATATACTTCTGATGTTAAGGTTCTTAATTTTGATTTGCAGGGAAACAAGTGACCCAGGGTTCTAGGATCGCGGCTATTCCTGCTTTCCAGTGCAAGCATCATGTACCGGCAGAATGGTAGTATGCACCACCAAGGCGTCATAAGAACGGCCCCGGAATTCTTTGGTAAGTGCTAAATGGGATTTGGTCATTTTGAAAAAGACCTCTATATCCCAGTGTTTACCGTAAATGCGGATTATTTCTTCGTCGTTTAGTGTTGTATCTGTAGGAAGCAAAGCCAGCCATTTACTGGATCTGTTTCTATCCCGGACAAAAACTATCTTGGCCATTACCGGTTGTCCTTTTTGTCCTTACCCAGTTTTAATTATCAAACAGTTATAAAACCAGTTGCTGTTATTACCTTTTGTGTTTTTCTTGTTCAAAATGATCAATATAGAATATATTAATTCCGTCTTTAGTTTCCCTTTTTATCTTACCATCTTCCTCAAGATACCTTAAATGGGCAATGGCCTCCCCGGTGGCAAACCATTTCTGGGGGATGGGAAATTGCTCCCATGAAGAGCAATCTATATCCCAGCTCATTTGCGAGGCTATAGTATAAGCATTGGCTTCGCCATTTTTTAAAATGAAAAAAATTTCATCAACCCTTTCCTGATGGTGGTGTTTGAGTTGATTAATTCTTTCCTTGGAATTTGTAAAAACTCTCCTGTGACCGGGTAATACTAGCTCAATATCAAGGTTATAAATTTTATCCAAACTTTCCAGGTAATCCTGAAGTGGATTGCCTTCTTCAGACGTGAACAGTGAAATATTGGGGGTTATATCTTCAAGAATATGATCTCCGGATAGCAGTATCTTTTTTACCGGATCGTAGAGACACATATGGCCCATAGTGTGGCCGGGGGTTTCCACGCACTCGAAATGATAATCCCCAATGGTTATAACATCGCCATTATTTACAATGCAAAATTTTATACCTCCTTTGGAAGCATATTTGTAGCCGGGATGTTTTTCCAGGGCAATTTGGAGTTCTTTCTCTGGAAAACCATTCTCACAGGCACCCTTGAGAACAGTATCCCATAAACCACCGGACGAGATTATATCGGCATCCGGCTGGCTGCAATATACTTTCGATGCATCTGTAGCAAGGGCTGCTACAAGACCTGAATGGTCTGCATGCATATGGGTAATAAAAAAGTCCGTTTTTTCCAAATCCACTTTAAGTTCCTGCAAAGCCGAAAATATAACCTTTGAGCACTCCTCCCGGTTCATTCCGGTATCAATAATCAGATTTTTCCCAGGAGCTTTAAAAACATAAGAATTAAGGGCTTTAAGTGGATTGTTGGGCAGGGGAACCTCTATTCTATACAGATTCGGCAAAACTTCATTAAACAAAACGTCTCTCTCCTTTTAAGTGTCATATAAGCACATTATATCAAAAAGATAATTCTGACTCGGTACAATATCTTTGGAACTGGCCACCGTCCCCAGTTAGTTGCGTTTCTGTCTGACCGCCTGTTTCTTCAACACCGCAATCCATTTGAGACGTGAATAGCGACCAGTTCTAATTTCCATGTTTTGTCTGGCAAGACAAGAACCGTCCCTACTTGCTTCGCTTACCGTTACTGTTTCAGCTGCGCGTCCGGCCCGGGGCGCATCAGCCGCCAGCACGTTGGGGCGGATGGTGGCCATTACAGGGCGGGTCTGGGGACAGGCAGCCTTGACGAAAGCTTTGCCGGCATATATGGGACGTGTAAAAACCAGTTGCCCGTCTTCCATGGCTATGTCTGTGCAGTCAGTCATTAGGCCGGTGCCCAAACGCTGCGCCACCTGCGCTGCCAAGTCGCGGCCGGCCACGGAGCAGGCCAGCAAGATGACTGTAGGCTGATGCTCTTTGGCCAGATCAGCTAATACATTGGTGTAGGCATCAGTGGTGTAGTTTTCCAGCGCATCCGCATCCACTACATATACCTTGTCTGCACCGTATTCTCCCAGTTTTCCCGCCAGGCTGCCGACTCCCTTGCCCATCAGAACGGCACAAAGCTCCTCGCCCAGGGCGTCGGCTGCCTTGCGGCCCGCACTTAACACGGGCAGCCTCAGACGGTTCGCCGGGAACGATTTTACCGGCTGCCCTGGCAGCGGGCATAAAGAAATTCAGGGCTTTGACCTTGGGAGCAACCTGAGCTGCGTCAAGGCCGATGCCGTCAAGGGTTATCTTGGCCTCGGTATCAAATACTTGTTTCATTAAAACAACAATTTTCATTGTCTTCCTCCCGTCACACCTGTCTCTATTTTAAAATACTGGCGGCAATTACCATGCGCTGTACTTCGCTGGTGCCCTCATATATCTCTGTAATTTTGGCATCTCGCATCATGCGTTCTACCGGGTATTCCCTGGTGTAGCCGTAACCGCCGAAAATTCGTACCGCCTTGGTGGTAACCCACATGGCCGCTTCAGAGGCAAATACTTTTGCCATGGCAGCTTTCTTACTGTAAGGGAGTTTGTTATCCTTCAGCCAGGCAGCTCTATATGCCAATCGCCCCCGACTGTGTCGGTGGCGATTGAGAATAGTTCATTCACTTTCAGATCCGAAAATACAGTACATAGCGGTATTAACAACAGGTGGAATCCTTATTACCACTACCTCAATAGAATTAATATAATTAACAGAGGAATGATACTTTTTTTATTCAAACTTTTCTCGTTTTTATAGGTTAAACAGCTTCATTTTCATTTAGTGCTTTTGTTTGACCTACCTTAATTGGTGCAGTTTCCTTTAAGAATAATGAAACAATTGCACTAAAAACAAATCCGATTATCGCAATGTATAAAATATATTGAATTCCGTAGTGATTAGCAACATATCCAGCAATAACGGGCGCTATCCCACCACCAAAAATCTCTCCGGCGCCGATTGGAATTCCAGATGCCGATGCTTTAAGAGTTGCTGGCACTGACTCACTTGAAATGATGGCTGTGTTCATTATTAAGTTTCCAAAGCCACAGGCGGCAACGATAAACAAAAGCACAAATAACGCACCGGGATTGCGACCTGTATTTATTAAAGCCACCACAGCAATGATACCAATGATAAAGAAAATTAATACAGCAGGTTTCCTCCCGATTCGATCAGAGATTGCAGGAATACCCAAAGCCCCCACACATCCACCAAAGCCTACAGCTGATGCAACAAATCCCATCTCAGGAATGGATAATTTTAAGTAATCTGTTAAATAATTTGGTATCATACCTGCGATAACGAAAAAGTAAGACATTATGCCAAGTAAAGCTAACATATTCAGTATAACATTTCTATATTTAAAGACTTCACTCCATGCTTGCTTCTCCTCAGTTTTTTGGACCTGGATATACTCGGGGTCACGTATCACCTTGTAAAGTATATATGCGACTATTAACCCAGGAATGCAGGAGAAATAAAACACATAGTGCCAGGTTGGAACCACCTTCAATAATTGTGTAACAATGATAGGACCAAGCCCAAGACCAATTAAAGCAAAAGTACATTGTTGTATACCTATATTTAAGCCTATTCGAGACTCTTTTGATGCCTCATGAGTTGCGGCTATAGCAGTTGGAGTAAAGCCCCCCTCGACAAAGCCCATGAGTGCGCGAACAATTAACAAACCAACAAAAGCTGTAGCAAATCCGCAAAAAGCAGAGAAAATGGAGAATCCTATTACCGCAGGAATTATTACTTTTCTTCTGCCAAATTTGTCTGAGAGTCCACCTAGAATCACAGAGGCTATACCCCAAGTTACCGCAAGAATGCCGTTCAGATTTCCTAAGTGTTGATAGTTCAAATTAAGATCTTTCATAATTACAGGAAATAACGGAGCAATGAGCCATCGATCGAAGCTAAGTATACCGAAAGTTACAGCAAGGATTGCTACCGCTTTCCATTCATAAGAGCCCCATTCTTCTTTTGTTGCCATTATGTTTACATCCTCCTCTTTCTTGACACTGTTTGTTTGCAATAACATTCAACGTTGGCTTCTCCTAGCCTATTTCATAAGAATCTCCATTCATTTCAATCAGTCTACAGGTACACGCGTCTACGCATAAACCACAGCCTCTTATGTATTTATACGGTCAACTGCTATTGTTTTCTGAATATCTGAGATTATCCTTACACACCCAAGTTCTTACATTGGTTTGTTCTTATGAGCATCGTTAGCGGCTATCGCACCACAGGTCATTGACATAACTGTCATTGTTCCCCAGATGTATCCGCCTTTTCCAAAGTAACCTCCGGATACCTCTCCTGCAGCATAAAGTCTCGGAATTATATAGCCGTCCCAATCCAGAACTCTGTTTGAAGTATCTATTCTTACGCCGCCTTTAAAGGAGGTTGTGGAGGGCTTGCATTCCATACCATAGAAGGGACCCTTTTCAACGGGAATAGGACTTCCGAAGTTTCCATCAAGAGTGGTTCTTCCACATTCAGTGTCATTTCCGGCTTACACGGGCTGTCCAATGCATAGCTATTATTAAATTATACCTATTTATCACTCCTTCATTATCGGAAAGTCCTACTTACTGTTTTTAAGCTCTCAAAGGAGGGCTTTTTTACCCCAATTTTGATAAAGTGTGAAATATATTTGACAATACTCTAAATCAGTAAAATATCCTGAAATCGTGAGTAAGCTTGTTGAACTAGCTTTAGAGGGTCGTGAACCTTTCCCGGTCCGTGCTTAAAGGTATCCAGAAGTTTTGTCCGCTGCTTTGTTGACAGTTCTATTGAACTTGGACTAATTACTGAACCTTTGAACCTGGCAATTTATTTCGCAAATATTATGCCAATTAAAATGAATTGTAAATTTGTGAATTTTCTGTCATCTAAAAGAGTGTTTGAATCTCTCCTGAATCACATTTTTTATAACTCTAAGTAAATAAAAGAATCCCACAGAGTCTATCCTGCATTGTTGCAGCATATATGAATCAGTCTGGTAAGTACCACAAGATCCTATAAAATTCTTGCCACCTGCATTATTTTTCCGGCAGAGTTGGCCAACTGCTGCATGGATCCGGCGATATCTTCAGTGGCAGACGACAGTTGCTGGGAAATATCTGAAAAATCGTTTATTTTTTCGGCTATCTGCTCTACCTTTTGACCTATGGATCCAAGGATTACTTTGATTTCCTTGACTGAATTGGCACTGTTGACGGACATTTTACGGATCTCGTCAGCCACTACTGAAAAACCCCGGCCCTGCTCGCCGGCCCGGGCTGCTTCAATAGCGGCGTTGAGTCCCAATAGGTTGGAGTTTGCCGCTACTTCACTGATAAAGTTCAAAATGGTATCGGTTTTCCTCACCTGTTCAAGCACTTCGATGCTCAGCGCCTGGAGGGTTTCCTGCTGATGAGCAAGTTCGGATGCCGACGCAGCCAACTCTTCGGTGTTGGACGAAATCTCCTGGGATAATCCTGAGACCGAATTGGCAGTGCCGATGAGTATTTCCTGGTTGGCCAGGCTCACGCCCAGTCCGACGCCGCCGACAACACTGCCTCTCTCATCCAGCAGCACTAAACCACTACCTTTGAAGGCATATCCAAAAACTTCTTTCGGCTGCTCGACACGGGCTATTTTTCTCGTCTTCATGGCTTGGTGGATGACGTCTCCCTCGGGCAGCGGTTTCCCAATCACCTCCTCAAAATTATCTACTTTCATTTCCTTCCCGTTGAATTGGCGGATTAAATTTTTTTCCCTGTCTGCAACGCCAATCATACAGTCAATGGGAAAAAGTTGCTGAAAAACGGGAGCTGCTTTTATTACTGCATCTAATATATTCAATCCTGCTGTATCGCCGGATGCCAAATCTTTATGCAGATCTGCCGGACCGATCTTGACTGGTTGCTCCTTCACACGGCCACCTCCTCCAGTTTTATCGCCCTCTCCCGGGAGATTCCGGAGATTTAGAATACGGCTCAACAAGACGTTCCAAGAAACCCGTTCCCCAAATTACGATGCTTACAGATATGGATAAGGTTCAGGAGACCCTTTATACGGTGCTCGAATTGGAACGATACGTGAAAGATTAGGTGCTACTTCAGAGTTTTAGTACTACGATTTAATCCTCGGAAGCCTTGTTCTTTTCTCTACTCATGGATTCCGCCATTTTGGACTCAATCTTCTGGCATTATTTTATAATGCATATACTGCATCGCAAATGTTATGCCAAACAGAATACGTTGGAATATTAAGAATAATTAGTCACCTGAAACAACGTATTTGAGTCTCTTCTGAATCACATTTTTTGTATCCCTTAATAAATACATAGATTTGCTGAGTCCATCCCGCATCTGTGACGCATTTATTAATCAGCCAATAACGGGGTAGCGCACTAAATATAGAACATAAAAAAGCCAGCCTTCTTAACGCTGGAAAGCTGGTTATTCTTATATTGAAAATCTCTTACGTACACTTTATCCCGAATTATCCAGTGACCCCTAAGACGGTCTTTTTTGGGAGATAACTATTAGAGCGTTAATTGGAAATCAATTTCCTAAACCGGCGGGAAACCGTGGACTGACTAATTCCAAGGATCATGGCCGCTTTTCTGGTACTACCGTACACTTCCATGGCCGATGCAATAATTTCACGCTCATATTGTTCCAAGGCTTCCTTGAGAGGCATACTTTCACGCTTCTTTGTTGCTCCACTTACCGGCGTCGAAGTTTTAATATGTGCCGGTAAGTCTGAAAAAGTAATTAAATCACCATACGTGGTAATAATTATTCTTTCTAATATGTTAATAAGCTCCCGTACATTGCCGGGCCAGGAATACTCTAATAAATAGTCAACTGTTTCCAAGGAAAAAATCTTTTTAGTTTTAAATTTATTATTTAATTTATAAAGATAATGACTGATGAGGGCTGAAATATCTTCCGGCCTTTCCCTCAGCGGCGGAATATCAATTGGGATTACATTCAATCGGTAATATAAATCTTCACGGAATTTTCCCTCATGGGTAAGATTGAAAAGGTTTTTATTGGTGGCTGCAATAATCCTTACATCCACATTTACTGTTTTCACCCCTCCAATCCTCATTACCTCCTGTTCTTGCAACACCCTCAAAAGCTTAACCTGCATTTCCAGTGGTAATTCGGACAGCTCATCCAAAAAGAGGGACCCGTTATCTGCTATTTCAAATAACCCAGGCTTACCTTCTTTATTAGCTCCGGTAAAAGCTCCTTTCTCATAACCAAATAACTCGGATTCCAAAAGGTTGGCCGGAATGGCTCCACAGTTAATTGAAACAAACCTTCCCTGTTCACTCCTGGGGCTGAGCCGGTGTATCAACTTGGCCACAACCTCTTTACCTACACCGGACTCACCTGTTATTAAAACAGTAGAATCCACCGTGGATACCTTGGAAACCAAATCTAGAACATTTTGCATCAATTTGCTGCGGGCAATTATATCCTCCTGTTGTACCAATTTCAACCTTAATTCATTGATCTCATTCTTATACCGGCTGGTTAAATCCTTGGCTCGAATTAAATTTTCTTTCAGCTTGCTAAGTTCTGTAATATCCCTTACGTTAGTTACAACATAAATGATGTTACCCGCATCATCAAAAACAGGGTTCCCGGTAACTATGGTTTGCCTGCCGGTACTCACGTTTTGAACCAACGTAACTGATTTCTTTTCCTTTAAAACTCTTATTGTCACCGACTCGTCAACAGTACCTTCAAGTTCCATATCCCTCATATATCGGCCAATACATTCGTCCCTGGTCAATCCCGTTATCCTTTCAATAGCATCGTTTACCTTTAAAGTTTTTCCTTCATGGTCAGTAATCCATATGCCGTCATATGATGAATTGATAATTGCGTCCAATTGTTTGTTTAAAATTTTTACCCTGTTCAACTCTTCGGAGATACTTTCCAATTCGCTGAAATCCTGAAATACTGCCACAGCGCCTATCAATTCACAATTATTTAAAATAGGGGAATAGTTGGCTAAAAGCTTTATGTCCGGTTCAAACTCTTTCTTCACGTTAAATTCGGGCTTACCTGTTTTTAATATCCAGGGAAGCCTGGTTTTGGGAACAACATCAACTATGTGTTTACCTACAACATTAATGTCCCCAATTCCCAGTATACGCTTGGCCGCTGTATTAAAAATAGTTATAACACCGTGTTTGTTTATTGCTATAATGCCGTTATTGGTGGAATCGATAAGCGAGCGGAGACTGGATATGCTGTATTGTATACTTTCCTCAAAAGAGTTCAGGATATCCGCGGTGGAAATTATGCCAAGGTAATTACTATCATGATCAATTACAGGAAGAAGTAAACAAAAATTTCTAGGTATATCTGAAACCAGCGTATCCTTCAACACAATGGGACAATATGAGTCCATCACATCCTTTACCTTCTTTTTAAATTTTGTTGTCTCTAAATTGAAGGCGGAAGATATTTTGAACACCCCATAAAACTTATTTAAATCTACTATCGGTGCTATATAAATGTCTTTATCAATGCACTTTTTCAGAGCTACATTAATCGGTGTGTCAGGAGACAAAACAATCTTAGCCTCAGTAACAATGTCCTGTACTAACACTTTCCATCACTCCCAATCAATTATTAACTCAACTTTCTTATATGAAAATTAGCTCTGAAGCTTGATTTTATTGGCTTTTTCGACAAAAAACAATAAAATACCCTAGTTAACTAACTCACTAAAAGAAAGGGATGTTTTATGTCATCTATTTACCATGAAAATATTCGGTTAAATATCATAATTTTCAAAATTTTTGGAAATTCCAAATCATGAGATTTCCTGCATCTGTCAGAAGCAAAAATTGTTGAGGTTCTTGATCATAAAACGATTTAAAGCTTTTAATGCGTCGTGACAACTTTTGCCCGGTCTGAAACCATAAGAAAAGTCAAGAAAGTCCTGTTCGTAAATGGCCTGTAGGATTTTATTCAGCCCAGGTTGAACGATTTTATCCTCATAAGAAGGTATACCTAGCGGTCTCTTGCTTTTCCCGTCCTTAGGAATATATGTCCTTTGTATTTGCTAAACTAAAAGTGTACCAATTTTAGCCCTTTGATCAGCGAAAAGTTGAGCACCCGATCAAACTAACCTGTACACTGTAGGTGGACATCTAGCAGTGTACGGGAGGAAAGGAAATGACAATCTAGGCTTGGTCGCACCAAGAGTCAAGTTTTAAATTATTCATTATTTTGAAAATTACATCAAGTATAATTATACCATATATTTAAGAATGTGGTAGCTTTAACAATTTATTTTTATACTCTAAGCCATAATTCTATTAATCGTATAACCCTGCTAAAGTCAAGGGTAAATCGTTATTTAAACTCCAGGAAAAAAGAATCTGGTGAATATTTAAACCAGACACTCTAAAAGAAGCAGCGCAACTTTTTAAATACAACCCCCACATACGGACAAAACGTCGACCAAACATTTCTTCTACCTGGCTTTGATGCCGCTGAAAATTTTCATGCCAGCGGTCTAGAGTTATAGCGTAATGCAGTCTTAAGCTCTCCACATGCAACAGGTGAAAGTTGTATTCCGGCAAAAGCCAGATTGTCTCCCTTAAGCTCACCTACATGCTCATACATACCCACACTAACTATTCTGTCAAACTGTTCTTTACTCTCAAATTCCAAATAATCAATTAGCTCTATCCTCACCAAATCCTCCAGACCCAGAGTTTTTACGCGCTCCCGGGAAGCCAGATATTGTTCTGTGCTGATGGTTATTCCCGTGGCCTTTACCCGATATTTTTGCGCCGCCCGAATAACCAGCCAACCCCATCCGCTGCCTATATCTAAAAGCTGTTGCCCCGGGGAAAGACATAGCTTTTTTAATATCAAATCATTTTTTTGCAATTGGGCCTGATATAGTGAATCCTCCGGGGTTTTAAAATAAGCACAGGAATAACTCATAGTATCATCCAACCAAAGGGAGAAGAAGTCGTTCCCCAAATCGTAATGGTGCTGTATATTTTCCTTTTGCTTTACTAAAACGGCAACCCTGTTAATAGTTTTTAATGCTCCAGTCGCTATTTTCCCTCCCAATCCCCCTGATAAAAGATCATCTTGGCTGGCCAGGGCCATACGAATAATATCCTCCAGATCGCCTTCAAAGTTAAAAATTTCATCCATGTAGGCTTCTCCGAAAGATAACACAGGATCCTCCAAATCAAATCCCAAAGGCAAAGGTTTTTTAAAGATTATCCGGACCGTGGGGGGATCGCTGCCGAAAACCACCTCTTCACCATCCCAGAATTTCACCGTAAAACAACCTTCCCTTACCCTTTCAAAAAAAGCCTTGATGATTTTCTTTTTCAACTGCATAGCCTCCTGATATTGTATCAGTTTACAGATTGCCGTTCGCCCAGGGATAGCAAACTATGGAAGGAGCCGTAAATTTCAAGCTTTGTGACAGATATATCGTCCCTTCTCCGGGAAGCCGGCAACCGATTACAGCCGATATCAGGCCCGACGTCAGCATGCCGTGCGCTATTCGCTCCTTAAAAATGGAGCTGGCGGCGGCTTCCTTGTTTATGTGTACCGGGTTAAAGTCCCCGGTACTCCCGGCATACAAATAGACATCCGTCTCACTTATTGTTTTGGATAAGGAAGTATTGTCGCCAATTTTTATTTGTTTAAATGGTATGCCCATGCTTTATCCCCCACTCTTTACTTTCTTGATGATGATCGCAATCACTATATGGCAATTCGAAAGGGCTTTATTCCACTTTAATTACACACGCATCCCCTTGAGTCAGCCCCCCACAAATGGCGCATGCGCCCATGCCGCCACTACGCCGCTTCAATTCATAAGCCATGGTCATTATTAAACGTGCTCCACTGGATGTGTTCGGATGGCCAATGGCTATAGCTCCACCATTAACATTTAATTTCTTCTTAATAGCCTGATACATATTATCATCTGTATCTAATAAGGGATTGGAAGACACCAACCCAACCATTTCATCATAGCTCCCTTTAGCAAATTTTTTACTTGCTAAAAGTTTGGCTGAAATCAATGGCACACAGGCAAATGCCTCATTTATTTCAATCAGATCCATTTCATCAATAGTTATATTCAATTTATCCAGGCAGTTTTTAATCGCAAAAGCGGGCGACACAGGCATAATTCGCGGTTGCAGGGCGACTGTTGACATTGTAAGAATAGTACAGACAGGTTCACACCCTAATTCCTGTGCATGTCCTCTTGTGGTTAAAATTAAAGCGGTAGAGCCATCATTCATCCCGGGTGCATTACCCGCAGTGCAGGTAGGGTTGTCAAATATAGGCTTTAATTTTGCAAGCGCTTCTCTGGCTATATCAGGACGGTATTGTTCGTCAATCTCCAGCATTTTTTCTGAAATAATGTTACCCTTCTGGTCCTTTTCTTTTAATTCGAAGGGTATCATTTCGGCTTTGAAAAAACCTTCTTGATAGGCTTTGCCATATTTTAAATGACTTTCGTAAGCAAAATCATCTTGTTCCTCTCTGGATACATTATATTCAACAGCCAGATTTCCAGAGTCTACGGCAACCGGGGCATAGTCCTTATAGCCAAGAGGGAAAATGGGGTCTTCTAAATTCAATCCCCCAATCCGGACCCCTGACCATCTAAGGTTTCTTGCCAAATATGGAACAGTGCTAAAGCTTGTGGCTCCCCCGACCAGGACTACCCTGGCCTCATTCAGCTTGATGCTCCTGGAACCATAATTTGCAGCCGACATAGCGGAAACACAGGCTTTGTCAAAAGTACAGGAAGGCTTCTCCGGGGGAATACCCGCTTTTAACATCGATTGTCTTGCCACCACAGGCGTATAGGGGTCTTTGCAGTTTGTAGTGTCACCTATCCCCCACCATACTTCATCAATCTTATCCGGTTCCAGATTAATTCTTGTTAGGGCCTCTTTCATGGCGATAGCGCCTAAATCATAAATGTCAATATTTTTAAGAGACCCTCCAAACCTCCCGAAGGGAGTTCTCACAGCACTGATCACAACAATATCATCGCTATTTTTTTGTTTTAGTAGCTTTTCTTTCATTTATAAAACTCCTTAAAATATTTTCAACAAAGCAGCAAATAGCTTCGCGGGGAAAAGCAGACAACTTTAACTAAAGAGCATCACTGCTTTATGAGACTCCGTGCGATAACAATTCTTTGAATCTGGTTGGTACCCTCGTAAATTTGGGTAATTTTTGCGTCTCTCATGTAACGTTCTACCGGATATTCAGTGGAATAGCCGTATCCACCGAAAATTTGCACCGCATCGGTGGTGACTTTCATAGCCGTATCGGAGGCAAACAGCTTGGCCATGGCGGATATTTTACTCAAATCTTCAGCATGATCATCAATGGCCACGGCGGATTGATAGACCAGCGCCCGGGCCGCCTCTATCTGGGTGGCCATATCGGCCAGCATAAACTGAATACCCTGGAATTCACAGATTGGCTGGCCAAATTGTTCTCTTTGCTTGGAATATTCCAGGGCGGCATCCAAAGCCCCCTGGGCGATACCCAAAGCCTGGGCGGCCACGCCGGTACGGGTATGGTCTATTGATTTCATCACAATTTTAAAGCCCTCTCCCTCCCGGCCCAGGAGGTTTTCCTTGGGTATCCGGCAGTTTTCAAAAATAAGCTCCCTGGTTGTTGAACCGCGGATACCCATTTTGCTTTCTTTCTTGCCAAAAGTGAAGCCCGGGGTTCCCTTCTCCACGAAAAAGGTACTGATCCCCTTAACACCCTTTGACTTGTCAGTCATGGCCACTATGGTGTAAATTTCTGCCTCTCCCCCGTTGGTGATAAAGTGCTTGACACCGTTTAAGACGTAATAATCACCATCCCTGGCAGCCGTGGTGCTGATCCGGGAGGCATCCGAACCGGCACCGGGCTCGGTGAGTCCAAAGGCGCCCAGGACCTTGCCGCTGGCCATGGGAGTAAGATATTTCTTTTTTTGCTCGTCTGTGCCTGCCAGAAATACCGGGGCTATGGCCAGGGCCTGGGTGGTCAGTATGACAGAAGTTGAGCCGCAGACCCGGGCCACCTCCTCTATTGCAATCGCATGGCTTAAAGTATCGGAACCGGCCCCGCCGTATTCTTCAGGCACGTTAATCCCCAGCAGCTCATAATCGGCCAGCAGTTTTACATTGTCCCACGGGAATTCTCCTGTCTGATCTATTTCAGCCGCCCTGGGAGCGAACTTTTCCAGCGCCAGTTCCCGGGTCATTTGTCTGAGCATAATTTGTTCTTCAGTAAGTCTTATCATCTTTTTAATCGCTCCTTGACCAGTCAATTATTAATAACCTTTAAACTGTGGTTTTCTTTTTTCCAGAAAGGCCCTGGTCCCTTCCCTTCTATCTTCGGTCGAGCAGGCCACGGCAAAATTTGAGCTCTCCACGGCACAGCCGCGCTTGAGATCCACTTCCAGCCCTTCATTAATGCTCCTTTTGGCCATGGCCAGGGCAACCGGAGGTTTTTGCGCCAAAAGGTTGGCCAGGGAAAAAGCTTCCTCCATCAGTTGCCCCGCGGGAACCACTTTTTCCACCAACCCTATCTGTAATGCCGTTTGGGCATCAATTGTCATCCCGTAAAAAATCATCATCTTGGCCATGCCTATGCCCACCAGCCTTGGTAAACGCTGGGTGCCGCCATAACCGGGGATAATGCCAAGATTGATTTCCGGCAACCCAAACTTAGCATTGTCCGATGCAATCCTGATATCCCCGGCCATGGCCAGTTCACACCCTCCGCCCAGGGCATAACCGTTTATGACCATAATCACGGGTTTGTCACACTGCTCTATTTTGAATAAAATGTCAATTCCGCGAATACTTTTATCCTGGGCTGCCTTTACCGAAGACAGCGAGTTTATTTCGTTTATATCCGCCCCTGCCACAAAAGCTTTATTTCCCTGGCCGGTAATCATGATTACCCTGACCCCGGGATCGGCTAAGCCCTGGTCGAAAGCATGTTCCAGTTTTCCCACGGTATCTTCATTTAAAGCATTTAAGGCTTCAGGTCGATTGATTGTAATTACAAATACCGAGTCCTTTTTTTCAGTTAAAATATTGCTGTACTCCATATTAGTACCCACCCTTTACTGGTAGGAATAAACCCCCTCTCCTGTTTTACGTCCCAGTTTACCTGCCGCCACATATTCCTTCAGCAGGGGGCAGGGACGATATTTGGAATCATTAAATCCTTCATAAAGGGACTCCATGGTATGGAGCAGTATGTCTATTCCCACCAGGTCCGCCAATTGCAGCGGGCCAATGGGATGGTTGGCCCCCAGCAACATGCCCTGGTCAATATCTTCCTTTTTATTGCCCTCCATAAGCAGGTAAAACGCTTCATTCATCATGGGGACCAGCAGCCTGTTGACAATAAAACCGGGAGTGTTATTGGCGTATACCACTGTTTTACCCATTTTCTCAGACACTTCTTTAACAGTATCCCTAACTTGTTTTTCAGTTGCCATACCCGGAATTATTTCCACCAATTTCATCACCGGAACAGGACTGAAGAAATGCATGCCCACCACTTTTTGCGGTTTCTTTGTGACCGAAGCTATTTCAGTAATGGAAAGTGAAGAGGTATTGGTGGCTAAAATAGCTTCACCATCGGTTAAAGAGTCTATTTTTCTGAACATATCCTTTTTCAGGTTCATCTTCTCAGGAACGGCTTCAATAACCATCTGCGCCTCGGAACACGCTAACAGTTCCGTTCCCGGGTAAATCCGGGCCATAATTTGTTCTTTTTCCTCTCCAGACAATTTTCCCTTATTGACCTTGCCCTGGAGCAGCTTATTTATACCTGCCACCCCCCGGTCAACAAATTCCTGGCTGATATCAAGTATGTTTACCTTATAACCTGCCTGGGCCGCCACCTGAGCTATACCCGAACCCATAAGGCCGGCTCCTATAATGGCGATGGTTTCAACTTCCATATTTGTACCCTCCATTCTTCTTAACTTGTAATATAACCATAAACCGACCAGCCGCCGTCTACCACGATGGTCTGGCCGGTTATATAGCTCGACTCATTGGAAGCCAAAAATACAGCTACTCTCGCTACTTCATCAACATTTCCCAGCCGGCCCATGGGACAGCGTCCATTAAGTTTTGATTCATCAAGAATTCCCTGGCCGATAAGATCTGTCACCAATTCCGTCATAATATAGCCCGGGCAAATGGCGTTTACCCTGATATTATTCTTGGCCCACTCCACTCCCAATACCTTGGTCATGGCGTTGATACCGCCCTTACTGGTGGAATACGCTGCCCGGCCAGGGGCCACCACCATGCCGTACATTGAAGACATGTTAATGATATTACCGCTGTTTTGTTTTAGCATCTGCCTTCCTGCAACCTGACTGCAGTAAAATACTCCGTTTAAATCTATATCTATGGCGCGATTCCAGTCTTCCAGGGAAATTTCCGCCGAAGGTTTGGCCATGGAAATCCCGGCATTGTTTACCAATATATCCAACCGTCCGAGTTCGGAGAATACCTTTTCGACCATTGCATTGACATCCTGCGGATCGGCGACGTTGGCTTTTATTGCTATGGAGCGGCCTCCCTGCCGGCGGATTTCCTCCGCTGTTTTATCAGCCCCCTCAAAAGTGGTGGCATTCACTGCCACTACCGCTCCCTGGGCCGCAAAGGCAAGACAGATCGCCCTGCCAATGCCCCTGCTACCGCCTGTTACCAGCGCTACCTTATCTTTAAGCTTCACTACCGGCCACCTCACTTTTAGTTCTGGATAATTCAATATCACGTAACTGCCGCCGCAAAATTTTGCCCGTTGACCCCATAGGCAACGCATCCAAAAACTGCACGTAGCGGGGTGTCTTATACGGGGCTATCTTAGACCTGCAATACTGCCTTAATTCCTCCTCGGTAGCTGTCTGTCCCTCTTTGAGCACCACGAAAGCCTTTACTTCCTCCCCCTTAAGTTCATCAGGCACACCAATAACTGCAACCCCTGCCACCTTGGGGTTTGTATAAAACACTTCTTCAACTTCCCGCGGGTAAACATTGTAACCACTCTTGAGGATCATGTCTTTTTTACGATCCACAATGAATACATGGCTATCTTCATCCTTGTAAGCCATGTCCCCGGTATGGAACCAGCCACTCCGCAAGGCCAGGGCTGTGGCTTCAGGGTCTTTATAGTAACCCTTCATAACATTGGGTCCCTTGACAACTATTTCACCCGCTGTGCCTGTGGGCACTTCGTTATCCTGCTCATCAAATATTTTTACCTCCACACGATCAATGGCTATACCCGTGGAAGCAGGCTTACGGGGACCTTCAATGGTATTGAACACGTTCACAGGGGATGTTTCAGACAATCCGTATCCTTCAAGGACGATACATTTATACATGCTCTCAAATTTAGTGAGAACCTCCACCGGTATGGGCGCCCCGCCGGACACACAGAGGCGCAGGCTGCTGGTATCGAACTTTAACGCGTCCGGGTGGTTGATAATATATGAATACATGGTTGGAACCCCTGCAAACACCGTAGCTTTGTTGTCCTGAATAGATTTTAATATTTCCACGGCATCGAACCGCGAATGTATTATGAGCGTTCCGCCATTATAAATACAGGTATTCATAACACAGGTCTGGCCAAAAATGTGTGCCAGGGGTAATACCGCAATCATTTTTTCTTCTGGGATACCCCGCATTATTTCATTCCAGGTCATCACATTGGAACAAATATTATTCTGAGTCAACATGGCTCCCTTGGGCCTGCCGGTAGTACCCGAAGTATAGATAATCACCGCTACATCATCATCAGTGATTTCTGCTTCTACCGGTGAATTAGCCGATGATGAAATTAGCCCTTCAAAGTTTATTATTTCTTCACCGTTCATACCCGAAACGATCACATGTTTTAAACTTTCTAAACCAGCTATACCTTTTTTCATTTCGGGGTAGTGTTCTTGATTCGTGATAACCAACTCTGAATCGGAATGCCGTGTTATATATTTAATTTCTTCAGCCCTCAAAAGTACATTTATGGGCACCACCACCGCGCCAAGTTGCTGTACAGCATAGTAGCCAATTGCAAATTCGCTGGAATTGGGCAGGTACAAGGATACCTTGCTACCTGCTTTCACTCCCAGGCTTTTTAGTCCGTTGCTTAACCTGTTGACCTGGTCATAAAGCTCACTGTACTTAATGTTGTGGTCCCCTTCAATGATAACCGGATCATCTAGCTTATTAATTCCTGCCTTCTTAAAAAGATCCTTAATTAACATCTGACATTCCTCCACCGTATGTAGTCTGGATCACAATTAATTATTCTGACGATACTATATATTGCAAGTGTTGTACCATTTTAAATAATTTATTAATTGCGACAAAAACAAAGTGTCAAAATTATATAATGAGTCAATATTGAAGCAATTTAACCTTTATCCCAATAAAAAACCAAAAACATACTGAACCAATATTGACTCAATGAGCCACAATTGAAACACTTATTCATTTTACACCGCACTTTCCCCCCGCTTCGCACCAGACGTGAGACTTTTCACCTCATCCGTCGCTCCATCAACCTTTAATGCAAACGCGTATCAACTGCAGGAGTTTGTCAGATTGGTTTGCCCAGGAGATGGGAATGAAAAGAGGGGGCAATCCATCGAAAACCCCCCTCACTTCCCGGTCGAACCCTATCAGGCGATCGAGTTGACAGGACAACTTCACTCATCTATGCGTCCCGACTGTTTATCTACTTTGATGGGCCTTAAACAGCACTTTGGATACTTGTTTAACTCTCTTTTAAAATACTGTATTCCCTGGATCCGTGATTTCTTATGCTAAAAAATCAATAAATTTAATAAAAATCCCAGTACAGGATATAGACTACATAAATAGTGGAATTTAGCGGGTTTATTTATATGGTTTCATTAACCACTCACTTAGAAATGCTGTTTGCTCACTTGCTACTATCTCGAGCTTTGTCATGTCTTGATAAAGGGTCATATGAGTTGTCTTTGGAATGACAAAAAGTTTTTTCCGCTGAGATTTGATTTGACGGAAGGCTTCAATTTCAAGATCCCACAGTGTGATATTATCACCTTCAGCCGCAACCATCATTGTAGGAGTATCTACAATTCTATGCACATAGGGAAATACTGTGTAAGTCAGTAAAAGTTCCAAAGACTCTATTGTGTTCCAATGCTCATGCAGATGGGCTACCTTTCTTTTGTGTTCCATAAAGACCTCCCCTATTTCCGGGTAAGGCCACACACTGAGCTCATCTTCTGGTTTGGTTGAAGAAAACGGCATATAACCTCTGTTGCTTTCATTTTCAAACCTATTTCTCCTGTCTTTTAGCAGAAATTCCTGGAGATCTTCAAACCTCCTTTCTCCGTGTGAACGATTCATGTTAACATAGCCATCAACAACAGGAATGGTTGATATTATAGCTTTGACTCTGGGATCTAAAGCCCCTACTATCAGAACATGGCCACCGCTGTATGAAATTCCCCACACAGCAATACGCTCTGAATCCACCTCAGGTAGTTTTTCTGCAAAACTTATAGCATTTCTGTAATCTTCAATTTGCCACCAAGGGTTAAGATGCTGCCTCAAGCTGCCGTCGCTAACACCGAAGTTGCGGTAATCAAATAATAACGCTGCAAAACCATTACGCACAAAATACTCGGCATAATTAGGCATGACTATTTCCTTTACGTAACACCAACCACCAGCCATAATTACTATTGGGAATGGCCCCTTCCCCTCGTCGGGTGTAATAAGCCACCCGCGGCATTTCTCCCCATTGCTGGTGAATTCAATATCTCTTCTCATTTTATCATTCTCCTTTTTAATCACAGATGTTAGTGGAGAGGAGCAGCTTTTAGGATACCCTTGCATCTTCCTTTACCACATAACAGACTAGCAAATAAATCAATGGCTTCATCAGGACATGTTATTATACATACTCTGCAATTAGAGCATGTCGGTGCAACACACCTGAATACATTCCCAGTTAATTGAATATTTGCTTTGCAAACAAACAGTTTCCGTTCTTCATACACCCAAGTTCTTACATTGGTTTGTTCTTATGAGCATCGTTAGCGGCTATCGCACCACAGGTCATTGACATAACTGTCATTGTTCCCCAGATGTATCCGCCTTTTCCAAAGTAACCTCCGGATACCTCTCCCGCGGCATAAAGTCTCGGAATTACATAGCCGTCCCAATCCAGAACTCTGTTTGAAGTATCTATTCTTACGCCGCCTTTAAAGGAGGTTGTGGAGGGCTTGCATTCCATACCATAGAAGGGACCCTTTTCAACGGTAATAGGACTTCCAAAGTTTCCATCGAGAGTTGTTCTTCCACATTCAGTGTCTTTTCCGGCAGCGGCCATCTTATTATAATTGTCCATTGTTGCCTTGAGAGCTTCGGGATCCAGCTTAAGTTCTTTGGCCAGTCCTTCAATGGTGTCTGCTTTGAACTCCTTATGTCTGAGCCAGGTGGGGAAATCTTTTTTAGCTCTTGATCTTATAGCATCATCATAAATGATGTAGTAAATGCCGTCTTGTTGTTTCGCACCTGCATCTCCCAGATATCCGTACCAGGTGTCTTCGCGAATAAATCTCTGAGAACTCTTGTTTACAACTACACCACCGAGGTATTGAATGGAGGTGTCGGCCAGAGTATGAATACATGTAGGCAGAGAGCA